>NZ_JBVITE010000014.1:0-167908 GCF_055575155.1 Kitasatospora sp. NPDC034533
TGCCCTTCCTTCCCCCTTCCCTTCGCTAAACGGGCTTTTTTTCGTTTGGTGAGTAACCCCCACCCCGCCAAAGCCACCCCCCCCCCCCCCCCCCCCCCCCCCCCCCCGCCCCCCACCCCCCCCCGGCCCGGGGGAGTTCGGCGTGGCGGACGGCGGGGGAGGCGGAGGCGAGGGCGGCGCCGAGGCAGGACAGGGCGCCGCAGGCCACGAAGACCGGGGCGGGGCCCCAGGCGCCGATGGCGGCGCCGACCAGCGGGTAGCTCAGCGGGGCGAGGCCGAGCATGGCGAGCATGACGACGGAGGTGACCCGCCCCAGGTAGGCGGGGTCGGCGGCGGTCTGGATCAGGGCGCCGTCCAGGCTGCCGAAGACGCCCGCGCTCAGGCCGACCAGGGCGGCGAGGCCGGCGGCGACCCACAGGCTCGGCACCAGCGCCATGGCCGCCGCGCCGACGCTGCCGGCCAGCAGACTGCCGGTCATGGTCGCCCCGGCCCGGGGGAGTCGGCCGGCCACGGCGAGCAGCGCGGCACTGGCGGCCGCCCCGGCCCCGAAGCAGCTGACGATCCAGCCGTAGCCGGAGGGGCCCCAGCCGCGTTCCGCGTTGAGCAGCACCATGCCGACGTTGAGAGTGCCGGTGAGCCCGAGTTCGCAGACGGCTCCGGCGGCGACCAGCGGGCCGATCAGGCGGTGGCGGCGGATGTAGCGCAGGCCGTCGAGGAGTTCGGCGCGCGCACCGCGCGGTGGGGCGTCGGCAACGTCGGGGGCGTCAGGGCCGTCGGGGGAGGGCGGGGCGAGCGGGCTGATCCGGACCGTGAGCAGCAGCGGCAGGGAGAGTGCGAAGAGCGAACCCGCCACGGCGAAGGCGGCGGCCGGACCGCCCAGGCCCATCGCGAGTCCGCCGAGCGGCGGGGCGGCGATCTGGCCGAGGCGCATCGACAGCGAGCGCAGGCCGGTGACCCGCGCCAGCTGGTCGGGGGTGGTGATCCGGGGCGGGAGGGTGCCCACGGCGGGGACGAACAGGGCGTCCACGGCGCCGAAGACGACCGCGACCGCCACCAGGAACCAGAGCGAGGGTGCGGTCAGCGCGACGGCGGCGGCCACGCCCAGGATGAGCAGGCAGCGCACGGTGTCGCTGCCGAGGATCACCCGGCGGGGGTCGAGACGGTCGGCGAGGACGCCGCCGCCGAGCATCAGCAGGGCGCGCGGGGCGGCGCCGGCGGCCATCACCAGGCCCACCTCGGTGGGGCCGGCGGAGCGCTGGGCGGACCAGGCGAGCGCGGCGAAGTAGACGCCGTCGCCGATCAGGGAGGCGGTGTGGGCGGTGAGCCAGCGCAGCACGTTGCCGTCGCGGTGGGCGGGTGGTGCGGCTCGGCCGGCTAGGGGTGCTTCCGCGAGGGTCATGAGGAGGAGCTCCGACGGTCGGGGACCCGGGCTGTGCCGGTGTCAGGGGCGGAAGTGGTCGGGGCGGAGCACGCGTCAGGGGCGGAAGGGGAAGCCGTACAGGTGGACCGACACGTGCTCGCGGCCCGCGGTGTCGCCGGCCGCCCTGGCGGCCTTGCCGCGCTCCCGCCAGCGGCGGGAGATGTCCTGCAACTCCTGGTCCATCTCGGCGAGTTCGGCCGGCGTGAGGTCGAGCAGCCATTCCGAGCTGAAGGCCGCGTCGGTCCACTCCTTGCCCCAGGCGGAACTCTGGTCGAGGTAGCGGTGGTACTGGGCGACGCGGGCGTCGAGCAGGCCCTTGGTCACCGCGTTGACGGCCGCCGCGCCCTCGGGCGTGCCGGTGAGGTCGGACTCGCGGAAGCCCCAGCCCTCCTCGGAGGCGACCTGCCACCACCGCTGCCGGCCGTCGCTGCTCCGGCCGCTCGCCTCGGTCACGAAGCCCTGCTCGGCGAGCTTGCGCAGGTGGTAGCTGACCAGGGACGGGGCCTGGTCGACCTGTTCGGCGAGCTGGGAGGCGGTCGCGCTGCCGGCGGCGTAGAGCAGGCGGTAGAGCTGCATCCGCAGCGGGTTGGTGAACGCCTTGAGGCGGGACAGGTCGGTGATCCGGTCGGGCCGGGGCTGTTCGGACATGCGTCGACGATAGATCTGAAGGAAAAATTGCGCAATAAAAATTTTGGAGTTCTCGGCCGTGCTCGCCGAGGACCCGTCCGGTCCGCCGGGGGGCGGTCAGCGCAGGGTGACCTCGTGGGGGCCGTTGAAGGGGGCCAGGGAGAGGACGGTTTTCGGGACGCGCAGCGCGTCGTGCTCGGTGAAGAGGCGGCGGGCGGCGGGAAGGTCGACGGTGCCGACGGTCAGGTGGGCGACCTCGTCGTACGGGGCGTGGGGCGTGTTGGTGGAGGCGGTGCCCCAGGTGTCCCAGAGGAGGGTCTCGACCTTGTTCAGGGCGGCGAGGTCGAGCCGGGTGGAGTGGGCGACGAACCACTCGCCGTTGAGCGGGCCCTGCTCGGGAGGGTGCACGCCGAAGGAGTCGGCGGCGGCCCCGCCGGTGCGGATGGCGCGCCAGGCCCGTCCGGCGACCAGGAAGCGGTCGCGCGGGACGTCCATCGGGTCGAAGTCCACCCGCCAGGCGGCGGCGACCTTCGGGTCGGCCAGCTGGGGGTCGGCGAGCAGCCAGCCGCGCCGGTCGTGCCAGTACTCGGTGACCACGTGGTCGGCGTGGAAGCCGTCCGGGCCCAGGTAGTCGGCGAAGCCGCAGCGCAGCCGGGCCGGGACGCCGACGTGGCGCAGGAAGGAGCAGTGCAGCAGGGCCAGGTCGCGGCAGACGCCGACGAAGCGGTCGGCCGGGGCGCGGGGGTGGCTGAGCGGGGCCGGGTCGCGCTCGGTGATCAGGTTCAGGATGTCGTCGAGGTAGCGGGTCTCGGCGTCGTGGTGGAGCCGGTCCGCCGGGATGGCGTGGTGGAACAGCCCGCCTTCGAGGCGGTGGATGACCAGGTCCCGTGCGATCCGGGCGAGTTGGCGCGGATCGTTGGGCAGGGCGGTGTAGCGGGGCAGGTGGGCGCCGGGGGCGGAGAAGGCACTCTGCCCGAGGTAGAAGGCGGGGAAGTCGGCGGAGGGCACGGGGAACTCCCAGGGGGATTCGGCCGCATGATCGATGGCTGGGCCGCTGGTGCTCACGGTGGCAAATTTTCGCGGTGATTGTCCAGAAGGGCCGGACGGGAGGCGGAGGTTCGGCGGAGGGGCGGCGGCCCGACGGGCGCCCCCCGGCCCGCCGACGCTCCCCGGCGGCGCGCGGGCGGGAACGTTCCTGCACTTCCGCGTGGCGCCCAGCGGGTGCAATGGCGCCACCCGGCACACCGTCAACGGGAGAGGCTCACCCGGTGAAGAGGGAGAGGAAGGACGCCGAGCCGCTCCGGGTGCCGGACCTGACGAGCGCCGACCACCGTCGAGCGTTCGAACCTCCCGACCCCCGACCGAGGATCCCCACCATGCCCGACCGCACCCCCTCCTACCACGACCTGCGCGCCCTGGTGATCAACTGCACGCTCAAGCGGTCCCCGGAGCGCAGCCACACCCAGGGCCTGATCGACGTCAGCACCGGCATCCTGGAGCGCCAGGGCGTCGCCGTCGACGTCCTGCGCGCCGTGGACCTCGACATCGCCACGGGTGTCTGGCCGGACATGACCGAACACGGCTGGGAGACCGACGAGTGGCCGGTGATCTACTCCCAGGTGATGGCCGCCGACATCCTCACCCTGGCCGGACCGATCTGGCTCGGCGACAACTCCTCGGTGATGAAGAAGGTGATCGAGCGGCTCTACGCCTGCTCGTCGATCCTCAACTCCGAGGGGCAGTACGCCTACTACGGCCGGGTGGGCGGCTGTCTGATCACCGGGAACGAGGACGGCGCCAAGCACTGCGCGATGAACGTCCTCTACAGCCTCCAGCACCTCGGCTACACCATCCCGCCGCAGGCGGACGCCGGCTGGGTCGGGGAGGCCGGCCCCGGGCCGTCCTACCTCGACGAGGGCTCCGGCGGCCCGGAGAACGACTTCACCAACCGCAACACCACCTTCATGACCTGGAACCAGCTCCACCTCGCCCGCATGCTCAAGGACGCCGGCGGCATCCCGGCCCACGGCAACCAGCGCTCCGAGTGGGACGCCGGCTGCCGCTTCGACTTCGAGAACCCCGAGCACCGCTGAGGGGACCGGGCGGGCGCGGACCGACCGGGAGGAGGACTCCCGGTGGGACCGGGGGGAGTGTCCACAAGCCCGTGCGCAGCCTGACCGATCCTGGCGGGCGCTCGATCCCGGTCGTCGGCTCCCCCCGAAAGGGTGGTTTGGGTTGACGGTTCACGCTTCGGCGTTTTGCCGACAACCGCCGGGTGAGCTATGGGGTAGCCCCCTGCGCCCAAGGAGCGCACCCCGCCTCGGCGTACCGCTGCCCCCGTGGCCGCTCCGGCGGCGGCCCCCGTCCCCGAACCGGTGCCACGGCCCGCCGGGAAGGAGGTCGCCGCCCTCATGTCACGGGTGCTCGCGCCCCGCCCCGTACCGTGAAAGGAAGCCACCGTGCTGCTGGAACCCACCGACAGGCCCCCCGAGGCGCCGGGCGGCCGGCCGCTGCTCGGGCACATCAAGCCCCTCCTCGCCGATCCGCTCGGGCTGCTGGCGGCCCTGCCGCACATCGGCGATGTCGTGGAGGTCCGGTTCGGCCGGACACGGACCTACGTGGTGTGCTCACCGGAAGCGGCTCACCACGTGCTCCGCAATCCCGACCACGCCTTCGACAAGGGGGGCACGTTCTACGAGAACATGCGGTCCATCGTCGGCGACGGCATGGCCACCTGCCCCCTGTCCCAGCACAAACGACTCCGCCGCCTCGGGCAGCCCGCCTTCCGGGCCGACCGGATGACCGGCTACGCCCGCACCATCCGGGCGCAGGTGCACGCCCTCACCTCGACCTGGCGCCACGGACAGACCCTGGACGTGCTGCCGGAAATGCGGTCGCTGGCCACCCGTTCCAATCTCGCGACGATGTTCTGCCGCCGGGAGCCGGGCCCCGAGATCGACGAGCTGCGGCGGGCCGTCACCGACTTCGTCGACCACCAGACCATCCTGCGGATGATCGCGCCCGTCCTCAACCGCCTCCCCACCCCGCGCAACCACCGCTACCGCAGGAGCGAGGCCAGGCTGCTGCGCTTCCTGGACGCGGAGATCGCCGCCTACCGCGAGGACGGCAGGGACCACGGCGACCTGATGTCCATGTTCACCACCTCCCTCGACAGCGACCGGCTCACCGACCGGGAGGTCCGTGACACGGCCATGACGGTGCTCCTCGGCGGCGTGACCGCCTCGGCCGTGGGGCACGCGTGGGCGCTGCACCAGCTCTCCCAGGACGCCGCCCTTGCCGCGGAGGTCGCCGACGAGGCCCGGGCGGTGGCCCGGCTCGACGAGGGGCACCCGGCCGCCGACGTGATGGCCCGGCTGCCCCTCACCCGAGGCGTCGTCGCCGAAGTCCTCCGACGGCGCGCCCCCAGCTGGATCTTCCCGCGCGTGGCCGTCAGGGACACCGCCATCGGCTCCCGGCGCATCCCGGCCGGCGCCCAGGTGCTGCTGAGCCCCTATGTGCTGCACCACCGGCCGGACCTGTTCCCCGCGCCGGAGAACTTCGACCCGCGCAGGTGGGACGGTCGCGATCCGCACCGGGACAAGGGCTGGCTGCCCTTCGGGGCGGGGGAGTCCAAGTGCATCGGCTACGAACTCGCCTTCATGGACCTGACCTTGTCCCTGGCCTGCATCGCCGGGTCCTGGCGCGTGCGGCCCTGCCCCGCCCCCGTACGGCCGCGACCGCGTCTGCACCTGGAGCCGCACGGCCTCACCCTGCGACTGGCCGAGCGGCGCCCGCGCTGACCCCCCGGGCCGTCGTACCGCGCCTCGAAGGCAGCGGAAGGGCCGTCGACCGTGTCGTGCCCCCACCGGCCGATCCCCTCCGGTTCCCGCGCCCGCGGTAGGAGGAACCCCGGTGGGAGGAACCGCGTCAGGAGGAACCCCGGTGGGAGGAACCACGGCAGGAGGGGCCACGGATCACCAGGTGACCGGCAGCGCCTGAAGGCCGCGGAAGACCAGCTCCGGCACGTAGGTGAGCTCGGACTCGTCGACGGCGAGGCGCAGTCCCGGGTACCGCTTCACCACGGACCCGATCGCCACCCGCATCTCCCGGCGGGCCAGCATCGCGCCGAGGCAGAAGTGCGGCCCGTGCCCGAAGGCGAGGTGCGCCGCCGGTCCTTCGCGCGTGATGTCGAAGCGGCCGGGATCCGGGTACACCCCGGGGTCGCGGTTGGCCGCGACGATGACCGGCAACACCGGCTCGCCCGCCCCCAGTTCGACGCCCTCCAGTTCGACGGGCTCGGTCGTGACCCGGACCTCGGCCGAGGTGAAGAGCCTGCTGTAGCGCAGTAGTTCGTCGACCGCCGGTCCGATCAGGTCCGGCGACGACCGCAGCAGCGCGAGCTGGTCCGGGTGGCGCAGAAGGGTCAGGAACGAGTTGCCCAGCTGGTTGACGGTCGTCTCGTGGCCGGCGATCAGCAGGCCTTCGAGGTTGGCCAGCAGCTCGGGTTCGGTGAGGTGGTCGCCCTCGTCGTTGGCGGCGACCATCGCCGAGATCAACCCGTCGTCCGGCCGCGCCCGCTTGTGGCGCACCAGGTCGGCGAGCCAGTCCTGCATCTCGCCCTGTGCGGCCCGCAGTTCGTCCGGGGTGATGTTCGTGACGAACAGCCGCCTGGTCCACCTGCGGATGGCCCGGGCCTCGGAGTAGGGCACGCCGAGCAGCTCGCAGATGACCATCAACGGCAGGGGGGCGCAGAGGCCTGCCACGAGGTCGGCGGTCGGATCGAGGGAGTCGAGCAGGGAGTCCACGATGGACCGCACGCGTGGTTCGAGCTGATCGACCATGCGTGGGCTGAACGCCTGCGACATCAGCTTGCGCAGCCGGGCGTGGCGCTCGCCGTCCTGGCTGGAGACCAGTAACGGGTCGGCGGCGACGGACAGTTGCAGCGAGCCGCCCGGGCGGGTGGCCGCCTCCCGGCTGAACCGGCTGTCGCTCAGGACCTGGCGCACCGCCCCGTAGGAGAGGGCGAGCCAGACGTCCGCCGTGCCCATCGTCGCGAGGACGACCGGCGCCTGGGCGAGCAGAGCCTCGGCTTCGGGCTCGTTGTCGAGGTGGTGCGGTGTGGTGAGGGGAAACGTGGCTCGCATCGCTGCCTTCTGGCTCGGTGTCACCGGGACCGGGCATCGGGTCCGGGCGCGAACGGCCGGGACCGGTGCGCGGATCGGTGACAACTGGATGGTGTGCCGCCGGGGGCGGTGGCGCTTCGCGGTCGTCTCGAAGTCGATGGGGGTCATACGGTTCGGCCGGAGCTGCCGGCGGCGCCGGTGGTCGGTTCGCTCGATCCGGGTGGTGATCGCCGTGCGGGGTCTTCCCGGGTGGCCGGATGACGGTCGAGGACGTTCTGCCGCGCGAGTGCGGATGGGATTCTAGGGCGTTGTCACCGGCGGCGTCGACGGTGCCCGTGAACCCGGCCCGGGTTCGGCGGCGCGGGGTGTGGACGAACTACCGTGACGGCACCGGCAGGTTCACCGGCGGATTCGTCGCCGGGTCCGCCGGCCGCACCGCGACGGGCCGTCCGTGAGAAACGACGCGTTTCCCGGGACACGGTTGGATCTCGCCACGGGACGCCTCGGTCATGCAGGGCATATGACGTTGTGATGTGCCTCGTTTGAGACAGCCTTCGCGTGGCCTATGGCGATGGCGTGATGTTGCTGCCATGCTCGTTCGCGCCGCGGACGATCACCGCCCCGGCCCCAATGCTCAGCTCACCAGTGCATCTCCTCGGGGAGCGTCGCCGACGCCGTCGCTCCCGGGGACCGCTCCACTGATCCAGGCGCCTGAAGCGCGGCCGAGTCCGGGGTCGATACCACCGGGTCGCCGGGCTGCCCGCGCGCTCGATGATCCGGCCGCCCGTGCGGTCGGGGCCGCACCATCGGGACTGCTACGGAAACACCCCGCCTTCCTTCATTCCCCGGCTCACGAGGTGTCGATGTGATGCGCTTCCCCCTGGATTCGGACGCTGGTCGTATCGCGGTCATCGGAATGGCGGGCAGGTTGCCGAAAGCCCCGGATCCGAAGGCGTTCTGGCGACTGCTGTGCGACGGGACCGACGCGATCACCGCGCCGCCCGCGGGCAGACAGGGCGTGCGGCACGGCGGCTACCTGGACCGGGTGGACGGCTTCGACGCGGCGTTCTTCGGGGTGTCCCCGCGCGAGGCCGCCGGCATGGACCCGCAGCAGCGGCTCATGCTCGAACTCGCCTGGGAGGCACTGGAGGACGCCCGGATCGTGCCGAGCACGCTGACGGGCGGTCCGACGGGGGTGTTCGTCGGCTCGATGTGGGAGGACTACACGTCCCTGGCCTACCCCGGTCACATCACCCCGCACACGCTGACCGGCACCAGCCGGGGCGTCATCGCCAACCGCGTCTCGCACTTTCTCGGCGTGCGCGGACCGAGCATGACGGTCGACACGGCCCAGTCGTCGGCGCTGGTCGCCGTGCACCTGGCGGTCGAGAGCCTGCGCCGCGGCGAGTCGGCGCTCGCCCTGGCCGGCGGGGTGAACCTCAACCTGACCGCCGCCCGCGAGGAGGGAGCGGCGGAGTTCGGCGGCCTGTCCCCGGACGACCGCTGCTTCACCTTCGACGCCCGGGCCAACGGCTTCGTCCGCGGCGAGGGCGGCGCCTTCGTCGTCCTGAAACCGCTGGACCGGGCCCTGGCCGACGGGGACCGCGTCTACGGCGTCATCCGGGGCAGCGCGGTCAACAACGACGGCGCCACCCGGAGCCTGACCGTGCCCAGCGCCCAGGCCCAGGAACAGGTCATCCAGGAAGCGCTGGCCCGCGCCGGAGTGCGTCCCGCGGACGTCCAGTACGTGGAGCTGCACGGCACCGGCACCGCCGTCGGCGACCCCGTCGAGGCCGCCGCCCTCGGCGCGGCCTACCGCGACCCGGCCGAGGCCGGCGACGCGGACGCCCTGCGGGTCGGGTCCGCCAAGACGAACGTCGGCCACCTGGAAGGCGCCGCGGGCATCGTCGGTCTGCTCAAGGCCGTCCTCAGCGTGCACCACCGGGCACTGCCGCCGAGCCTGAACCACGAGACCCCCAACCCCGGCATCCCCCTCGACGCACTGGCGCTGCGGGTCCAGACCGCCCTGACCCCGTGGCCGCGGCCGGACGCGCCCCTGCTCGCCGGCGTGTCGTCGTTCGGCATGGGCGGCACCAACGCGCACGTGATCGTCGAGCAGGCGCCCTACCCGGCCGCCCCGCCGGCCCGGCGGCCCGCCCCCGGGGCCGGTCCGGCGCCGTGGATCGTCACGGCGCGGACCAAGCAGGCGCTCCGAGCGCAGATCGAGCGCCTGCGCGAACACGTGCGCAGCCACCCGGACCTGACCGGCGCCGAGGTCGCCCACGCGCTGGCCACCACCCGGACCCGCTTCGCGCACCGCGCGGTCCTGCTCGACTCCGTCCAGGTCGCCGCCGGCCGGGCCGGCACCCCGGGCCGCACCGTCTTCGTGTTCCCCGGCCAGGGCGCGCAGTGGGTCGGCATGGGCCGGGAGCTGTACGCCGCGTACCCCGTGTTCCGGGCCGCCATGGACGAGTGCGCCCGGGCCCTGGCCCCGCACACGGACTGGTCCCTGGCCGACGTCCTGGACGGCGCCCCGCTCGACCGCGTGGACGTGGTGCAGCCCGCCCTGTTCGCGGTGATGGTGTCCCTGGCACGACTGTGGCGCTCCTTCGGGGTCGAGCCCGACGCGGTGGTCGGGCACTCACAGGGCGAGATCGCCGCGGCGTACGTCGCGGGCGCGCTGTCGCTCTCCGACGCGGCCAGGATCGTGGCCCTGCGCAGCCGCGCGCTGGTGGCGCTGACCGGCCGGGGCGGCATGGTCTCCGTGGCCCTGTCCGCCGAGCGGGCCGAGGACCACGTGTCGCGCTGGGGTGACGCGCTGACGGTCGCCGTGGTCAACGGCGGGGGCTCGGTCGTGGTCTCCGGCGACACGCGGGCCCTGTCCGAACTGGCCGAGTCCTGCGCGGCGGACGGTGTCCGCGCACGCGTCGTCCCGGTGGACTACGCCTCGCATTCCGCGCACGTCGAGGCGATCCGCGAGCGGCTGCACACCGAACTGGACGGGGTGCGGCCGCGGCGGGGCACCATCCCGTACTACTCCGCGGTCACCGGCGGCCTCCTCGACGACACCACGGAGCTCGACGCCGGCTACTGGTACCGCAACCTGCGCGAGCCGGTCCGCTTCGACCTGGCCACCGCCGCCCTGCTGGCGGACGGGCACGACGTGGTGGTCGAGGTCAGCCCGCACCCGGTGCTGCTGCCCGTCCTCGAACAGGTCCTCGAACAGGACCGCGAGCGGACGGGCGCGTCCGGCGTCGCCACCGGCACGCTGGGCCGTGACCGGGGCGGGCCTGACGCCTTCCTGACCGCGCTGTCCCGGCTGTTCGTGGCCGGGGTGCCGGTCGACTGGTCCCCGGCCGTCGGCGAGGCCGCGCCGGTCGACCTGCCCACGTACGCCTTCCAACGCCGTTCGTACTGGCTGCCCGGCGCGACCACCGGGCCGGGCGGACAGCTCCCGGCCGGCCCGGGCGCGCACGCGGCGCAGGCCGCCGCGGCGGAGACCGCCGCGCCCGGCCGGCCGGACGGCGGCACGGACCCGGGCGACCCGGGGCCGGACGACACGGTCGACCCGGCCGCCGTGGTCACCGCGCAGATCGCGCTCGTGCTGGGCCACGAGGACCCCGCGGACATCGATCCCGCGCTCACCTTCAAGGACCTCGGCTTCGACTCGGTCACCGGCCTCGAACTGCGCAACCGCCTCGCCGGCGCCCTGGACCGGCGGCTGCCCTCCGGTCTCGTCTTCGACCACCCGACGCCCGCGGAGCTGATCGACTGGCTGCGCACCGGCCCCGGCGACCGGCCGGCCCCCGCCGCCACGTCCGCCCCCGACGACCCGGTCGTCATCGTGGGGATGGGCTGTCGCTTCCCCGGCGGGGTGGCCTCGCCGGACGACCTGTGGCGGCTCGTCGCGGAGGGCGGGGACGCGATCGGCGACTTCCCTGACGACCGGGGCTGGGACCTGGGCGGCCTGTACGACCCGCAGCCGCGCGGCGCGGGCACCACGTACACCGCCCGGGGCGGCTTCCTGGAGGCGGTGGCCGGCTTCGACGCCCCGTTCTTCGGCATCTCGCCCCGCGAGGCGCTCGCCATGGACCCGCAGCAGCGGATCGTGCTGGAGACGGCCTGGGAGACCTTCGAGCACGCCGGGATCGACCCGGCCTCGCTGCGCGGCAGCCACACCGGCGTGTTCACCGGCGTCTGGTCGTCCGGCTACGCGACCGGGCCGGGCCTGCCGGAGGACCTGGGGGGCTACCTGTTCACCGGCGTCGCGACCAGCGTCACCTCCGGCCGGGTCGCCTACCACCTCGGGCTGCGCGGCCCGGCGCTGTCCGTGGACACCGCCTGCTCGTCGTCCCTGGTCGCCGTCCACCTGGCCGCCCAGGCCCTGCGCGCGGGCGAGTGCTCGCTGGCGCTCGCCGGCGGTGTCACGGTCATGGCGACACCGCTGGGCTTCACCGAGTTCTCCCGCCGGCACGGCCTCGCGGCGGACGGCCGCAGCAAGCCCTTCGCCGCCGCGGCCGACGGCACCAGCTGGGCCGAGGGCGCCGGCTTGGTGCTGCTGGAACGCCTGTCGGACGCCCGCCGCAACGGCCACCGGGTGCTGGCGGTCGTCGCGGGAAGCGCGGTCAACCAGGACGGGGCGTCCAACGGGCTGACCGCGCCCAACGGTCCGTCGCAGGAACGGGTGATCCGTCAGGCCCTGGCGAACGCCGGGCTGGAGCCGTCCGAGGTGGACGCGGTGGAGGCCCACGGCACCGGCACCACCCTCGGCGACCCCATCGAGGCCCACGCCCTGCTGGCCGCCTACGGCCAGGACCGGGACGAGCCGCTGTGGCTGGGCTCGGTGAAGTCGAACATCGGCCACACCCAGGCCGCCGCCGGCGTCGCGGGCCTGATCAAGATGGTCATGGCGATCCGCCACGGGCGACTCCCGCGAACCCTGCACGTGGACGCCCCCTCCCCGCACGTCGACTGGGCGTCCGGCGCCGTCCGCCTGCTCACCGAGGCCCGGCCGTGGCCGGAGCACGAGCACCTGCGCCGCGCCGGCATCTCGGCCTTCGGCATCAGCGGCACCAACGCCCACCTGATCATCGAGCAGTCCTCCGACCCGGACCCCGGCCACCTCCCCGAACCCGCCGACCCGGCCGCCCCCACCGTCTGGCTGCTGTCGGCGAAGAGCGAGGCCGCGCTGCGCGCCCAGGCCGAGCGGCTGCACGCGTACGCGACCGCCCACGCCGACGTCCCGGCCGCCGCGATCAGCCGGGCACTGGCCGCCCGCACCCGGTTCGAGCACCGGACGGCGGTGGCCGGCGCCGACCGGGACGGCCTGCTGTCCGGCCTGGCCGCGCTCCCGACGGGACTGCCGGGCCTGCCGGCCCGTACCGGCGGGACGGTGTTCGTCTTCCCCGGACAGGGGGCGCAGTGGGCGGGCATGGGCCGCGACCTGTACGAGCAGTCCGAGGTCTTCCGCGCCGCCATCGACGCCTGCGCCGCCGCCCTGGCCCCCTACACGGACTGGTCGCTGGTCGACGAACTGCGCCACGGCTCGCTGGACCGCGTCGACGTGGTCCAGCCGGCCCTGTTCGCCGTCATGGTGGCGCTGGCCGACCTGTGGCGGTCCCACGGCGTGCGGCCGGACGCCGTGGTCGGTCACTCCCAGGCGGAGATCGCCGCCGCGTACGTCGCCGGCGCGCTGTCGCTGCGGGACGCCGCCAAGGTCGTGGCGTTGCGGTCCAGAGCCCTGACCGTCATCGCCGACCGGGGCGGCATGGTGTCCCTCGCGCTGTCCGTCGACCAGGCCGCCGGCTACCTGGCCCGCTGGGGCGAGCGGCTGACCACCGCCGTGGTGAACGGCCCCGCGGCGGTCGTGGTGTCCGGTGGCCTCGACGTGCTGGACGAACTGCTGGCGGCCTGCGAGGCCGACGGCGTCCGCGCCCGCCGCCTGCCCGTCGACTACGCCGCCCACTCCGCGCAGGTCGAGGCGATCCGCGAGCGGCTGCTCACCGAACTGACCGACCTCACGCCCCGCTCGGCGGAGATCCCGTTCTACTCCACGGTCACCGGTGAGCCGGTCGACACCTCCGCCCTCGACGCCGGCTACTGGTACCGCAATCTGCGCGAACCCGTACGGTTCGATCTGGCCACCGCCAAGCTCACCGCCGACGGTCACGACCTGTTCCTGGAAGTCAGCCCGCACCCGGTGCTGGTGCCCGCGCTGGAGGTCGCCGCCACCGGGACACTGCGCCGCGACCACGGCGGCCTCACCGAGTTCCTCGCCGCGGCGGGACGCCTCTACGCCGCCGGTGCCGACGTCGACTGGAATCCGGTCCTGCCCCGCACCGCACCCCGGGCGGACCTGCCCACGTACGCCTTCCAGCGCGAGCCCTACTGGGTGACCGCGACCCCGCCGGCGCCCCGGGACGACTGGCGGTACGAGGTGGCGTGGGCGCCGACGAGCGCTGCCGCGGCCCCGGTGGACCCGGAGCGCTGGCTCGTCCTGGCCCCGGCCGGGCACCCGTGGGCCGAGGCCCTGCGCGAACGGGGCTTCGCGGTGGCCGACAGCTGGGACGCGGCCGGCACCCGGGACGCGGCCGGCACCGGGGACGCCCGGCCCGGGCCGGACGGTGTGCTGTCGCTGCTGGCGCTGGACGAGCAGCCGCACCCCGACCACCCGGTGCTCCCGGCGGGCCTGGTCCGCACCCTCGACCTGATCCGCACCCTGGACCCGGCGCACGGCCCGGGCCCGGTGAGGACGGCCGCCGTCCCGCTGTGGTGCGCGACCAGCGGCGCCGTGAGCATCTCGGGCACCGACCCGGTCACCAGCCCGGCCCAGGCCCTGGCGTGGGGCACCGGCGCGTCCGCGGCGCTGGAGTTCCCGCACCGCTGGGGCGGCCTGGTCGACCTTCCCGCCGCGCCCGACGAGGAGAGCGTGAACGCGCTGCTCCTCGTGCTCGCCGACACGGGCGAGGACCAGGTGGCGATCCGCGGCGCCCGGCGCTTCGCCAAGCGGCTGCGGCGCAAGGCCGCACCGGGCCCGGCCGCGCGGCCCTGGCGGCCGGCCGGCACGGTGCTGGTCACCGGCGGCACCGGCGCGCTCGGCGGGCACGTGGCCCGCCGCCTGGCGCGGCAGGGCGCGGAGCACCTCGTGCTGGTCTCCCGCGGCGGCCCCGGCGCACCCGGCGCGGCCGGCCTGCGGGAGGAACTGGAGGCGGCGGGGGCGCGGGTGACGGTCGCGGCGTGCGACGTGGCCGACCGGGACGCCCTCCGGGACCTCGTCGAGCGCGTCGGCGACGTCCGCGCGGTCTTCCACACCGCCGGAGTGATCAGGGCGACCAGGCTGGCCGACACGACACCGGCCGAGTTCGCCGAGGTCGTCACGGCCAAGGTCGCCGGGGCGGCGAACCTGGCGGAACTCCTGCCGGACCTCGACGCCTTCGTGCTGTTCTCCTCCACCGCGGGCGTGTGGGGCGACGGCCACGGCGCGGCCTACGCCGCCGGCAACGCCTTCCTCGACGCCCTGGCCGCACACCACCGCGCCCGGGGCCGCGCCACGACCTCCGTCGCGTGGGGCATCTGGGCCGAGGGCGGCATGGCGGCCCTGGAGCCCGTGCAGCGCCAGCGCGCCCTGCTCGGCCTCGGCGAACTGGACCCGGGCCGGGCACTCGACGCGTTGCAGGACGTCCTCGACCACGACGAGGCCCTCGCGGTCGTCACCGAGGCCGACTGGGCACAGTTCGCCCGCGCCTACACCCACGCGCGGCCGAGCCGGCTGCTGCGCGACCTGCCCGAGACCCACAGCCGGCCGCGGGCCCCCCGGCCCGCGCCCCCCGCCGGCGGCCCCGACCTGCTGGAGTTGATCACCACTCACGTCGCCGGGGTGCTGGGGCACGCCACCCCCGAGCGGCTCGACCCCCGGCAGGCGTTCAAGGACCTGGGCTTCGACTCGCTGACCGCGGTGGAACTGCGCAACCGCCTGACCGCCGCGCTCGGGGTGAGGCTGCCCGCCACCCTGGTCTTCGACCACCCCACCCCGGCACGGCTGGCCGCCCACCTGTCCGGCGAGTCCGGCGAGCCGGACGCGCCGCAGGCCCCGGCCCCGGCCGCGACGGACGAGCCGATCGCGGTCATCGGCATGGGCTGCCGCTACCCCGGAGGCATCGCCACCCCCGAGGATCTGTGGCGGCTGGTCGCGGACGGCGGGGACGCGGTCGGCGACTTCCCGACCGACCGGGGATGGGACCTCGACCGCCTGTACGACCCGACGGGAAGGCGCCCCCGTACGTCGAGCACCTCCCGGGGCGGCTTCCTCGACGCCGCCGGCGACTTCGACGCGGCGTTCTTCGGGATATCGCCCCGCGAGGCGCTCGCCATGGACCCGCAGCAGCGCATCCTGCTGGAGACCGCCTGGGAGACCATCGAGTACGCCGGTATCGACCCGACCGCGCTGGAGGGCACGTCCACCGGCGTGTTCACCGGCATCTGGTCCACCGGCTACGCCACCGGGCCGGTCCCCGACGACCTGGAGGGCTACCAGGTCACCGGCACCGCGTCCAGCGTGGGGTCCGGCCGGCTGGCGTACCAGCTGGGCCTGCTCGGCCCGGCACTCTCCCTGGACACCGGCTGCTCGTCGTCCCTGGTGGCCCTGCACCTGGCCGCTCAGGCGCTGCGCTCGGGAGAGTGCTCCCTGGCCCTGGCCGGCGGCGTCACCGTCAACGCGGCGCCCACGCTGTTCACCGAGATGTCCCGGCAGGGGGCGAGCGCGCCCGACGGCCGCAGCAAGTCCTTCGCCGCCGCGGCCGACGGGGCGGGCTGGGCCGAGGGCGCCGGCCTGCTGCTGCTGGAACGCCTGTCCGACGCCCGCCGCAACGGCCACGAGGTGCTGGCGGTCGTCCGAGGCTCCGCCACCAACCAGGACGGCGCCTCCAACGGCCTGACCGCGCCCAACGGCCCCTCCCAGGAGCGGGTGATCCGTCAGGCCCTCGCCGGCGCCGGGCTGGAGCCGTCCGAGGTGGACGCGGTGGAGGCGCACGGCACCGGCACCACCCTCGGCGACCCGATCGAGGCCCAGGCACTCCTGGCGACGTACGGCCAGGGGCGGGACGAGCCGCTGTGGCTGGGCTCGGTGAAGTCCAACATCGGCCACACCCAGGCGGCGGCCGGAGCGGCCGGCCTGATCAAGATGGTGATGGCGATGCGGCACGGGCAGCTGCCGCGGACCCTCCACGTGGACGCGCCCACCCCGCACGTCGACTGGGCCTCCGGCGCGGTCCGCCTGCTCACCGAACCGGTCGCCTGGCCCGTGGCCGGGCGGCCACGGCGGGCCGGCGTCTCCGCCTTCGGGATCAGCGGCACCAACGCCCACGTCATCATCGAGGAGAGCGTCCTCGAACGGCCCGCCGGGACCGACTCCTCCGCAGCCCCTCCCCGGGGGCGCGCGGACGACCAGGTCCTCTGGCCGCTGTCGGCGAGGTCCGAGGCGGCGTTGCGGGAGCAGGCACGCCGGCTGGGCGCGTTCACCGCCGACCACCCCGAGGTGAGCGCGGCGGCGGTCGGGGGTGCTCTGGCCGCCCGCACCGCGTTCGAGCACCGGGCCGTGGTGGTGGGCACCGCCGAGGCCCTGGACGCCCTGGCGGAGGGCCGGTCGGTGCCGGGTCTGGTGACCGGGACGGCCCGTCCGGTGGGTCGGTCGGTGTTCGTGTTCCCGGGTCAGGGTGCGCAATGGGTGGGCATGGGTGGGGAGTTGTACGGCTCGGAGCGGGTGTTCCGGGAGGTGATCGACGCGTGTGACGCGGCGCTGGCGCCGTACACGGACTGGTCGCTGGTGGAGGTGCTGACCGGCGGTGGTTCGCTGGAGCGGGTCGACGTGGTGCAGCCCGCCTTGTTCGCGGTGATGGTGGCGCTGGCGGAGGTGTGGCGGGCCCACGGTGTGGAGCCCGATGCCGTCGTCGGGCATTCGCAGGGCGAGATCGCGGCGGCGTACGTGGCGGGGGCGCTGTCGCTGGAGGACGCCGCCAAGGTGGTCGCACTGCGCAGCAGGGCCCTGGTCGCCCTGGCCGGACACGGCGGCATGGTCTCGGTCGCGCTCTCCGCGGACGAGGCCGCCGGATACCTGAGCCCCTGGGGCGACCGGATCACCGTCGCGGTGGTCAACTCCGCCTCGACCGTCGTCGTGTCCGGTGAACCCGGGGCCCTGGGCGAACTGCTGGCGGCCTGTGAGGCCGACGGCGTGCGCGCCCGCGCCATCCCCGTCGACTACGCGGCGCACTCGGCCCAGGTCGAGGCGGTCCGCGAGCGGCTGCTCACCGAGCTGGCCGACGTCGCACCGCGCCCGGCGGCGGTCCCGTTCTACTCCACGGTCACGGGTGAGCCGGTCGACACCTCCGGCCTCGACGCCGGCTACTGGTACCGCAACCTGCGCGAACCCGTACGGTTCGACCTGGCCACCGCCAAGCTCACGGCCGACGGCCACGAGGTGTTCGTGGAGGCCAGCCCGCACCCGGTGCTGACGCATGACCTGGACGGCGTGGCGACCGGCACCCTGCGCCGCGACCACGGCGGCATCGGGGAATTCCACACCGCCCTGGCCCGCCTCCACGTCCAGGGCGTCGCCGTGACCTGGCCGCACGACCGCCCGCACGGCGTCAGGCTGCCGAGCTACGCCTTCCAGCGCGGCACCTACTGGCTCACCCCCGCGGCCGGCGACCACGGCACCGGGCACCCGCTGGCGGGCACCACGGTCGAACTGCCCGACGGGAGCACCGTGCACAGCGGCCGTGTCTCCACCCGCACCCACCCCTGGCTGGCCGACCACGCCGTCGACGGCACGGTCCTGCTGCCGGGCACCGCCTTCCTCGAACTCGCCGCCCTGGCCGGCGGGACGGTCGACGACCTGGTCCTGCACCTGCCCCTCGCGCTCTCGGACACGCCCACGGACATCCGGGTCTCGGTCGGCGCCCCGGACGACGCCGGCCGCAGCCCGGTCACCGTCCACTCCAAGGGCGGCGACGGCTGGGTCCGCCACGCGTCCGGAACCCTCGGCGGCCAGGTGACGGCCGGCCGCCTCGACTGGCCCCCGAGGAACGCCGAACCCGTGGACCCCGAAGGGTTCTACGCCTTCCTCACCGGACTCGGATACCAGTACGGACCGGCGTTCCGGGGCGTGCGGGAGCTGTGGCGCGGCGAGGACGACCTGTACGCCGAGGTGGCCGTCCCCGACGGCGCCCGCTTCGGCATCCACCCCGCGCTCCTGGACGCCGCGCTCCAGCCGCTGATCCTGCTCAGCCCCGACACCCGGGTCCGGCTGCCGTTCTCCTTCTCCGGCGTCGCCGTGCACACCACCGGCGTGTCCTCCGCCCGGGTCCACCTGGCCCGCACGGGCACCGACACCTACCGCGCGACCCTGACCGACCTGTCCGGCGACCCGGTCGCGGACATCACCGGCCTGACCGTCCGCCCGGCCGCCGAGGCCCGGGCCGCGGTGCTGCACACCCGGTGGGTGCCCCTCACCGCGAGCACACCGACCGAGGTGGTGCCCAGCCCGGTCCTCACCGCGGGCGCCGACGCGGACTCCGTGCACGCCCTCGTCCAGCGGGCCCGCGCGCTCGTCCAGGACTTCCTGGCCGAGCGGCCCGAGCGGCCCGAGCGGCCCGAGCGGGCCGCCGCACGCCTGGCCGTCCTGACCCGCGGCGTGGCCGGCGCGGCCGTCCGCGGCCTGGTCCGCAGCGCCGCCGCCGAGCACCCCGGCCGGTTCGTCCTGGTCGACCTGGGCGACGCGTCGGAGGAGGACGCGGTCCGGGCCGCCATGACAGCCGGAGACGAACCCGAACTGGCCCTGCGCCGGGACGGCGTCCTCGTACCGCGCCAGGCCAGGTACGCGCCCGAACTGACCGCCCCCGACGGCGCGTACCGGCTGAGCGAACCCGGCACCGGCCAACTGGACGACCTGGCCCTGACGCCCTGGCAGGAGCCCGCGCTGGCACCCGGACAGGTGCGGGTCGCCGTACGAGCGGCCGGCCTGAACTTCCGCGACGTGCTCATCGCCCTCGGCGTGTACCCGGACCGGCCCCCGCTGGGCGGCGAGGCGGCCGGCACCGTCCTGGAGGTCGGCCCCGGCGTCACGGCCTGGCGGCCGGGCGACCGCGTCATGGGAATGGTGCCCGGCGCCTTCGGGCCGCGCGCGGTCACCGACCACCGGCTCCTGACGGCGATCCCCGACGGCTGGAGCTTCACCGAGGCGGCGTCGGTGCCCGTCGCGTTCACCACCGCCTGGTACGGGCTGTTCGACCTCGGCGAACTGCGCCCCGGTGACCGGGTCCTGGTCCACTCCGGCGCGGGCGGTGTGGGCATGGCCGCCATCCGGCTGGCCCTGAACAGCGGCGCGGAGGTCTTCGCCACCGCGAGCCCCGCCAAGTGGGACACCCTGCGGCGCCTCGGGCTGGCGGACGACCACATCGGTTCGTCCCGCGACACCCGGTTCGCCGACCGGTTCCCGGCCATGGACGTCGTCCTCAACTCCCTCGCGGGAGAACTCACCGACGCCTCCCTGCGGCTGCTCGCCGACGGCGGACGGTTCGTCGAGCTGGGCAAGACGGACGTCCGCTCACCCGAGGGCCTGGTCTACCGGGCCTTCGACCTCAACGACGTCGACCCCGCGCGGCAGGGCGCCATCCTCGCCAAGGCCGTGGCGATGGTCGCCGACGGGACGCTGGAGCCGCTGCCGGTCACCGCCGCGGACCTGCGCCAGGCCGTCGACTCCTTCCGGCTGATGAGCCAGGCCCGCCACACCGGCAAGATCGTCCTCACCGTCCCCCGGCCGATCGACCCCGACGGCACCGTGCTGATCACCGGCGGCACCGGCACCCTCGGCCAGGCCGTCGCCCGGCACCTGGTGTCCCGCCACGGGGTCCGGCACCTGCTGCTCGTCAGCCGCGGCGGCGGAGCGGTGCCGCATCTGGAGCAGCCGCAAGGGGACGTCGACGTGCGGGTCGAGGCCTGTGACGTCGCGGACCGGGACGCGCTGGCGGCCGTCCTGGACTCGATCCCGGCCGAACATCCGCTCACCGCCGTCGTCCACGCGGCCGGCGTGCTCGACGACACCGTGGTGGAACGGCTGACCGCGGAGCGCCTCGACGGGGTGCTGCGCCCCAAGGTCGACGGCGCCTGGCACCTGCACGAGCTGACCCGCGAGCACGACCTCGCCGCCTTCGTGCTGTTCTCCGCCGCCGCGGGTGTCCTCGGCAACGCCGGCCAGGCCGGCTACGCCGCCGCGAACTCCTACCTCGACGCCCTCGCCGCACACCGGCAGAGCCTCGGACTGCCCGCCGTGTCGATGGCCTGGGGCCACTGGGAGCAGGAGAGCGGCATGACCGCCCACCTCACCGCGGCCGACCGCCGACGCCTCGCCCGCCAGGGCATCCGCCCCATCGGCACCGAACGCGCCCTGGCCATGTTCGACACCGCGCTCGCCGCCGGACGACCCGCGCTGACCACGGCCGACCTCTCGATGCCGCAGTCCCTGCCGACGCCCAAGGCCCCCGCCTCGGACCTGCTGTCCCTGGTCGCCGCCCACACCGCCACCGTCCTCGGCCACTCCGACACCGCCGCGATCACCCCCGGACTCGCCTTCCGCGACCTCGGCTTCGACTCCCTGACCTCCGTGGAACTGCGCAACCGCCTCGCCGGCGCCACCGGCCTGCGGCTGCCCGCGACCCTCGTCTTCGACCACCCCACCCCCGCCGACCTCGCTGACCACCTCGCGGCCGAACTCTCCGGTCGGGACAGGAGTACGGCGGCGGTGGTGCCGGAGGTGTCGGCGGGTGGTGGGGCCGATCCGGTGGTGATCGTGGGCATGGGGTGCCGGTTGCCGGGTGGGGTGGGGTCGCCGGGTGAGTTGTGGGGTCTGGTGTCGGGTGGGGTGGATGCGATCGGGGGGTTTCCGGGTGATCGGGGGTGGGATCTTGAGGGGTTGTTCCATCCGGACGCGGATCATCCGGGGACGTCGTACACGCGGTCGGGTGGGTTTCTGAGGGATGCGGCGGGGTTCGATGCCGATTTCTTCGGGATCTCGCCGCGTGAGGCGTTGGCGATGGATCCGCAGCAGCGGGTGCTGCTGGAGACGGCGTGGGAGACGCTGGAGGACGCGGGGATCGATCCGACGTCGTTGCGGGGCAGTCAGACGGGCGTGTTCACGGGCATCTGGTCCTCCGGCTACGTCGGCAGCCCCGACCAGGCACCGCCCGACACCGAGGGCTACCTCGCCACCGGCATCTCGCCGAGCATCACCTCCGGCCGGGTCTCCTACCTGCTGGGCCTCCAGGGCCAGGCCGTGTCCGTCGACTCCGCCTGCTCCTCGTCACTGATGGCGATCCACCTCGCCACACAGGCGCTGCGCTCGGGGGAGTGCTCACTCGCCCTGGCCGGCGGGGTGACCGTGAGCGTGACCCCGCTCCAGTTCACGGAGTTCTCCCGCCAGCGTGCCCTGGCCCCTGACGGCCGGTGCAAGCCCTTCTCGTCGACGGCCGATGGTACGGCGTGGGGTGAGGGCGCGGGGTTGGTGCTGCTGGAGCGGTTGTCGGACGCCCGTCGCAACGGTCACCGGGTGCTGGCGGTGGTGCGGGGGTCGGCGGTCAATCAGGACGGGGCGTCCAACGGGCTGACCGCGCCCAACGGCTCCTCCCAGGAACGCGTCATCCGTCAGGCGCTGGCGAACGCCGGGCTGGAGCCGTCCGAGGTGGACGCGGTGGAGGCGCACGGTACGGGGACGACGCTCGGCGACCCCATCGAGGCCCAGGCACTCCTGGCGACGTACGGCCAGGGGCGGGATGAACCGTTGTGGCTGGGGTCGGTGAAGTCGAACATCGGGCACACGCAGGCCGCCGCCGGTGTGGCGGGGGTGATCAAGATGGTGATGGCGATGCGGCACGGGCAGTTGCCACCGACGCTGCACGTCCAGGAGCCCACGCCGCACGTCGAGTGGGACACCGGTGACATCCGGCTGCTGACCGAGGCCCGGCCGTGGCCGGAGACGGGGCGTCCCCGCCGCGCGGGCATCTCGGCCTTCGGGGCCAGCGGCACCAACGCCCACGTCGTCATCGAGCAGTTCCCGGAGGGCACCTCCGAACGGGAGGAAGTCCCCGGACCACCCGCCGCGGACGACTCCGCGGAGCCCACCGTGTGGCTGCTGTCCGGCAAGACGGACGACGCCCTGCGCGCCCAGGCCCGACGGCTCGCGGACCACATCACCGCCCACCCCGAACTCCGCTCGGCCGCGATCGGACGGGCCCTCGCCACCACCCGCACCATGCTCGCCCACCGGGCGGCCCTGGTGGGCAGCACCCGGACCGACCTCCTGGCGGACCTGGCCGCCCTCGCCGACGGAGACCCCCGCGTCATCACGGGCGTGGCCGGTTCGCCGGGTCGGTCGGTGTTCGTGTTCCCGGGGCAGGGTGCTCAATGGGTGGGCATGGGTGGGGAGTTGTACGGCTCGGAGCGGGTGTTCCGGGAGGTGATCGACGCGTGTGGGGCGGCGCTGGCGCCGTACACGGACTGGTCGTTGGTGGAGGTGCTGACCGGCGGTGGTTCGCTGGAGCGGGTCGACGTGGTGCAGCCGGCCCTGTTCGCGGTGATGGTGGCGCTGGCGGAGCTGTGGCGGGCTCACGGGGTGGAGCCCGATGCCGTCGTGGGGCATTCGCAGGGCGAGATCGCGGCGGCGTACGTGGCGGGGGCGTTGTCGCTGGAGGACGCCGCCAGGGTGGTCGCGCTGCGCAGCAGGGCCCTGGTGGCTCTGGCGGGCCAGGGCGGGATGGTGTCGGTCGGTCTCGGGCACGAGCGGGCCGTCGAGTTGGTGGCCCGCTGGGGCGGGCGGCTGACGGTGGCGGTGGTCAACGCTCCCGGTTCCGTCGTCGTGTCGGGCGACCTGGAGGCGCTGGAGGAACTGCTGGCGGTCTGTGAGGCGGACGGCGTGCGCGCCCGCCGCCTGCCCGTCGACTACGCCGCCCACTCCGCCCAAGTCGAGGCGCTCCGCGAGCAGTTGCTCACCGAGCTGGCCGGCATCAGGCCCCGCTCGGGGGCGATCCCGTTCTACTCCACGGTGACCGGCGAGGAGATCGACACCTCCGCCCTCGACGCCGGCTACTGGTACCGCAACCTCCGCGAACCCGTACGCTTCGACCACGCCGTCGAGGCCCTCACCCAGGACCGGCACGGCGTGTTCGTGGAGGTCAGCCCGCACCCCGTCCTGGTGCCGGTGATGGACGGCGTCGTGACCGGCACGCTGCGCCGCGGCGGAGGCAGGCAGGAGTTCCACCTCGCCCTGGCGCGCCTCCACACGCAAGGCGTGGCCGTCGACTGGACGCCCGTCTTCCCCGGCGAGCCCCACCACGTCCCGCTGCCGACGTACGCCTTCCAGCACCGGCCGTACTGGCTGAACCCGGCCGCCGCGAAGGGCGACGTGTCGGCGGCGGGACTGGAATCGGCCGGTCACCCGCTGCTCGGGGCCGTCGTCGAACTGGCCGGGGACGAGGGCGTCCTGCTCACGGGGCGGCTCTCGACGGCCACCCGGCCGTGGCTGGCCGACCACGTCGTCCTGGGCTCCGTGCTGCTGCCCGGCACCGTGTTCGTCGAGCTCGCCCTGCACGCCGGACGGCAGTCCGGCTGCGACGTCCTGGACGAACTGGTGCTGGAGGCCCCCATGGTCCTGCCGGACGACGGTTCCGTGCCGGTCCAGGTCGCCGTCGGAGCCCCGGACGGGAGCGGCCGACGCCCCGTCACCGTGCACTCCCGGACCGGCGGCAGCTGGCTGCGGCACGCCACCGGCACGCTGGCGACCGCCGGACGCCCCCACCCGTACGACACCGGCGAGCCCTGGCAGCCGGCCGGGGAGCCCGTCGACCTGACCGACTTCTACGACACCCTCGCCGCCCAGGGCTACGAGTACGGGCCGGTGTTCGCGGGCGTGCGCGAGATCCGGCGGCAGGGCGACGAGCTCTACGCCGAGGTGGCGCTGCCCGCCGACGCCCGCGACCGCTTCGGTCTCCACCCCGCGCTGCTCGACGCCGCGCTCCAGCCGCTGACCCTGCTGGCGGCCGGCCGCCTGCCGTTCTCCTTCGCCGGGGTGTCGATGCGGAAGGCCGGCTCCACGGCCAGGGTCCGCCTCACACCCACCGGCCCCGACACCTTCCGGGTGGCGCTCGCCGACGAATCCGGGCCGCTGGCGGCGATCGAGGCGCTGACCGTGCGCCACCGGCCGCCGGGCATGCCGGCGCCCGGGACGAACCAGCTCTTCCGGCTCGACTGGGTGCCCGTCGAGAGCACCGGCGACGCTCCGGCCGTCCACCACGTCACGCCCCCGGCGGGAGACCCCGTGGCCGCCGCGCACGCCGTCGCCGCCGAGACGCTGGGCGTGCTCCAGGACTTCCTGCGCGACGGGGACGGCCGGCTGGCCGTCGTGACCCGCGGGGCGGTCGGGCCGGACCCCGTCGACCTGCCGTCCAGCGTCGTCTGGGGCCTGGTCCGCGCGGCCCAGGCGGAACACCCCGACCGGTTCGTGCTCGTCGACACCGACGACCGCGCCCTCGTCGCGGGGGACGAACCGCAGCTCGTCGTCCGCGACGGCGCCGCCCACGCCGCCCGCCTGGTGCGGGCCGAAGCCGCCCCGGCACCCGGCCCGCTCGACCCGAACGGCACCGTGCTGATCACCGGAGGCACCGGGACACTGGGCCGCCTCGTCGCCCGGCACCTGCGCGACCGGCATGGCGTCCGGCACCTGCTCCTGCTCGGCAGGAACGCGGCGGAGGTGGACTTCGACGCCGAGGTGGTGGCCTGTGACGTGGCCGACCGGGAGGCGCTGGCGGCCGTGCTGGAGGCGATCCCGGCCGCGCATCCGCTGACCGCGGTCGTGCACGCGGCCGGTGTGCTCGACGACGGCGTCGTCGAATCCCTCACGCCCGGCCGGATCGCCCACGTGCTGCGGCCCAAGGCCGACGCCGCCTGGCACCTGCACGAACTGACGAAGGACCTCGGCCTGAGCGCGTTCGTGCTCTTCTCGTCCGCCGCCGGTGTGCTGGGCGGCCCGGGCCAGGCGAACTACGCCGCGGCGAACGCCTTCCTGGACGCCCTCGCCGTGCACCGGCGCGCCCTGGGCCTGCCGGGCGTGTCGCTGGCCTGGGGACAGTGGGCCGAGTCCAGCGGGCTGACCGAGCGCCTCACGGACACCGACCGCAAGCGCCTCGCCCGCGCCGGCGTGCTGCCGATGCCCACGGACCAGGCGCTGGCACTGTTCGACCTGGCCCTGGGCGCAGCCGATCCCGCGCTGGTCCCCGCACACCTCGACCTGTCGGCGGCGGCCACCCGCCTCCTGCTCAGCCGGCTCACCCGTACCCGGCCCGTCCGGCGCACGGACCGGCCCGGCCTGGGCAGGGAACTGGCGGCCCTGCCGGAGAGCGAGCAGCACAGCCGCGTCCTGGAACTGGTCACCGGCCAGACGGCCGCCGTCCTCGGCCACACCGACACCGCGGCCGTCAGCGCCGGGAGGGCCTTCAAGGACCTGGGCTTCGACTCGCTCACCGCGGTGGAACTGCGCAACCGCCTGTCCGCGGTCGCCGGGGTACGGCTGCCCGCGACGCTGACCTTCGACTACCCGACCCCCGAGGCGCTGGCCGGTCACCTGCGAGGCCTCCTGGTCGGTGCCCGGAGCCAGGCTCCGGCCCCACCCGTGCCGGTCGGGGTTGCGGTGCCGGGTGATCCGGTGGTGGTGGTCGGGCTGGGGGCCCGGTACCCGGGTGGCGTCGGCTCGGCGCGGGAGCTGTGGGGTTTGGTGGCAGGTGGGGTCGACGCGGTGGGAGAGTTCCCGTCGGATCGTGGGTGGGACGTGGGGCGTCTCTACGATCCGGCCGGCGGTCCGGGGAGGTCGTACACGCGCTGGGGCGGCTTCCTCCCGGATGCGGCGGGGTTCGATGCCGATTTCTTCGGGATCTCGCCGCGTGAGGCGTTGGCGATGGATCCGCAGCAGCGGGTGCTGCTGGAGACCGCCTGGGAGACCTTCGAGGACGCCGGGATCGATCCGACGTCGTTGCGCGGCAGCCAGACGGGCGTGTTCACCGGCATCTGGTCCTCGGGCTACGGTGCCGGGGCACAGCCGCCCGACCTGGAGGGCTACCTCTCGACGGGCACGGCGACGAGTGTGACCTCCGGGCGGGTGTCGTACCTGCTGGGGTTGGAGGGTCCGGCGGTCTCGGTGGACACGGCGTGTTCGTCGTCGCTGGTGGCGATCCATCTGGCGGCGCAGGCGCTGCGCTCGGGGGAGTGCTCGCTGGCGTTGGCCGGTGGGGTGACGGTGATGGCCACGCCGGCGGGGTTCGTCGAGTTCTCCCGTCAGGGGGGGCTCGCGGCCGATGGGCGGGTGAAGGCGTTCGCCGAGGCGGCCGACGGGACGGCGTGGGGTGAGGGCGCGGGGTTGGTGCTGCTGGAGCGGTTGTCGGACGCCCGCCGTAACGGTCACCGGGTGCTGGCGGTCGTCGCGGGGAGCGCGGTGAACCAGGACGGGGCGTCCAACGGGCTGACGGCGCCGAACGGTCCGTCGCAGGAGCGGGTGATCCGTCAGGCCCTTGCCAATGCCGGGTTGGAGGCGTCCGAGGTGGACGCGGTGGAGGCGCACGGCACCGGCACCACCCTCGGTGATCCCATCGAGGCTCAGGCGCTGCTGGCGACGTACGGCCAGGACCGGGTGGAGCCGTTGTGGCTGGGGTCGGTGAAGTCGAACATCGGGCACACCCAGGCGGCGGCGGGTGTGGCGGGTGTGATCAAGATGGTGATGGCGATGCGGCACGGGCAACTGCCGCCGACGCTGCACGTCGACGTGCCGACCTCCCACGTCGACTGGGAGTCCGGAAACGTCCGGTTGCTGACAGAGGCCCGGCCGTGGCCCGACAACGGCCACCCGCGTCGCGCGGGCGTCTCGGCGTTCGGCATCAGTGGCACCAACGCGCACGTGATTCTGGAGGCACCGCCCGAGTCCCCTGCCGCTTCAACTCCAGCCCCCGCGCCCGTCGTGCCACTGCCGTGGTTGCTGTCGGCGAAGTCGGACGCGGCCCTGCGCGACCAGGCCCGCAGGCTGCGCGCGTTCCTCGCCGAGCACCCCGAGGTCACACCGGCCGAGGTGGCCGCCGACCTGGCCGCGCGGGCCCGGTTCCCGCACCGGGCCGTGCTGACGGACCCGGCCGGCCTGGACGCGCTGATCGGTGGAGAACCCGGAATCGTCACCGGCACCGCCTCCCCTGGGAAGTCGGCGTTCGTGTTCTCCGGTCAGGGGGGTCAGTGGGCGGGGATGGGCCGGCGCTTGTACCGGGTGTTCCCGGTGTTCGCCCGGGTGTTGGACGAGGTGTGTGGGTTGCTGGACCTGCCGGTGGAGGTGCTGTTCGAGGACGGGGAGGGGGTGCTGGGGGAGACGCGGTTCACCCAGGGTGCGGTGTTCGCGTTGGAGGTGGCGTTGTTCCGGCTGGTGGAGTGGCTGGGGGTGCGGCCGGACTTCGTGGTGGGGCACTCGGTGGGTGAGGTGGCGGCGGCTCATGTGGCGGGGGTTCTGGGCCTGGAGGACGCGTGTGTGCTGGTGGGGGCGCGGGGCCGGTTGATGCAGGGGCTGGCGGGGGGTGGGGCGATGGTGTCGCTTCAGGCGTCGGTGGAGGAGGTGGTGGGGTCGCTGGTGCCGGGTGCCGAGGTGGCGGCGGTCAACGGGGTGGACGCGGTGGTGGTGTCGGGCGACGAGGCGGCGGTCGCGGCGGTGGGTGAGGTGTGGCGTGGCCGGGGTCGCCGGGTGAAGCGGTTGGCGGTGAGTCACGCGTTCCATTCGGCGCGGATGGATCCGGTGTTGGAGGAGCTGGGCCGGGTGGCGGGGGGTCTGTCGTTCGGTGAGCCGGTGATTCCGGTGGTCTCGACGGTGGCGGGGTGTCCGGTGGACCTGGGGGAGCCGGGGTACTGGGTGCGGCAGGTGCGGGAGCCGGTGCGGTTCGCCGATGCGGTGGAGTGGCTGGTGGGTCAGGGGGTTTCGGGGTTCGTGGAGGTGGGTCCGCATCCGCTGCTGGTGGGGACCGGGTTGATGCGGCGGGGTGGTGATTCTCCGGAGCGGTTGTTCGCGGGGCTGGGGCGGTTGTGGGCGGACGGCGCGGTGGGCTGGATGCCGCCGGTGACCGCGCCGGTGGGTGCGCGGGTGCCTTCGTACGCCTTCCAGCACCGGCGTTACTGGCTCCAGCCCACCACCCCGGCACCGACCGGTGACGGCCGGATCGACCACCCGCTCCTGCGGGACGCCATGGAACTCCCCGACGACAACGGCGTGGTGCTGACGGGCCGGCTCGACACCGCCGCGCAGCCGTGGCTCACCGAACACGTCATCTCGGGCTCCCCCCTGCTGCCCGCTGCGGCGTTCGTGGACCTGGCGCTCCGGGCCGGCGACCACGTCGGCTGCCCGGCGGTCGAGGACCTGACGCTGGAGACACCGCTGGTGGTGGCGGACGGCGTGCAGCTGTCCGTGACCGTCGGCCCCGACCGGGCGGGCCGGCGCGGCGTCTCGGTCCACTCGCGCGCGGACGGCGAGTGGGTCCGGCACGCCACCGGGACCCTGGGCGCCGCACCCGTCGCACCACGGGAGCCCTGGGCACGGCAGTGGCCCCCGCACGCCGAAGCCGTCGACCTCGACGCCTTCTACGACGACCTGGCCGACGCCGGATTCGCCTACGGCGCGGCCTTCCGAGGTCTGCGGGCGGCCTGGCGCGACGGCGACACTCTCTACGCGGAGGTGGCCGCACCCCCCGGCGACACCGGGTTCACCCTGCACCCCGCCCTGCTCGACGCCGCGATCCAGACCGTGACCGTCGCCGACGACCGGGCGAAGATGCCGTTCTCCTTCGCCGGGATCTCCCGGTGGCGCGGCGCCGAGCACGCCAGGGTCCGGCTGACCGTGACCGGCCGGGACACCTGTGCGATCGGCCTCGCCGACCAGTCGGGCGAGCCGCTCGCCGAGATGGCCTCGTTGACCCTGCGCCGGCCGGCCGGGGCCACCACCCAGGACGTGCCGTACCGAGTGGCGTGGCCGGTCCTGGAAGCGGCGACCACCGAGCCGGACATCCCGGTCCACCACGCCACCTCGCCCGTCGAGACCCTGCGGGTGATCCAGGACTTCCTCGCCACGGACACCCCGCGCCTGGTGGTCGCCACGCGCAACGCCGTGCCGGTTCGGCCGGGCGAGGACGTCGACCCGCACGCCGCCGCCGTCTGGGGCCTGGTCCGGTCGGCCGCCACCGAGCACCCCGGCCGGTTCGTACTGGTCGACGGTGACGACGGTGACGACGGCGGCGAGGTCCGGCTGGCCGGCGACGAACCCCAGCTCGCGATCCGCGCCGGCGCCGTCCACGTCCCCCGCCTCGAACGGGTGCGGACCGAACCGCTGCCCTCGCCGCTCAGCCCCGAGGGCACCGTGCTCGTCACCGGCGGCACCGGCACCCTGGGCGCCACGATCGCCCGCCACCTCGCCGAACGGCACGGCGTGCGGCACCTGCTGCTGGTCAGCCGGAGCGGCCCGGACGCCCCCGGCGCGGACGAGCTGACCGCCGACCTGGCGGCGCTGGGCGCGAGCGCCGACCTCGTGGCGTGCGACGTGTCCGACCGCGAGGCGGTGGCCCGCCTGCTCGCCGGACACCCGGTCACCTCGGTGATCCACGCCGCGGGCACGCTGGCCGACACCGTCGTGGAATCCCTCACCCCGCAGCAGTTCGCGCGTGTGTGGGAGCCGAAGGCCCTCGCGGCGCGGCACCTCCACGAACTGACCTCGGGCCTGGAGGCGTTCGTGCTGTTCTCCTCCGCGGCCGGTGTGCTGGGCGGCGCGGGCCAGGCCAACTACGCGGCGGCGAACGCGTACCTCGACGGCCTCGCCGCACACCGGCACGCCCAGGGACAGCCGGCCGTGTCGCTCGCCTGGGGCTACTGGGCGGAGGCCAGCGGCATGACCGGAGGCCTGACCGCCGTCGACCGGCACCGCCTGGCCAGGGCCGGCGTACGGCCGCTGCCGACGAGGGACGCGCTGGCCCTGTTCGACGCCGCGCTGACGGCGGGCACCCCCACCCTCGCCCCCGTCAGGTTCGACCTGCCGGCGCTGCGCCGAGTCGGCGACCCGCCCGCCCTGCTGCGGGAGCTGGTACGGCCCCGGCGCCGGCGGGCCGTCGACCGCGGATGGACGCAGGCCGACGTGCTGCGACTCGTCATGGGCCGGGTCGCCCTCGTCCTGGGGCACGCCTCACCGGAGGCGGTCAAGCCTGAACAGGCCTTCACCGACATCGGGTTCGACTCGCTCACCGCCGTGGAACTGCGCAACCAGCTCGACGCGGACACCGGCCTGCGCCTGCCCGCCACGCTCGTCTTCGACCACCCGACCCCGGCCCGCCTCGCCGCCTTCGTCCACACACGGCTGCGGGGCACCGAACCCGACCCCCTGCTCGCCGAACTCGACCGGCTCAAGTCCACCCTGGACGCGGCAGCCGCCGACGCCGACCACGAGACCGTCGCGGCCCGCCTGGAAACACTGCTCGCGGCCTGGACCGCCAGACGCACCGGCTCCGCGGCCGGTGTCGACGAGGCCAGCGACGACGAACTGTTCAGCCTTCTGGACGATGCGCACCGCATGACCGAGGTCATCCGCTCGGGCGAAGCCCGCAATGGTGAGGAGTAGCGATGTCCGACGAAGAGAAGCTCCGGACTTACCTCAAGCGCGCCACGGCCGACCTGGGAGTGCTCAGCAAGCGCCTTTCCGACCTGGAGGAGGCCGCGCGCGAGCCGATCGCGATCATCGGCATGGGCTGCCGCTATCCGGGCGGAGTTGAGTCCCCGGACGGCCTGTGGCGCCTCGTCTCGGACGGCGCCGACGCGATCACCGAGTTCCCGCCGGACCGCGGATGGGACGTCGTCTACGACCCTGACCCGGACCGGCCGGGCACGACCTACAGCCGGTCGGGCGGCTTCCTCGCCGACGGCGCCGGCTTCGACGCCGGGTTCTTCGGGATCTCGCCGCGTGAGGCGTTGGCGATGGACCCGCAGCAGCGGGTGCTGCTGGAGACCGCCTGGGAGACCTTCGAGCACGCCGGCATCGACCCGACCACGCTCGGTGGCAGCCGCACGGCCGTGTTCACCGGCCTGTGGTCCTCCGGCTACGGCAACCAGCCGCCGCCGGACCTCGAAGGCTTTCTCGCCACCGGGACAGCCACCAGCGCCACCTCCGGGCGGGTGTCGTACCTGCTGGGGCTGGAGGGTCCGGCGGTGTCGGTGGACACGGCGTGTTCGTCGTCGCTGGTGGCGATCCACCTGGCGGCGCAGGCCTTGCGGGCGGGGGAGTGCTCGCTGGCTCTGGCCGGTGGGGTGACGGTGATGGCGACGCCGGCGGGGTTCGTCGAGTTCTCCCGGCAGCGGGGGCTCGCCGTCGACGGGCGGGTGAAGGCGTTCGCCGAGGCGGCCGATGGTACGGCCTGGGGTGAGGGCGCGGGGTTGGTGCTGCTGGAGCGGTTGTCGGACGCCCGTCGCAACGGTCACCGGGTGCTGGCGGTGGTGCGGGGCTCGGCGGTGAACCAGGACGGCGCGTCGAACGGGCTCGCGGCGCCGAACGGTCCGTCGCAGGAGCAGGTGATCCGTCAGGCGCTGGCGAACGCCGGACTGTCGGCGGCGGACGTGGACGCGGCGGAGGCCCACGGAACCGGGACGACGCTCGGTGACCCGATCGAGGCGCAGGCGCTGCTGGCGACGTACGGCCGTGACCGGGTGGAGCCGTTGTGGCTGGGGTCGGTGAAGTCGAACATCGGGCACACCCAGGCGGCCGCCGGTGTCGCGGGTGTGATCAAGATGGTGATGGCGATGCGGCACGGGCAACTGCCGCGAACCCTCCACGTGGACGCCCCGACCTCCCACGTCGACTGGTCGTCGGGCCGTGTCTCCCTGCTGACCGAGGCCCGGCCGTGGCCGGAGACGGGGCGTCCTCGCCGCGCGGGCGTCTCGGCGTTCGGGATCAGCGGCACCAACGCGCATGTGGTGATCGAGGCGACAGCTGAGGAGCCGGTCGGGGTTTCGGCGGGGCCCGCGGACGGCGTGGTGCCGTGGGTGTTGTCGGCGAAGTCGGATGCGGCGTTGCGGGAGCAGGCACGTCGGCTGAGGGCGTTCCTGGCCGGGAGCCCGGGAGTTGACCCGGTCGCGGTGGGTCGCGCGCTGGCGGGGCGATCGCGTTTCGACCACCGTGCCGTGCTGAGCGGTGTGGAGGCGCTGGAGGCTCTGGCGGAGGGCCGGTCGGTGCCGGGTCTGGTGACCGGGACGGCCCGTCCGGTGGGTCGGTCGGTGTTCGTGTTCCCGGGGCAGGGTGCCCAATGGGTGGGCATGGGTGGGGAGTTGTACGGCTCGGAGCCGGTGTTCCGGGAGGCGGTCGACGCGTGTGACGCGGCGCTGGCGCCGTACACGGACTGGTCGCTGGTGGAGGTGCTGACCGGCGGTGGTTCGCTGGAGCGCGTGGACGTGGTGCAGCCGGCCCTGTTCGCGGTGATGGTGGCGCTGGCGGAGCTGTGGCGGGCCTACGGTGTGGAGCCCGATGCCGTGGTGGGGCATTCGCAGGGCGAGATCGCGGCGGCGTACGTGGCGGGGGCGTTGTCGTTGGAGGACGCCGCCAAGGTGGTGGCTTTGCGCAGCAGGGCCCTGGTGGCTCTGGCGGGCCAGGGTGGGATGGTGTCGGTCGGTCTCGGGCACGAGCGGGCCGTCGAGTTGGTGGCCGGTTGGGGTGGGCGGCTGACGGTGGCGGTGGTCAACGCTCCCGGTTCCGTCGTCGTGTCGGGCGACCTGGAGGCGCTGGAGGAACTGCTGGAGGTCTGTGAGGCCGACGGCGTCCGCGCCCGCCGCCTGCCCGTCGACTACGCCGCCCACTCCGCCCAGGTCGAGGCGCTCCGCGAGCAGTTGCTCACCGAGCTGGCCGGCATCACGCCCCGCTCGGCGGCGATCCCCTTCTACTCCACGGTGACCGGCGAGGAGCTCGACACCTCCGCCCTCGACGCCGGCTACTGGTACCGCAACCTCCGTGAACCCGTGCTGTTCGACCAGGCCACCCGTGCGCTGCTCGACCACGGCCACACCGTCTTCGTCGAGGTCAGCCCGCACCCCGTCCTGGTCTCCGCCGTCGAGGAGACCGGTCACCACCACGGATCCGACCTGCTCGCCACCGGCACGCTCCGGCGCGACCAGGGCGACTTCCTCACCGCGCTCGGCCGCCTGCACGTCCACGGCGTCCCGGTCGACTGGCGGTTCCCGGACGACACCGAGCCCGTCAGCCTGCCGACGTACGCCTTCCAGCGCCAGCCGTACTGGCTGAGGCCCGTCCCGGCGGCGTCGTTAGACCACCCCCTGCTCGGCACGTTCGTGGAACTGCCCGACGGCGCGGTGCTCAGCGGACGGATCTCGCTCGCCACCCACCCCTGGCTGGCCGACCACGCCGTGCGGGGCTCCGTCCTCCTGCCCGGCACCGCGTTCGCGGAGCTGGCGGCCCACGCGGCCGGCCGGCTCGGCCGCGCGGTCGAGGAGCTGGTGCTCGAAACACCGCTCGTCCTCGACGACACCCCGGTGCACCTCCATGTCGTCGTGGGCCCCGAGGAGGACGGCCGCAACCCGCTCACGGTGTACTCGCGCGACGGCGGCGAGTGGGTGCGGCACGCCACCGGGACCCTGGGCGAGGAGCCGGTGCTGAGAGCCTGGGACTGGCTGCCGGGCGGTGAGCCCCTCGACGTCGACGGGCTCTACGACTCGCTGTCCGCGCTCGGCTACGAGTACGGGCCGGCGTTCCAGGGCGTCACGGCGGCCTGGCGGGCCGGCGACACCGTTTACGCCGAGGTGGAGCTTCCCGCCGAGGAGCCGTTCGCCCTGCACCCCGCGCTGCTGGACGCCGCCCTGCACCCCATGGCGTTCCTCACCGACCGCGCCGGTCTGCCGTTCGCGTTCACCGGAGTGGCGATACGCCCCACGGGGCGCCGGACCCTGCGCGTGCGCCTGTCCGCCACCGGGCCGGACACGTACACCGTGGCCGTCGCCGATCCGGACGGCACCCCGGTCGCGGTCATCACGTCGCTGACCGTCCGGGACGCCACCGCCGCCCAGGACAGCCTGTACGCACTCGACTGGGTCCCCCTCGAATCGGCCTCGACGGCCGGTGACCCCGCCGACCTGGTCGTCTACGAGGTGCCCGGGCCGGAGCCCGACGTGGACACCGTCGAGGCGGCGTACGCCGGCGCGCGGAGCGTACTCGCCGTGATCCGGGACCACCTGGCGGGCGAGCGGACCCGGCTGGCGGTCGTCACCCGCAACGCCGTCGCCGCCGCGCCCGGTGACGTGGTCGGCCTCCACCACTCGATGGTCTGGGGCCTGGTCCGCGGCGCGCGGGCCGAGCACCCCGGCCGGTTCGTCCTGGTCGACGCCGACCCGACCTGGGACCCGGCGCTGATCGCCGCCACGGACGAGCCGGAACTGGCGGTACGCCAAGGGGCGCTGCGCGTCCCCCGGCTGGTCCGCGTCGGCGCGGGCCTCACCCCGCCGGACGGGACCTGGCGGCTGGAGGACACGGGCACCGGCAGCATCGACGACCTGGCGCTGGTGCCCCGTCCGGAGCTCATGGAGCCGCTGGGGCCCGGGCAGGTCCGGATCGCCATGCGGGCGGCCGGCCTGAACTTCCGGGACGTGCTGATCGCCCTCGGCGTCTACCCCGGCGAGGCCCTGATGGGCGGAGAAGGAGCGGGCGTCGTCCTCGAAACCGGCCCGGACGGCCGCTTCCGGCCCGGTGACCGCGTCATGGGCCTGGTCCCCGGTGCCTTCGGCCCGGTCACCGTCGCCGACCAGCGGCTCCTGGTCCGGATGCCCGACGACTGGTCGTTCGCCAGGGCCGCGTCAGTGCCCGTGGTGTTCCTGACGGCGTGGTACGGCCTGCGCGACCTGGGCGGGCTGAAGGCCGGTGACCGGGTGCTGATCCACGCCGGTACCGGCGGCGTCGGCATGGCGGCGATCCAACTGGCCCGGCGGCTCGGGGCGGAGGTGTTCGCCACCGCCGGCCCCGGCAAATGGCACACCCTGCGCGCCCTGGGACTGGACGAGGACCACATCGCCTCGTCGCGCACCCTGGAGTTCGAGCAGAAGTTCCCGCCCATGGACGTGGTGCTGGACTCGCTGTCCGGCGAGTTCGTCGATGCCTCCCTGCGGCTGCTCGTGCCCGGCGGCCGGTTCGTGGAGATGGGCAAGACCGACATCCGCGACGCGGCCGACCACCCCGGCATCGTCTACCGGGCGTTCGACATCGCCGACGCGGGGCCGCAACGGCTCGGCGAGATCCTGGACGCCGTCGTACGGGCCTTCACGGACGGCGGGTTCACTCCGCTGCCCTTGGACGTACGCGCGGTCCTCGACGCGGTCGACGTGTTCCGGTTCATGAGCCGGGCCGCTCATGTCGGGAAGATCGTGTTCACGGTTCCCGTGGATCTCGATGCGGCCGGAACGGTGCTGATCACCGGGGGTACGGGGACGCTGGGGGGTCTGGTGGCCCGGCATCTGGTGGCCGAGCGGGGTGTGCGGCGTCTGGTGCTGGTCGGCCGCAGTGGTGGCGGGGCGGCGTTGTGCGAGGAGCTGGCCGGGTGGGGCGCGGAGGTCACGGTGGTGGCCTGCGACGTGGCCGACCGGGAGGCGCTGGCGGCCGTGCTGGAGGCGATCCCGGCCGCGCATCCGCTGACCGCGGTCGTGCACGCGGCCGGTGTGCTCGACGACGCGCTGGTCGAGTCCCTGACGCCCGAGCGCCTGGCCGCGGTCTGGGAGCCCAAGGCGCGGGCGGCCTGGAACCTGCACGAGCTCACCCGGGGGAGGGACCTGACGGCGTTCGTCCTCTTCTCCTCGGCGGCTGGGACACTCGGCAGTCCCGGGCAGGCCAACTACGCCGCGGCCAACACCTTCCTCGACGCCCTCGCCGCGCACCGGCGCGCCCAGGGCCTGCCGGCGACGTCCCTGGCCTGGGGCTACTGGGCCGAGCCGAGCGGCATGACCGGGCACCTGACCGGTGCCGACCAGGACCGGCTGACGCGCGCCGGGGTCGTGCCGCTGGCCACCGACCACGCCCTGTCGCTGTTCGACGCGGCCCTGGCCACGGACCGGGCCGCGCTGGTGCCGGTACGCCTCGACCTGTCCGTGCTGGCGGGCGCACCGGCGGCGCCGGCGGCCCTCAAGGGCCTCGTCTCCCGCAAGGCGGCCCGGCGTCCGGCGCGGCGCGGCGCGATCGCCGACCGCCTGCGGTCACTGCCGGAGGCCGAACGGCTGCGAGCCGCACTCGACCTCGTCACCGCCGACACCGCCGCCGTGCTCGGTCACCGCGAACCGGGGGCCGTCCGGGACCGGCAGCCGTTCAAGGACCTCGGCTTCGACTCCCTGACCTCCGTGGAACTGCGCAACCGGCTCAACAACGCCACCGGCCTGCGCCTGCCCGTCACCGTCATCTTCGACCACCCCACCCCGCGGCAGCTCGCCGAGCACCTGCTGAGCAGGCTCCTCGGTGGTGGTGCGGCGCCGGTGGTGCCGGAGGTGCCGGTGGGTGGTGGGGGTGATCCGGTGGTGATCGTGGGCATGGGGTGCCGGTTGCCGGGTGGGGTGGGGTCGCCGGGTGAGTTGTGGGGTCTGGTGTCGGGTGGGGTGGATGCGATCGGGGGGTTTCCGGGTGATCGGGGGTGGGATCTTGAGGGTTTGTTCCATCCGGATGCGGATCATCCGGGGACGTCGTACACGCGGTCGGGTGGGTTTCTGAGGGATGCGGCGGGGTTCGATGCCGATTTCTTCGGGATCTCGCCGCGTGAGGCGTTGGCGATGGATCCGCAGCAGCGGGTGCTGCTGGAGACGGCGTGGGAGACGCTGGAGGACGCGGGGATCGATCCGACGTCGTTGCGGGGCAGCCAGACGGGCGTGTTCACGGGCATCTGGTCCTCCGGCTACGGCGACCAGGCACCCACCGACGCCGAGGGCTACCTCGGTACGGGCGCCGCGACGAGTGTGACCTCCGGCCGGATCGCCTACCTGCTGGGGCTGGAGGGCGCGGCGGTCTCGCTGGACACCGCCTGCTCGTCCTCGCTGGTGGCGATCCATCTGGCGGCGCAGGCGCTGCGCTCGGGGGAGTGCTCGCTGGCCCTGGCCGGCGGGGTGACGGTGATGGCGACGCCGGTGGGGTTCACGGAGTTCTCGCGCCAGCGCGGCCTGGCTCCCGACGGCAGGGTGAAGGCGTTCGCCGAGGCGGCCGATGGCACGGCGTGGGGTGAGGGCGCCGGCTTGGTGCTGCTGGAGCGGTTGTCGGACGCCCGTCGCAACGGTCACCGGGTGCTGGCGGTGGTGCGGGGCTCGGCGGTCAACCAGGACGGCACCTCCAACGGCCTCGGGGCGCCGAACGGTCCGTCGCAGGAGCGGGTGATCCGTCAGGCGCTGGCGAACGCGGGGCTCTCGACGGCGGACGTGGACGCGGTGGAGGCCCACGGGACCGGGACGACGCTCGGTGACCCGATCGAGGCCCAGGCGCTGCTGGCGACGTACGGCCAGGGGCGGGTGGAGCCGTTGTGGCTGGGGTCGGTGAAGTCGAACATCGGGCACACCCAGGCCGCCGCCGGTGTGGCGGGGGTGATCAAGATGGTGATGGCGATGCGGCATGGGCAGTTGCCGCCGACGCTGCACGTCGACGCGCCGACCTCGCACGTCGACTGGGAGTCCGGAAACATCCGGTTGCTGACCGAGGCCCGGCCGTGGCCGGAGACGGGGCGTCCCCGCCGGGCGGGCATCTCGGCCTTCGGCATCAGCGGCACCAACGCGCATGTGGTGATCGAGGCGGTCGCTGAGGAGCCGGTCGGGGTTTCGGCGGGCCGCGCGGACGACCAGGTCCTGTGGCCGCTGTCGGCGAGGTCCGAGGCGGCGTTGCGGGAGCAGGCACGCCGGCTGGGCGCGTTCACCGCCGAACACCCCGAGGTGAGCGCGGCGGCGGTCGGGGCTGCTCTGGCCGCCCGCACCGCGTTCGAGCACCGTGCCGTGCTGAGCGGTGTGGAGGCGCTGGAGGCTCTGGCGGAGGGCCGGTCGGTGCCGGGTCTGGTGACCGGGACGGCCCGTCCGGTGGGTCGGTCGGTGTTCGTGTTCCCGGGGCAGGGTGCCCAATGGGTGGGCATGGGTGGGGAGTTGTACGGCTCGGAGCGGGTGTTCCGGGAGGTGATCGACGCGTGTGGGGCGGCGCTGGCGCCGTTCACGGACTGGTCGCTGGTGGAGGTGCTGACCGGCGGTGGTTCGCTGGAGCGCGTGGACGTGGTGCAGCCGGCCCTGTTCGCGGTGATGGTGGCGCTGGCGGAGCTGTGGCGGGCCCATGGGGTGGAGCCCGATGCCGTGGTGGGGCATTCGCAGGGCGAGATCGCGGCGGCGTACGTGGCGGGGGCGTTGTCGCTGGAGGACGCCGCCAAGGTGGTCGCGCTACGCAGCAAGGCGTTGGTCGCCCTGGCGGGTCAGGGCGGGATGGTGTCGGTCGGTCTCGGGCACGAGCGGGCCGTCGAGTTGGTGGCCGGTTGGGGTGGGCGGCTGACGGTGGCGGTGGTCAACGCTCCCGGTTCCGTCGTCGTGTCGGGCGACCTGGAGGCGCTGGAGGAACTGCTGGCGGTCTGTGAGGCGGACGGCGTGCGCGCCCGCCGCCTGCCCGTCGACTACGCCGCCCACTCCGCCCAAGTCGAGGCGCTCCGCGAGCAGTTGCTCACCGACCTCGCCGGGATCGCGCCGAGGAGCGCGGAGGTCCCCTTCTACTCCACCGTCACCGCGGAGCCCGTCGACACCTCCGCCCTCGATGCCGGGTACTGGTACCGCAACCTCCGCGAACCGGTGCTGTTCGACCGGACCACCCGGCTACTGCTCGCCTCGGATGGCGATCCCGTCTTCGTCGAGATCAGCCCGCACCCGGTGCTCACGCCCGCGCTGGAGGAGCACGAGGCGGGTGTGGTGACCGGGACCCTGCGCCGCGACCACGGCACCCCGGCCGAGTTCCTGGCCGCCGCGGCGCGGCTGTTCGTCGCGGGCGTGCCGGGGCGGTGGCCGTTCACCGAAGGGGGACCGGTGGCGCTGCCCACCTACCCCTTCCAGCGGACGCGGTTCTGGCTCGCCAGTGGCGCGGGAGACGTGTCCGCGGCCGGGCTCGACCCGGTGGACCACCCGTTGCTCGGCGCCGCTGTCGAGGTGGGCGAGCAGCGGGTCCTGACGGGCCGGCTCTCCTTGGCCACCCACCCCTGGCTCGCGGACCACTCCGTCCTGGGGACGGTGCTGCTGCCCGCGACGGCGTTCGTGGAACTGGTGGTGCACGCGGCCGGGGCGGCGGTGGAGGAACTGGTCTTGGAGGCGCCGCTGCTGTTGCCCGCGGACGGCGCGGTGGACGTGCAGGTCGTCGTGGGCGAGCCGGACGACACCGGCCGCCGCACGGTCGACGTCCGGTCCCGTACCGACGGCTGGGTGCGGCACGCCACCGGCACGGTGAGCGGGCAGCCCGTGAGCGGGCAGCCCGTGAGCGGGCAGCCCGTGGTCGGGCGGGCCGTGGCCGGACAGGAGCTGACGCAGTGGCCGCCGCCCGGCGCGGAGCCGGTCGGCGGGCTCTACGACACGCTCGCCGCGGCGGGCTACGAGTACGGGCCGGCCTTCCAGGCCGTGCAGGCGGTGTGGCGCCGCGGCGAGGAGGTGTTCGCCGAGGTCACCGTGCCGGACGCGGCCCGGTTCTCCGTCCATCCGGCCCTGCTGGACGCCGCCCTGCAACCACTGGCGCTGCTGGCCGGCACCGAGGGCGACGTACGGCTGCCGTTCTCGCTGGGCGGGATCGCGGTCCACCGCACCGGCGTGACCTCCGCGCGCGTGCGGCTGACGGTGGTGCGCCCCGGCACGTACGCCGTCCACCTGGCGGACCGGTCCGGGGCGCCCGTGGCGACCATCGAGGAGCTGACCACCCGGCCGATGGCCGAACGCGGCCCGCTGTACTCCCTGGACTGGATTCCGCTGCCCGCCGGCGAAGGCGGCGCGCTCGGCGACGCCGTCGTCTCGCCCGGCTCGGTCGCCGAGGCGCTGACGGCCGTCCAGGACTTCCTGGCCGGGCCCGGCGAACGGCTCGTGGTGCGCACGCGGGGCGCGGTCGCCGTCGTTCCCGGTGACGGCGTGAGCGACCCGGAGGCCTCGGCGGTCTGGGGCCTGGTCCGGTCCGCGCAGTCCGAACACCCCGGCCGGTTCGTGCTCGTGGACGCCGACGAGCTGCCCGACGGCCTGTCGGTCGGCGACGAGGACCAGGTGGCGGTGCGCCGGGGAGCCGTCTACGTCCCCCGGCTCGTGCGCTCCGCACCGGAGGCGTTCGACGGACGGCTGACGCACACGGGCACGGGCAGCCTGGACGACCTCGCCTTCCTGCCGTACGAGCAGGCCCCGCCCGGGCCCCGGGAGGTGCGCGTCGCCGTACGGGCGGCCGGCCTGAACTTCCGGGACGTGCTGATCGCCCTCGGCGTCTACCCGGACCCGGCGCTGCTCGGCAGCGAGGGCGCGGGCGTCGTCACCGAGGTCGGCGCCGAGGTCACCGGGCTGCGGCCGGGTGACCGGGTCGCCGGGCTGCTGCCCGGGGCCTTCGGCCGGGTGGCCGTCGCCGACCACAGGGTGCTGGTGCGCATCCCCGACGAATGGACGTTCACCCAGGCCGCCGCGGTGCCGATCGCGTTCATGACGGCGTGGTACGGCCTGCGCGACCTGGGCGGGCTGGAAGCCGGTGACCGGGTGCTGATCCACGCCGGGGCCGGCGGCGTCGGCATGGCGGCGGTCCAGCTCGCGCGGCTCTGGAGCGCGGACGTCCACGCGACCGCCGGGCCCGGCAAGTGGGACGCGCTGCGCGCCCTGGGGCTGGACGAGGACCACATCGCCTCGTCCCGGACCCTGGAGTTCGCCGACCGGTTCGGCCCCTTCGACGTGGTGCTGAACTCGCTGTCCGGTGAGTTCCTGGACGCCTCCCTGCGGCTGCTCGCGCCCGGCGGCCGGTTCGTGGAGATGGGCAAGGCCGACCGTCGGCCCGGCGTGCGGGCCTTCGACCTGGCGGACGCGGGACCGGAGCGGCTGGGGGAGATCCTGGCCGAGGCCGTCCGGCTGCTCAGCGCGGGTGAGTTGCGTCTGCCGCCACTCACCACCTGGGACGTGCGCCGCGCGCGGGACGCCTTCCGGTTCATGAGCCGGGCCGCTCACGTCGGGAAGATCGTGCTCACGGTTCCCGTGGATCTCGACGTGGCGGGAACGGTGCTGATCACGGGGGGTACGGGGACGCTGGGGGGTCTGGTGGCCCGGCATCTGGTGGCCGAGCGGGGTGTGCGGCGTCTGGTGCTGGTCGGCCGCAGTGGTGGCGGGGCGGCGTTGTGCGAGGAGCTGGCCGGGTGGGGCGCGGAGGTCACGGTGGTGGCCTGCGACGTGGCCGACCGGGAGGCGCTGGCGGCCGTGCTGGAGGCGATCCCGGCCGCGCATCCGCTGACCGCGGTCGTGCACGCGGCCGGTGTGCTCGACGACGCGCTGGTCGAGTCCCTGACGCCCGAGCGCCTGGCCGCGGTCTGGGAGCCCAAGGCGCGGGCGGCCTGGAACCTGCACGAACTCACCCGGGGGAGGGACCTGACGGCGTTCGTCCTCTTCTCCTCGGCGGCCGGGACGCTCGGCAGTCCGGGGCAGGCCAACTACGCCGCCGCGAACGCCTACCTCGACGGCCTGGCCGCCTACCGGCGCGCCCAGGGCCTGCCGGGGGTGTCGCTGGCCTGGGGCCACTGGGCCGAGTCCAGCGGGCTGACCGGGCGGATGTCCGAGGCCGACGGTGAACGCCTGGCCCGCGCGGGGCTGCTGCCGATGGCGACCGACTACGGACTCGGGCTGTTCGACGGGGGCCTGGACACCGCGGAACCGGCGGTGGTCGCGGCCAGGTTCAAGGTGTCCGCCCTGGGCGACCGGCCGGTGCTGCGCGCGCTGGCACGCGCCCGCGGACCGGTGCGGAGGACCACCGGACTGGCGGGCGAGCTGGGATCGCTCCCCGAGGCCCGGCAGCGCGAGATCCTGCTCGACCTGGTCAGCACCCACGCCTCGGCCGTGCTGGGCCGCGGCGACCGGATCGGTGGCGACCGGGCGTTCAAGGACCTGGGCTTCGACTCGCTGACCGCGGTGGAACTGCGCAACCGGCTGTCCACGGCGGTCGGAACCCGGCTGTCGGCGACGATGGTCTTCGACCACCCCACCCCGGCCCGACTGGCCGAGTACCTGCGGGAGGTGGTCCTCGGCAAGGAGCGCCGGACGGCGGCGCCCGTGCCGGCCGGGCCTGCGGTGTCGGGTGATCCGGTGGTGGTGGTCGGGCTGGGGGCCCGGTACCCGGGCGGGGTCGGCTCGGCGCAGGAGTTGTGGGACGTGGTGGCGGGTGGGGTCGACGCGGTCGGCGAGTTCCCGTCGGATCGTGGGTGGGACGTGGGGCGTCTCTACGATCCGGCCGGTGCTCCGGGGACGTCGTACACCCGGTCGGGTGGTTTCCTGAGGGACGCGGGTGGCTTCGACGCGGCGTTCTTCGGGATCTCTCCGCGTGAGGCGTTGGCGATGGATCCGCAGCAGCGGGTGCTGCTGGAGACGGTGTGGGAGACGTTGGAGGACGCGGGGATCGATCCGACGTCGTTGCGGGGCAGCCAGACCGGCGTCTTCACCGGCATCTGGGCATCCGGCTACGCGGGCGGAGTGGACCAGATCTCGCACGACGCGGACGGCTACGTGGCCACCGGCACGGCGACGAGTGTGACCTCCGGGCGGGTGTCGTACCTGCTGGGGCTGGAAGGGCCGGCGGTGTCGGTGGACACGGCGTGTTCGTCGTCGCTGGTGGCGATCCATCTGGCGGCGCAGGCGCTGCGCTCGGGGGAGTGCTCACTGGCCCTGGCCGGTGGGGTGACGGTGATGGCGACACCCGCCGCCTTCATTGACTTCTCCCGTCAGCGGGGGCTCGCGGCCGATGGGCGGGTGAAGGCGTTCGCCGAGGCGGCCGACGGGACGGCGTGGGGTGAGGGCGCGGGGTTGGTGCTGCTGGAGCGGTTGTCGGACGCCCGCCGTAACGGTCACCGGGTGCTGGCGGTGGTGCGGGGCTCGGCGGTGAACCAGGACGGGGCGTCCAACGGGCTGACGGCGCCGAACGGTCCGTCGCAGGAGCGGGTGATCCGTCAGGCGCTGGCGAACGCCGGGTTGGAGGCGTCCGAGGTGGACGCGGTGGAGGCGCACGGCACCGGCACCACCCTCGGTGATCCCATCGAGGCTCAGGCACTCCTGGCGACGTACGGTCAGGGGCGGGACGAGCCGCTGTGGCTGGGGTCGGTGAAGTCGAACATCGGGCACACCCAGGCGGCGGCGGGTGTGGCGGGTGTGATCAAGATGGTGATGGCGATGCGGCACGGGCAGTTGCCGCCGACGCTGCACGTGGACGCGCCGACCTCCCACGTCGACTGGTCGACGGGCCGGATCTCCCTGCTCACCGAGCCCCGGCCGTGGCCGGAGACGGGACGCCCCCGGCGTGCCGGCGTCTCGGCGTTCGGCATCAGTGGCACCAACGCGCACGTGATCCTGGAGGCACCGGCCGAGGAGACGCCGCCCGAGTCCCCTGCCACTCCCACATCCGCCCCTGCGGCGGTGCCGCTGCCGTGGCTGCTGTCGGCCAAGTCCGAGCAGGCGCTCCGGGCCCACGCCCGCAGGCTGGAGGCGTACGCGGCCAGGACCCCCGACGCGGAGGGAATCGCCGCCGCGCTCGCCGCGCGGACCCGGTTCGCCCACCGGGCCGTGGTGACCGGACCGGAGGCCCTGGCGGCACTGGTGCGTGGGGAGGCGCACCCCGGGCTGGTGACCGGCGAGGCCCGTGAGCCGGGCAGGTCGGCGTTCGTGTTCTCCGGTCAGGGGGGTCAGTGGGCGGGGATGGGCCGGGGCTTGTACCGGGTGTTCCCGGTGTTCGCCCGGGTGTTGGACGAGGTGTGTGGGTTGCTGGACCTGCCGGTGGAGGTGCTGTTCGAGGACGGGGAGGGGGTGCTGGGGGAGACGCGGTTCACCCAGGGTGCGGTGTTCGCGCTGGAGGTGGCGCTGTTCCGGCTGGTGGAGTGGCTGGGGGTGCGGCCGGACTTCGTGGTGGGGCACTCGGTCGGTGAGGTGGCGGCGGCTCATGTCGCGGGGGTTCTGGGCCTGGAGGACGCGTGTGTGCTGGTGGGGGCACGCGGCCGGTTGATGCAGGGACTGGCCGGGGGCGGGGCGATGGTGTCGCTTCAGGCGTCGGTGGAGGAGGTGGTGGGGTCGCTGGTGCCGGGTGCCGAGGTGGCGGCGGTCAACGGGGTGGACGCGGTGGTGGTGTCGGGCGACGAGGCCGCGGTCGCGGCGGTCGCTGAGGTGTGGCGTGGCCGGGGTCGCCGGGTGCGGCGGCTGGAGGTGAGTCACGCGTTCCATTCGGCGCGGATGGATCCGGTGCTGGAGGAACTGGGCCGGGCGGCGGGGGGTCTGTCGTTCGGTGAGCCGGTGATCCCGGTGGTTTCCACGGTGGCGGGGTGTCCGGTGGACCTGGGGGAGCCGGGGTACTGGGTGCGGCAGGTGCGGGAGCCGGTGCGGTTCGCCGATGCGGTGGAGTGGCTGGTGGGTCAGGGGGTTTCGGGGTTCGTGGAGGTGGGTCCGCATCCGCTGCTGGTGGGGACCGGGTTGATGCGGCGGGGTGGTGATTCTCCGGAGCGGTTGTTCGCGGGGCTGGGGCGGTTGTGGGCGGACGGCGCGGTGCGCTGGACGCCACCCGTGACCACGACGGCAGCGACGGTGGGTGTGCGGGTGCCTTCGTACGCCTTCCAGCACCAGCGTTACTGGCTCCAGCCCACCACCCCGTCGGAGGGCCCTGACACGCCGGACCACCCGCTGCTGCGGTCCCTGGTGAAGCTCCCCGACGGGCAGGGCGTGGTGCTGACCGGGAAGCTCTCCGCGTCCGTCCACCCGTGGCTGGCCGAGCACACCGTGCTCGGTTCGACGCTGCTGCCCGCGATGGCGTTCGTGGACATGGCCGTCCACGCCGGCGAGCACACGGCCAGCCCCGTCCTGTCCGAGCTGGTCCTGGAGGCGCCGCTGGTGCTGTCCGAGCGCGACGGTGTGCACGTGCAGGTCACCGTCGGCGCGCCCGACGACACCGGACGCCGGCCCGTCGCCGTCCACTCCCGCACCTCCGCCGAGCCCGACGAGTGGACCCGCCACGCGACCGGCGTGCTCAGCCCGTCGGCGGACCGGCCGGCACGGGCCGACCGGACGGCCGGGCCCGGTCCGGACGACGGCGAGGCCGTGCGGATCGACATCGGCTCGCTCTACGACCGGCTCGCCGACGCCGGTTACGACTACGGGCCGACCTTCCAGGGGCTCACCGGCATCCGGCGCCACGGCGCGGACCTGCACGCCGAGGTGAGCTTCCCGGCGGACCCGGCGCAGCTCACCGGCTTCCGCGTCCACCCCGCGCTCCTGGACGCCGCCATCCAGCCGCTGACCCTGCTCGCCGGCCTCGCGGCCGAGGACGGCGGCGCCGGCGGCAGCCCGGCGCGGCTGCCCTTCTCGTTCTCCGGGGTGTCGGTCACCGGGTCGGCCGCGACGGCCCGCGTGGTGCTGCACCCGACCGGGCCCGACACCTACGCGGTACGGATCACCGACACCGCCGGGACGCCGGTCGCGAGCATCGACGAGATCGTCCTGCGGCCCGTCGAAGCGACGGGTCCCGGGGCCGGGCGCCGGCCGAACGCGCTGTTCGCCGTCGACTGGACCCCGATGGCGGCACCGGACGGCCCGGACACCGAAACGGTCCTCCACGAGGTCGTCGGCGACGGCGAACCGGTGGCGGCCGCCCATGCGGTGACCCGGGAACTGCTCGGCAGGGTACGGGAGTTCCTGGCCACCGACACGCCGGCCCGGCTCGTGGTCCTCACCGGCGACGACCTCGCCTCGGCCGCCGCCCGCGGCTTCCTGCGCAGCGCGCACAGCGAGAACCCGGGGCGGATCCTGACCGTCCGGCACGACGGGACGGACGCCTCACGACGGGCGGTCCCCGCCGCGGTGCGCGCCGCCGTGAGCGACGGTGAGTCCGAGATCCGGTTGCGCGAGGGAACCGCCCTCGTGCCGAGGCTGGTGAGGACCGCCCCGGCCGCCCCGGCCGCCCCGGCCGAGCCCCCGGCCGGGCGCCTGGACGGTGCGCCCCTGGACGGCACCGTGCTGATCACCGGCGGCGCCGGCACCCTCGGCGTCCTGGTCGCCCGGCACCTGGTCGCCCGGCACGGCGCCCCGCACGTGGTGCTCGCCGGCCGCCGGGGCGTCGAGCCCCCCGGGCTCCGGCAGGAGCTGGGCGCCGCCCTCACCGTGGTCGCCTGCGACGCCGGTGACCGCACGGCGCTGAGGGAACTCGTCGCCTCGATCCCCGACCTGCGGGTCGTCGTGCACGCCGCCGGGGTCGTCGACGACGCCGTGGTGGCATCGATGACCCCGGAGCAGATCGACACGGTGCTGCGTTCCAAGGCCGACGCCGCGTGGCACCTGCACGAGGCCACCGAGCACCTGGACCTGCGGGCGTTCGTGCTGTTCTCCTCGGCGTCCGGGGTGTTCGGCGCCCCCGGGCAGGCCAACTACGCCGCCGCGAACGCGTTCCTCGACGAGCTCGCCGAGCACCGGCACGCGCGCGGCCTGCCGGCCACCTCGCTGGCCTGGGGCCAGTGGGCCGAGTCCAGCGGCATCACCGGCAACCTGACCGGGGCCGACCACCGCCGGCTGGCGAGGACCGGGATGCTGCCGCTGGCCACCGAGCAGGCCCTCGACCTGTTCGACACCGCCCTGGCCGGCGGACGCCCGGCTCTGGTGCCGGTCCGCCTCGACCTCGCGGCGATCGACACCCCGCCCGCGCTGCTGCGCGGACTCGCCCGGCCGCGGCGCGCGCCGGCACCGGTGGTCGGCCCCGGCGACCTGCGGACCAGGCTCGACGCCCTGCCCGAGCCCGAGCAGCGCGCCCTGCTGCTCGACCTGGTCGCCACGCACAGCGCGAGCATCCTCGGGATGGCTCCCGGCGGGATCGACGACCCGCGTCAGCTGTTCCGCGACCACGGCGTCGACTCGCTGACCGCCATCGAGCTGCGCAACCGGCTCAACGCGGCCACCGGGCTCCAGCTCCCGGCGACCCTCGTCTTCGACTTCCCGACGCCCGAACAGCTCGTCAACCACCTCTACGGGCAGCTGTGCTCGCCGGAGAACCGGGTCGCCGGGCCGATGGAGCGCCTGCTGCGCAAGGCCGTCGAGGTCGGTCGCGCGCAGGACGGCCTCGACCTGCTGGCCACGGCGTCCCGGCTGAGCCCGGCCACCGACGCGCCCAAGGCCGAGGCGGTCGCCCTCGCGGCCGGCTTCCTCCAGCCGTCGCTGGTCTGCCTGCCGTCCGCGCTGGCGTCCGGCGGCGTCGAGGAGTACGGGCGGTTCGCCGCGGCGCTGGAGGCCGCCCGCGACGTCACGGCGGTCACCCTGCCGGGCTTCGCCGGCGACCCGCTGCCCGCCGACGCCGACGTCCTGGTCCAGGCCCTCGCGGACGCCGCGTCGGCCGTCGCCGCGCCGGTGCTGGTCGGCCGTTCGGTGGGCGCGTGGCTGGCGCTGGCGACCGCCGGAGAGCTGGAACGGCGGGGGGCCCGGCCCAGCGCCGTGGTGCTCGTCGACGGCTACCCCGACGACCTGCCGGGCGTGCTCACCGGCATGCTCGACGCCGCCCACCAGGTCCAGCCGCTCGACGACGACCGGCTGGTGGCCATGGGCCGCTACCTCGATCTGGCCGGGGCCCCGGAGCCCGTCACCGCGCCGGTGCTGCTGGTGGGCACCGGGAGGCGCTCGTGGCCCCGGCTGTCCACCACCGCCCAGGAAGTGCTCACCGTCTCCGGCGACCACTTCACCGTACTGGAGGAGCACTCGGCGGCCACGGCGCTGGCCATCAGCACATGGCTCCTCGACTTCGACGGGTACGGGGCCGGGCTGTCCGCACTCAGGGGAAAGGACCACGCATGATCTGGGACAACGTCCACATCGGCGGAACGGGGCGGTACCTGCCGCCCCGCATACCCGCGACGCAGGCCGTGCCGGACACCGCGACGATGCGGCGGCTGCTCGCGCTGTCGGACTTCGTGTCGTTCACCCGCTCCGACGACGTCACCGAGCACGCGATGGCCGTGCACGCGGCGATCCGGGCCCTGCGCGAGTCCGGCCTCAGCGGCGCCGACGTCTCCATGGCCGCCTACGCCCAGATGGACCACCAGGACCACATGGCGTCCTCCTGCCACCTCCAGCGCGTCCTCGGCCTCGGCCACGCCCTCGTCTACGAGGTCGAGGCGACCAGCAACGGCGGCTCGGCCGCGTTGCAGTCCGCCGCCGCGCACCTGGTGGCCGACCCGGCCGCGACCGCGACCCTGGTCACGGCCACCTCCCGGTTCCTGCCGCCGCGGTGGGAACGCTGGCAGCCCACCATCGGGGTCTTCCTGGCCGACGGTGCGGCCGCGGCCGTGCTCACCCGCGAGGGCGGCCGGGCGCGGCTGGTGGCGACCGCCAACAGCTCCGCGACCCAGATGGAGGTCCTCGCCACCCCGACCATCCCGGACCCCGAGGGCCACCGCAACCGTACGCCGATCGAGGTCACAGGCCTGGCCCCGTACCTGACGCTGATGAGCGGGGCGCTGGTCTCCGCGGTCGAGCAGGCCGCCAAGGAGGCCGGCGTCAGCGTCGCCGACGTCACCCGGTTCGTCGTCACCGGTCTGGGCCTGGCCCAGCTGGAGGTCGTCGTGCTGGAACCGCTCGGCATCGACCTGGGCCGCACCACCTGGCCGATGCTGCGCGAGTTCGGCCACGTCGGGCCGTGCGACCAACTGCTCGGCATCGACCACCTGCTGCACGACGAGAGCCTCAAGCCCGGCGACACCATCATGTCGATCGGCCTCGGCATGGGCTCGCGCTTCACCGCGTCCCTGCTGGAGGTCACCGAGCCGCCCAAGCCCCGTACGGCCACCACCTTCACCGAGCCGGTGCGCGCGCAGGCCCCGCCCGCCGACGCGTACGTCATCGACCCCTCGGGCGGCGACATCTTCGGCGAGGCCGCCGCCTTGCGCGAGCGCGGCCCGGCCACCCCCGTCGAACTGCCCGGCGGCGTGCCGGCCTGGGCCGTCACCGGGCACGACCTGGCCAAGAAGCTGCTGCTCGACCCGAGGGTCTCCAAGGACGCGAACAAGCACTGGCCCATGTGGCGCGACGGCGACATCCCGCCGGACTGGCCGCTGATCATGTGGGTCGCGATGCAGAACATGTTCACCGCCTACGGATCCGACCACACCCGGCTGCGCAGCCTGGTGGCCAAGGCGTTCACCCCGCGCCGCATCGAGGCGATGCGGCCGCGCGTCGAGGAGATCACGGCCGCCCTGATCGCCGACCTGGCCGCGGTGCCGCCGGGGCAGACGGTCGACCTGCGCGCCCGCTTCGCGTTCCCGCTGCCGATCCAGGTCATCACCGGGCTGTTCGGGGTGACGGCGGAGACAGGCGCGGACCTGCGGCGGCTGGTGGACGCGGTGTTCAGCCTCGACGCGGACCCGGCGGGCGTGCAGGCCGCCTCCGGCGAGCTGTACATGCTGCTCAAGGAACTCGTGGCCGCCAAGCGGCGCGATCCCGGCGACGACATGACCAGCGACCTGATCGCCGCCCAGGAGGCGGACGGCACCCGGCTGTCCGAGCGGGAACTGCTGGACACCCTGCTGCTGACCATCTCCGCCGGCTTCGAGACGACGGTCAACCTGCTCGACCACGCCGTCCACGCGCTGGCCACGCACCCGTCCCAGCTCGACCTGGTCCGGTCCGGGAGCAGCACGTGGGAGGACGTGGTGGACGAGACCCTGCGCTGGCAGGCGCCGGTGCCGAACCTGCCGCTGCGGTACGCCGTGGAGGACATCGCCGTGGACGGCGTGCGGATCCGCAAGGGCGAGGCGATCCTGCTGTCCTTCGGCGCGGCCGGCCGCGACCCGGCGCAGCACGGGGCCGACGCGGAGGACTTCTCCCTCACCCGGCCGTCGCGGGCCGACCACCTCACCTTCGGCCACGGCGTGCACTACTGCCTCGGCAGCCCCCTGGCGAAGCTGGAGGCGACGACGGCGCTGTCCGCGCTGTTCTCCCGCTTCCCCCGGCTGCGGCTGGCCGTCCCGTCGTCCGAACTCGAACCGCTGGGTTCCTTCTTCACCAACGGGCACAGGACGCTGCCGGTCGTCCTGGAGGAGGGCTGATGGCCCACTTCGCCTTCGTGAGCGCGCCCGCGTCCGGACACGTGAACCCGACCCTGCCGCTGGTCGAGGAACTGGTCCGGCGCGGTCACCGGGTCAGCTACGCCACGGGACCGGCCACCGTGGACGCGGCCGTCGCCGCCGGGGCGTCGCCGGTGACGCTGCCCTCGCACCTGCCGCCCGGCATGGCGGCGCGGGGCGAGTTCACGGCGGAACAGCTCGCCGTGACGATGGAGTACTACCTCGACGACGCGCGTGCCTCCTTCCCCGTCCTGGCCGAGCACTTCTCGGCCGACCGGCCGGACGCGGTGTGCTACGACTCGGTGACCTTCACCGGGAGGATGCTGGCGAACCTGCTCGACGTGCGGGAGGTCTCCCTGGTGCCGACCTTCGCGGAGAACGAGTCCTTCTCGGCGGCGCGGGTGTACCTGCCGGCCGACTTCGACCACGGCCACCCCCGGCTGGTGGCCGCGATCCAGGACATGGGGAAGTTCGCGCAGGGCCACGCCTTCCTCGACGACCCGGACCTGATGTTCGGCCACGTGGCCCCGACCAGCCTGGTGTTCATCCCCCGCGAGTTCCAGCTGTCGGGGGACACCTTCGACGAGCGCTTCCACTTCGTCGGGCCGTCGCTCGGCAGCCGGCAGACCGCCGAGGAGTGGAGCCCCCGGTCGCGGGCCCCGGTGCTGCTGATCTCGCTGGGGACGGTCTTCAACGACCGGCTGGAGTTCTACCGGACCTGCGTCGAGGCGTTCGGGGACAGCGACTGGCAGGTCGTCATGGCGGTGGGCGGGCTGGACCGGGAGTCGCTGGGCCCGGTCCCGGCGAACGTCGAGGTGCACGCTCACGTGCCGCAGGTGGCGGTGCTGCGGCACACCGAGGTGTTCCTGAGCCACGCCGGGATGAACTCGGCGATGGAGTCCCTCTACCACGGGGTGCCCTTCGTGGCGGTGCCGCAGATCCCGGAACAGCGGGCGGTCGCCCGGCGGGCGGAGGAGCTGGAGGTCGGCAGGACACTCGCCGAGCCGACCGTGCGGGGCCTGCGCGACGCCGTCCGGGACGTCCGGTCCTGCCGCCCCCGGGCGGCGGCCCTGAGCCGGATCGTGCGCGGGGCGGGCGGCGCGTCGAAGGGGGCGGACGTCCTGGAGGAGCTGCTGACGCGGTAGCGGACGGGCTCCACCGGGCGGTCCGTGCTCGGTGGGGTCCCGCGCACGCCCTCGTCCGGCGTGCTCGGGTGGCGGGGGTGCGGTCCGACGGGGCCGCACCCCCGCACGTGCTCGGGCGGCGGGTACGGGGCCGGCGCCGTGCGGAGCGGTCCCGGGACGCCGCCCGCCTTCGCCGCCGGAGCGGAGCCGCCTCGCAGCGGCCGGGTTGTGGACGCCGTGGATCGGTTTTCCGCCAACGGTGACCTGACGAACTGTCCGGGACCTGACGAAAATCCGGGACGGCGCTTGTGGGAGCCCGGGGCCGCTCCACAGAGTGAGGGTCGTGACCAGCGCGCTCGGCATCGGGCCCCGGCAGCGGGGCGCCCGCATCGAGCCGAGTCCTCGTCCCGCCGTCCCGGGGGTAGCCCATGCCGTTGCCGCGACGCGCCGACGCCGTCGGCGCGTGCCGTGAGAGACCTGCCGGCCGGCAACCAGGCGACCCCGCAAGGACGTTCGCCGACGGGGGCGGGGTTCACGGTCCCCCGCCCGTGCCCGTCCGCTGCTCACCGGGTCCGACTCGCACCCGCGGTTCCCGCGAGGAACCGGCACCTTTTCCGGCGGGTCGCTCACAGCCGTGGCCGTCCCGCCGCCCGTACCGAATCGCTGAGGAGTCCCATGAACGCCACCCCCGCGGCGCTCGCCGCCGACCCTGCAGTGCTGGACATCGACGAGGAGGTGCGCGAGGCCCTGTACGAGGGCCGTCCGGTCGTCGCCCTGGAGTCCTCGGCCATCCCCCACGGGCTGCCCTATCCGGCCAACCTCGAACTGGCCCTCGACATCGACTCGGCGGTCCGCGCGGCCGGCGCCGTCCCCGCCCGGGTCGCACTGATCGACGGCCGGATCCGGGTGGGCATGACCAAGGAACAGCTCGAACTCTTCGCCTCCGACCCGGCCGTGCCCAAGGTCAGCACCCGGGACCTGGGCATCACCCTGGCGCGTGGCGGCCGCGGCGCCACCACCGTGTCCTCCTCCCTCGTGGCGGCCGAGCTGGCCGGAATCCCGGTGTTCGCGGTCGCGGGCATCGGCGGCGTGCACCGCGACGCGCCCCACACGTTCGACATCTCCGCCGACCTGGTGCAGTTCACCCGCAGCAAGGTCGCCGTGGTGTGCGCCGGCGCCAAGTCGATGTTGCACCCCGCGTGGACGCTGGAGTGGCTGGAGACGGCGGGCATCCCCGTGATCGGCTACGCCTGCGACGACTTCCCCGCCTACCTGAGCGTCAGCAGCGGTGTGCCCAACCCGCACCGGCTCGACGACCTGCGCGAGATCGCCGCCGTCACGCTCGCCCACTGGCGGACCGGGAACGCCACCGCGGCACTGGTCACCCACCCGATCCGCGAGGAGGACGGCATCCCGTCCGCCGACATCGAGGCCGCTCTCGCGGACGCCACCGCCCAGGCCCAGGCCGCCGGTGTCACCGGACCGGCGATCACGCCGTACCTCCTGAAGGCGATATCCCGGGCGACCCACGGACGCACCTCGGCCGCCAACCGGTCCGTGCTGCTGTCCACCGCGGCCGTGGCGGGGGAGTTCGCCGTCCAGCTCTCCGCGGCACTCGCCGAGTACGCCGGGGCGCGCTCATGACGGCGTACGACCGGCCCGCCGCCGTCCTCTTCGACCTGGACGGCACCCTGCTGGACACCCCGGGCGCCATCGCCGGAGTCCTGCACCGGGTGCTGGAGTCGACCGGACACCCGGACGTCCCGGGGGATCGGGTGCGGGCCACCGTCGGCAAGCCGCTCGCGGCCGTCTTCGCCGAGCTCACGGGGCTCGCCGAGGAGGACGCCACGGTGGCCGAATCGGTCGCCCTCTTCCGGGAGTCGTTCCGGGAGGAGGTCGTCCCCCGGGCCGCCGACCTGGTCTTCCCCGGCGTGCCCGAGCTGCTGCGCCGGCTGCGGGCGGAGGGGGTCAGGACGGCGATCTGCACCAGCAAGATCAGGGCCAGCGCGCTGGAGATCCTCCGGCCCGCCGGCCTGGTGGACGAGTTCGACGCCGTGGTCTGCCACGGCATGGCCCCGCGCGGCAAGCCCCATCCCGATCTGGCGCTGCTCGCGGCCCGGTCGGTCGGCACCGATCCGGCGCGGTGCGTGGTCGTCGGCGACGCCGTGGACGACATGCGGATGGCGACGGCGGCCGGCATGCGCGCGATCGGCGTCTCCTACGGGGTCGCCTCGGCGCGGCAACTCGCCGAGGCGGGCGCCGCGTCGGTGGCGGACACCGTCGGCGCGCTCGAACAGGCGCTGGGGTGGAGGCCGGCGACTCCGGCGCCTTCCTGACCAGTTCCGCTCTCCCCAGCCCCCGGCCCCAACCTGGGGCCACAAGACGACCAGGCGGTCATCCACACCATGTCTCATCCGAACGAACCCTCCGCCGCGACGGCCTCCCGCAGCCCCGTCGGCGGCCTCATCACCCTGTCCGCGGCCCAGTTCCTCATCGCACTGGACTTCTCCGTCATCTTCGTCGCCCTGCCCGACATCGGCTCCGACCTGGGGCTGTCCGCCAGCGCCATGCAGTGGGTGGTCAGCGCCTACTCCGTGTTCTTCGCCGGCTTCCTGATCGTCGGCGGCCGGGTCGGGGACCGGCTCGGCGCCCGGAAGCTGTTCATGGCCGCGCTGGTGGTCTTCGGCGTGGCCTCGCTGCTGGGCGGCCTCGCGGCGAACGCCGCGCTGCTGCTCGTCGCCCGCGGCGCCCAGGGCGTGGCCGCGGCCTGCCTCCAGCCGTCGATCCTGGCGCTGGTGAATACGACGTTCCCGGCGGGGCGCGAACGCACCCGGGCGCTCGCGGTCTGGGGCACGGTCGGTGCCAGCGGCCTGGCCGCGGGCGTGGTCATCGGCGGACTGCTGACCACCCTCTCCTGGCGCGCGACGTTCTTCGTGAACCTGCCCTTCGCCGTGCTGTGCGCGCTGGCCGCCCCCCGGTTCCTGCCCGGGAAGGCGGACCAGGGCCGCACCGCCGCCCTCAACGTGCTCAACGCCGTGCTGTGCACCGCGATGGTCCTGGTCTCCGTCCTCGGCCTCACCCTGGCCGCCGACATCGGCTGGACCGACTCCCTGACGCTGGGCAGCTTCCTCGCCGGAGCCCTCCTGCTGGTGCTGTTCGCGCTGCGGGAGCGGGGCAGCGGACAGCCGCTGGTCGATCCGGTGCTGCGGCGCACCCGCAGCCTCGTCATGGGCTGCGGCTCCTCCGCGCTGTACATGGCGAGCGTGGCGGGCGTCGAGTTCTACCTGGTGACCCTGCTCCTCCAGGACGGCCGCGGCTACGCGCCGCTCGCCGCCGGGATCGCCTTCCTCCCGCTCGCCGCGTGCATCACCTTCGGGAACATGATCGCCGGGAAGCTGGTCGGTCCCCTCGGCGTGCGCCGCTGCCTGACGCTGGCGTTCGTGGTCGGCGCGGCCGGGCTCCTGCTGCTGGGCCTGTCCGTCCGCAACCACGGCTACCTCGTGGGGATGCTGCCCGGCCTGGTCGTCAGCGGCCTCGGGCACGGCATGATCTACACCTCGATGTTCGTCGGCGGCACCCGCGACGTGGACGACCGCAACCAGGGCGTGGCGGGGGCGCTCATGACCACCACCCAGTACGCGGGAGGCGCCCTCGGCGTGGCGGCCCTGATCCTCGTCCTGGGCACGCACCCGGGCGACGGGGCGTTCCGCACCGGCTTCCTGCTGGCCGGCGGGGTCGCGGTGGCCGGTGCGGTGCTCGCGTGGCTCGGCTTCGGCGCCGGCGCGAAGGCCGCTTCGGAGGAGGCGGGCGTGTCGGCGGACGGTGTTCCGGCTCCGGCCACGGCGGGTGAGGTCCGATGACGGCGACGGCGGCCCGGCTGGGCATCCTCGTGATCCACAACGACCCGGTGCCCGAGACCGAGATCTGGCGCATGGCACCCGAGGGCGTGTCGGTGCACACCGCCCGCTTCGAGTGCCCCCGGCCCGACGACACCGAGTACGTCGGAAGCCCCGCGGGCGCCCTCGCGAACGCGCCCGACGTCGTGCGCGGGCTGGACCACCTGGGCCGGCTGGGCGCGCACAGCGTCGCGCTCTGCTTCGGGTCGAGCAGCTTCTTCGGCGGGCCCGCCTTCGACGACGAGTTCGTCGCGGCGGCCGGCGCGCACGCCCACGGCGTGCCCGTGTACACGGCGGCCACCGCCATCACGGCCGCCCTGCGGGCGTCCGGCGTACGGCGACCGCTGCTGGTCATGCCGCCCTGGTTCACCGAGCCGACGTTCCGGGCCGCACAGGAGTACCTGGGCGAGGTCGGCGTCGAGCAGAGCCGGATGGTCCAGTTCGCCCTGGGCCCGGAGTGGGACGGCATCGCCCGCTACAACGCCTTCGACGAGGGCGCCCACTGGGCGATCGACCCCGCCGAGGTGCACCAGCAGGTGGTCAAGGCGTTCCACGACCCGGACCTCCCGAGGCCGGACGGCGTCCTGGTGCCGGGCAGCGGCTTCCCCGCCCGGGCCGCCGTCGTCCCCCTGGAACGGGAACTGGGCGTGCCGGTCATCACCTCGAACCAGTCGGTCCTCTGGTACGGCCTGGGCCGCGCCGCACCCGGAGCCGCCCCGGCCCCAGGGGCGGCGGCGCACGGAAGCCTCTTCACCCGGCGGCTTCCGTGACGGGAGCCGTGTGACGGGGAGCCGGGCGCCGTGGACGACGGGGGAGCGGTCCGCTCCGGTGGTTCGCCCCCGCCCCGTGCCGATGCGCCGGCACGGGGCGGGGGCGCGCCCGCCCGGTTCCCCGCCCGTTCCCCCGCCCGGAGGGGAGCGGCGGCGGGCGACCGCCTCCCCTCCGGGCGGGCCGGGGGCCTACGGCGCGAGCGGCGGGTGCAGCTCCCCGGTGCGGGCCACCCGGGCGTACCAGCCGGCGCTGGTCTTGGGGGTGCGGGTCTGGGTGGGGAAGTCGACGTGGACCAGGCCGAAGCGCTTGGCGTAGCCGTACGCCCACTCGAAGTTGTCCAGCAGGGACCAGGCGAAGTAGCCCCGCACGTCCGCGCCGTCGGCCAGTGCCCGGTGGACCGCCGCCAGGTGGGCGTGGAGGTAGGCCGCGCGCTGGGGGTCGTCGAAGGCGCCGTCGGCGTCGGGCTCGTCCGCGTACGCCGCGCCGTTCTCGGTGACCATCAGCGGCAGGTCCGGGTGGCGCCGGGCGAGGTCGCTCAGCAGCTGGTGCAGACCGGAGGGGTCGACGGCCCAGCCCATCGCGGTCCGTTCGCCCGGTGCCTGGTGGAAGCCGACCCGGTCCGCGCCCGGCCAGGGCGACGCGGCGGCGGCGCCGTGGCCGTCCTCGCGGGCGGGGGTGGCGCCCTCGGCGGTTTCGGAGACGACGGTGGGGGTGTAGTAGTTGACGCCCAGCCAGTCCAGCGGCTGGTGGATGTCCTTCTGGTCGCCGTCCCGGACGAAGGACCAGTCGGTGAGGTGGGCCGTGTCGGCCAGCAGGTCCTCCGGGTAGGCGCCCTCCAGCATCGGGCCGAGGAAGATCCGGTTGCCGACGGCGTCGATCCGGCGCACCGCGTCCCGGTCGGCGGCGGACGGGGTGAGCGGCCGCAGCGCGTGCAGGTTGAGCGCGACGGACAGCCGGGCGGCGGCGGGCAGCACGCCGCGCAGCGCTGTGACGGCCAGGCCGTGGCCGAGGTTGAGGTGGTGGGCGGCCCGCAGGGCGGCCACCGGGTCGGTGCGGCCGGGGGCGTGGACGCCGGAGCCGTAGCCCAGGAAGGCGCTGCACCAGGGCTCGTTGAGGGTGGTCCAGTGGCCGACCCGGTCGTCGAGCGCCTCGCCCACCAGAGCGGCGTAGTCGGCGAACCGCTCCGCGGTGGTGCGTGAGGGCCATCCGCCGGCCGACTCCAGCTCCTGCGGCAGGTCCCAGTGGTACAGGGTGGCCACGGGGGTGATCCCGGCGGCGAGCAGCTCGTCGGCGAGGCGGCGGTAGAAGTCCAGGCCCAGCTGGACGCCCGGGCCGTGGCCGGTGGGCTGGACGCGCGGCCAGGAGACCGAGAAGCGGTAGGCGGTCAGCCCGAGTTCGGCCATCAGCCGGACGTCCTCGCGGAACCGGTGGTAGTGGTCGACCGCGACATCGCCGGTGTGGCCCTGGAAGACCTTGTCCGGGGTGCGGCAGAAGGTGTCCCAGATCGAGGCGGTGCGGCCGTCCTCGGCGGCGGCACCCTCGACCTGGTACGCGGAGGTGGCCGCGCCCCAGAGGAAGCCGGCCGGGAACCGGGGTGGCTCGGTGGCGGGGGGAAAGGACATGGGAATCTCCCGAAGGTGGGGTTCGGTCCTCGGAGGAGGAGGCCGAAAGGGGCTCAGTTCTTGACGGCGCCGGCGGTGATGCCGCCCACGATGTGTCTGCCCAGCAACGCGAAGACCAGCAGCAGCGGCATCGTGGAGATGAGCGCGCCGGTCAGCACGATCGCCTGGTCGACGCTGTGGTTGCCCGAGCCGAGGCCGGCGAGCGCGACCTGGAGGGTCGGGTTGCCGTCCGGGGTGAGGGCGATGAAGGGCCAGAAGAAGTCGTTCCAGGCCTGGACGAAGACCAGCATGCCGAGCACGGCCATGGCGGGCCGCGCCACCGGGAACACCACGTGCCAGACGATCCGCAGGCTGTGCGCGCCGTCCATCCGGGCGGCCTCGACCAGCTCCACCGGCAGGGCCTCGACGAGGTACTGCCGCATGAAGAAGACGCCGAACGCGGCGACCAGCGAGGGCAGCACCACCGACTGCAACCGGTCCGCCCAGCCCAGGCCGGTGATGATCTGGTACAGCGGGATGACGCTGAGCTGCGGGGGCACGGTCATGGTGGCGACGACCACGGACAGCAGCACGTTGCGGCCCCGGAACGGCAGCTTGGCGAAGGCGAAGCCGGCCAGGGTGGCGAACAGCACGGTGGACAGCGCCACCAGGCCGGCCACCACCGTGGTGTTGACCAGGGCCCGGCCCATGTCGACCTGGTTCCAGGCGAAGGCCAGGTTGTCGAACAGGTGCCGGCCCGGCAGCAGCGGCGCCGGCGCCTGGACCACCCGCTCGCCCGAGTGCGAGGCGGCGACCAGGTTCCAGTACAGCGGGAACAGCGAGAGCAGGGCGGCGAGCCCGAGCAGGACGTAGGTCAGCGGGCCGGCGTGGTGCTGGCGCCCGGCGGACGGACGCCACCGGGGTCGGGTGGCGGTAGCGGTGCTCACGGTTCAGCCCCTCCTTCGGCGGACACGGGCGAGGAGCGCCTGCGCGGCCCCCGCGGACAGCAGGAGCAGCAGCATCACCCAGGCGATCGCGGAGGCCTGGCCGAGCGCCCCGGTCACCCAGCCCTTCTCGTACATGAGCAGGCTGAGCGTCTGGAACTGGTTGCCGCTGCCGCCGCTGATCCCCAGGCTGCCGCCGAACAGCAGGGGCTCGCCGAAGAGCTGGGTGGCGCCGATGGTGGACACCACGATGGTGAACAGGATGGTCGGGCGGATCGAGGGGATGGTGACGCTGAGGAACTGGCGGGCCCGGGAGGCTCCGTCCAGCGCCGCCGCCTCGTACAGGTCCTGCGGGACGGCCTGCATCGCGGCGAGGTAGATCAGGGCGTTGTAGCCCGTCCAGCGCCAGGTGACGATCACCGAAATGGCGATCTGCGCGGGCCATTTGGAGGACTCCCAGTCCACCGGGTGGAAGCCCGCCCAGCCGAGCACGGTGTTGATCAGCCCGTAGTCGCTGTTGAACAGCTGGGCGAACACCAGCGTGGCGGCGGCGATCGAGGTCGCGTACGGCGCGAGCACCGCGACCCGCAGGAAGCCCCGGCCGCGCATCCGGTAGTTGAGCAGATGGGCCAGGCCGAGGGCGAGCAGCAGCTGCGGCACGGTCGAGATCACGCCGATGGTGAAGGTGTTGCCGAGGGCGTTCCAGAAGAAGTCGCTGTCCCACAGGTCGGTGTAGTTGCGCAGGCCGAGCCACTGGGCCTCGCCGCCGAGCTCGGCCCGGTGCAGGGAGAGCCAGCCGGTGTAGAGCAGCGGGAAGAGGCCGAAGGCGGCGAAGCAGAGGAAGAACGGTGCGACGAAGACGTACGGCGCCGCCTTCATGTCCCAGCGGTGCAGGCCGAGGCGCGGGCCGCGGCCGGGTGGGCGGCTTCCGGACGGGCCGCTCCTGGGCGGGCGCCTCCCGAAGGGGCGGGGCGCGCTCTTGCGGGCGGGGGCGGACGGGAGCGGGGTGCCGTCGGTCGCCCCCCGGACGGGGGTGGACACGGGAAGTCCTTCCGGTCGGTGGGAGAGGGCGGGCCGCCGGGTGCCCGGCGCGCCCTGGGTGGCCCCGCTACTTCTGGATCTTGTCGTCGACCAGCTTCCCGACGTTGGTCCACGCCTGCGCGGGGTCGGTGCCGCGCTGCTCGATGTCGAGGATGCCGTTGTCGGTGATGAAGGTCTTCACCTGACCGTCCCAGCGGCTGATCGGCACGGCCTTGATGCCGGCCGCGGCCTCCGAGTAGATCCGGCCGACCGGGGCGTCGCCGAAGAACGGCAGGACGGCGTCCCGGACGGCGGGGGAGGAGAGGGCCTCCTTGGTGGAGGGGATGTTGCCGTTGACGGCGAAGACCTTCGCGTGCTGCGCCGGGGCGGTCAGCCAGGCCGCGAGTTCGGCGGCCTCCTTGACGTGCGGGCCGGACTTCGGGACGGCGAGGAAGGAACCGCCCCAGTTGCCCGCGACGGGGGCGGGGGCGATGTCCCACTTGCCCTGGTTCTCCGCGCCGGCCTGGTCCTTGATGATGCCGGTCATCCAGCTCGGGCAGGCGACGGTGGCGAACCGGTTGTTCTTGAAGCCGGCGTTCCAGGTGCCCTTCTCGTCGAACTGCCGCAGCTTGGCGCTGAGTCCGCCGGTGGCCGCGCTGGTGGCGATGGACCAGGCCTTCTGCACCCCGGGGCTGTTGCGGTAGTCCAGCTCGCCCTTGGCGTTGGCGTACTGGACCGGCTCGCTGGAGACGACGGCGTTGAACAGCCCGCTGGCGGAGTCGTGGAAGGCGGTGCCCTCGGGCGCCTTCGCCTGGTAGGCGCGGCCGGTTTCGAGGAACTTGTCCCAGCTGCCGGCCCAGAGCGCGCCGACCTGGGCGCGGTCGGTCGGCAGCCCGGCCTTGGCGAAGAGGTCCTTGTTGTAGCAGATCGCCATCGGGCCGATGTCGGTGCCGAGGCCGATCACCTTGCCGTCCGCCGTGGTGGCCTGCTTGACCTTCCAGTCCAGGTAGGCGCCGAGGTCGGCGCCACCGGTCTTGCCGAGGTCCACCCACTTGCCCGCCAGGGCGGGCCCGGTGGCCTCGGCGATGTAGCCGACCTCGACGGCCTGGATGTCGGCGAGGCCGCTGTCCCGGGAGAGCCGGAGCTTGAGCGTGTCCCAGTACTTCTGGCCGTCGGCCACGTTGGACTCGACGATCTTGATGTTCGGGTGCAGCTTCTCGTACTCGGCGTACAGCTTGGCGCCGGTCTCGTTGTCGTACCCGAAGGAGCCGTAGGTGCCGATCCGCAGGGTCACGGTGCCGCCGCCCGCCTTCGAACCGCCGCCGCTGCCGCAGCCGGCCAGCAGGGCGGTGCTCGCGGCCAGGGCGGCGAGCGCGGTGAGGCGTCGGCGTCTGGGGGTGTCGGTGTGCATTCCACTCTCCTCGTCCGGGGGTGAGTCGGGCTTCGCCCGTGGGTGGCGCCCGGGGCACGCGTGATGGCCCCGACTGGATGGGAGCGCTCCCACGCCACATGCGGAAGGTTCTTCCCCGGCTGATCCGTTGTCAAGAGATGTAACCGGATTGCTTGCTGAGCCCATCAGTTGGAAGCTTGGCTCCATTTCCTGAAGGCGGACGGGGCGTGGCGGCGGCCAGTTCCGTGATCTAGGATTCGCTGCCAGACGGACGGGAGACCGACCGAGGGCGGCGGCGGAAGGCGCGTGGGCAGTGGGCGGACGGCAGACCGGAAGGCCGACCTTGGAGGAGGTCGCGGCCCGGGCCGGGGTCGGGCGCGGCACGGTGTCCCGGGTGATCAACGGTTCGTCGAGGGTGAGCGAACAGGCGAAGGAGGCGGTGGGCCGGGCCATCGCGGAGCTGGGCTACGTGCCGAACCGGGCGGCCCGGGCGCTGGCCGGCAGCCGGACGGACGCGGTCGCGTTGGTCGTGCCCGAGACCGAGGCCTGGCTCGCGGAACCGTACTTCCTGGACGTCCTCCGCGGCGTGAGCGCCGAACTCGCGGCGGCGGACGTGCAGTTGCTGCTCACCCTGATCCGCACCGAGCAGGAGCGGCAGCGCTTCGAGCAGTACCTCGCGGCGCAGCGGGTGGACGGCGTCCTGCTGGTCTCCGTCCACCGGGACGACCCGCTGCCGGAGCAGGTGCGGGCCCTGGGCCTGCCGGCCGTCCTCAACGGGCGCCGTTCGCCGCAGGAGCCGGTGGCCTACGTGGACTCCGACAACGTGGGAGCCGGCCGCTCGGCGGTGGCGCACCTGGCCGGGCGCGGGCGGCGGCGCATCGCCACCATCACCGGCCCGCTGGACATGGACGCCGCGCAGGGGCGGCTGGCCGGCTACCGCGAGGGGCTGGCGGCGGCCGGGCTGGCGGCGGACGAACGCCTGGTCGCCACCGGCGACTTCACGGAGGACGGCGGCCGCCGGGCGATGCGCGAGCTGCTGGCGCGCTGTTCCGACCTGGACGCGGTGTTCGCCGCCTCCGACCTGATGGCGGTCGGGGCCCTCGCCGTGCTGCGGGCCAGCGGCCTGGAGGTGCCCGGTGACGTGGCGCTGGTGGGTGTCGACGACTCGCCGGTGGCCCGCCACCTCGACCCGCCGCTGACCAGCGTCCGCCAGCCGATCGAGGAGATGGGCCGCACGATGGCCGGGCTGCTGCTGCGGCAGATCGCCGGCGAGGAGGCCGAGCCGTCCCGCCTGGTGCTGCCGACCGAGCTGGTGGTGCGGAAGTCCTCCTGAGCGCCCGCGGACCGTCCGGAACCCTTCGGGGGCTCCGGACGGGTCCGCGGCGTTCAGTGCCGTGTCCCGGGGTGTTCAGTGCCGTGTCCCGGGCGTTCGGCGCCGTGTCACAGCGCCGGGTAGGCGTTCTTCAGCAGCTCCTGGAACTGGGCGGAGAACCAGTCCCCGGCCAGCGGCGCGTTCGGCAGGGCGCCGGACATGTTGTTGTTGTTCCTCGGGTTGCCGGTGTACGTCGGGTCGCACATCCGGTCGAAGCCCTTGCCGTCGTTGTTGGGGATCTCCTTGCTGGCCCCGTCCGACTCGCCCGGCGGCTTCATCCAGACGTACGCGTCGATGCCCGGCGCCGGGGCCGCCTGCGGCCGCTCGCCAAGGCCCGCGCCCGACTGGTTGCACCAGTTGCCGGTCTGGAACCGCCGGTCGTAGCGCCCGGCATCGACGTACGCGTCGACGCTGGTCCGCGGCCCGGGCCCGGTCGGCCGGGCGGTGCCGCCCCAGCCGTTGCGCGAGGTGTCGATCAGCATGCCGAGCTGGGGGTCGAAGCCCAGCGAGACCAGCTTGGCCCGCATCCCCTGCGCGTAGGACAGCTCGTCGACGTACCGGTTCCAGTCGACCCACTTGGACTGGCGGACGGAGGTGCCGTTGACGGTGTCGTCGACGGTGAAGTTCTTCTCCTGGAGCGTGCCGTAGTTCGCGGTGTTGACGATGAAGCCGTGCACGTTGGCGAGGGTGGAGCCCTCGGCCGTCGCGGCCTGCTTGAAGAGGTCCGCGGACGCGGCGAGGTTGTCGTCCCAGCCGAGCCAGCCGTGGTGCCCGGCGTCGACGTAGTTGTACACGTTGGGCACGGCGCCCAGCTTCTTGAGCGCGTAGCCGACGCCCGTGATGTAGTTGCCGTTGGCCTTCATCACGTCGCACGCGGGGGTCGCGGTGGCCCGCGGCGTGGTGTTGGTGACCAGGTTCGGCAGCGAGTCGAGCTCGACCGTGGTGACGATGCGCAGCCCCGCGTACTTCGGGTCGGCGAGGATCGCCGCGATCGGGTCGATGAACTCCGTCTTGTACCGGCCGATCTCGGTCGGGCCGAGCTCTCCGTTGGAGGCGAGCGCGGCGCAGTCCCGGCCGGGCAGGTCGTAGACCACCAGCTGGACGACGAGTTCGCCGCTGCCCTTCTGGCGCAGCGCCTCGTCGAGGTGGGCGCGCAGGCCCATCCTGCCGTTGGTGCCGGCGATGGCGGCGATCCGGTCGAGCCAGATACCGGTGGGCTGGTTGGCGACCTTGCCGCCGCCGGGCTCGGCGGCGGCGTGCGCGGACCACTCGGGGTTCACGTAGACCTTGGCGCCGGCGTAGGGGTTGTCGACCCGGCCGCCGGGCTGGGTGGTGGGGGTGCCGGTCGGGGTGGTGGTCGGGGTGCCGGTGGGGGTGGGGGTCGGGGTGCCCGTGGGAGTGGTGGTGGCACCGTCGCACAGCACGCCGTTGAGCTTGAAGGCGGTGGGCACGGGGTTGGCGGCGCCGTACGAGGCGTTGAAGCCGAAGGCGGTGGAGCCGCCGGTCGCCAGGCTGCCGTTGTACGAGACGTTCCGGGCGGTGACGGTGGCGCCGGACTGGCTGATGGTGGAGTTCCAGCCCTGGGTGATCTGCTGGTCGGCGCCGAAGGTCCACTCCAGGGCCCAGGAGGTCAGCGGGTCACCGGTGTTGGTGACCGTGACGTTGGCGCCGAAGCCGTTGCCCCACTGGCTGGAGACCTGGTAGTCGACCCGGCAGCCGGCCGTGGCGGCGCCCGCCGAGGTGGACAGCACGGTGGCGGAGGCGCCGGTGGCGGTGAGCACGCCGAGGGCGGCGAGCAGGGCCGTCCGGTTGCCGCGCAGCCGGTTGAGGGTGGGTCCGGTGCTGCGTGTCGTGCGTGTGGTGCGTGTGGTGCGACTCATGGTGTGGGGATCCCTTCCGATGTTCGCTCGGTGTTCACGCGGTGGGGGTCCGGCGTCCGTTCAGGCTGTGAAGGTGATCGCGCAGCCCGACGCCGAACGCGGTGGGGGTGCCGTGGTAGCCGCCGATCAGGGCGGGGGCGGGTGAGCGGTCCCGGTGTCCAGCCCGGCCCGGCCGGGGGAGCCCGCGGCCGGCGGACCACGTCATGACGCGGTCGGCGAACGCGTGCCCACGGCTCTCCCCGGCGGTCTCGCCCGCCAGGAGTGGGTCGCGGGTGTCGCGGTCGAACGTCCCTCACGGGAAACGCGGTTGAGGGCGAAGCCGGCCGGAGCCGGGTCGCCGCCGGGGCAGGAGGCGGCCGGGGTGCGGTGATCTCTCCGGTTCCGGGTGAGCGGTGCCCGGGCCCGTGCCCGTCGTGACGGACACGGCGCTCACCGGGGCGAGGGGCCGCGCCGCCGGGCAGCGCGGCGAGACGTGGGGGGTGTCGCATGAGCGACTCCTTGCAGCGAGGACGCGCCATGTGCCGCGCGTCGACTGACGGAATCGCTCCCACTGGTGGGCACCGACCGTAGCGCCAACTGCCGCCAAGGAAAAGAGGAGTTGCCGGGTTTTGTGGGCGGAAGTGTTCGACTCTTCAAGCCTCTTGACCCATCCGCAGGGCAGCCCTCACAGTGGGAGCGCTCCCACTGGTGTCCAACGTGTCCGTTCCCGTGCGGCGGGGCCCGGCCCGCCGTGCCACCTTCATGACCTGGAATCAGCTCCACCCGGCCCGCGGTCGATCGAAGTCACGGAAGTCCGGCGCCTCCGGCGGCTTCGCGGCGCTCGCCCGGCCGACCGCACTCACCCGCAACCGGCACCCGTTCCGCGGCGTCCTTGCTCGTCGACCGTGCTCGCTCGGCCACGGCGAGCCAGGGAGCTTCCCGGGGAGAGGTTCGAGTCGGAGCGGCGCGACCTCTCCAGGGGCGTTCAGGTCACCGTCGGATGAGCGCCACGGGGAACCTCGACGGCCAGGGCGGCCCCGCGCCCGGCCTCGGGGCCTCCGCTCCGGACCGGCCCACGGAGGCTGCCCGGGCGTCGGGCCCGGGTGGCCCGGGCGTCACCGGCGGGACACAATCGTCGGTACCGTGTGTGACCCGCCACGCCGTCGGTGGGACGAGGCACTCGACCGGGAGGCGACAGTGGCCGGTGTGACCAGCACCGATCTTCTCGTGGACGCGTTCGGCCGGATCCGTGACGCGGTCGCCGAGGTGGTCGACGGCCTGACCACCGAGCAGCTGGCCTTCCGGGCGCAGGACTCGGCCAACTCGATCGCCTGGCTGGTCTGGCACCTCACCCGGGTGCAGGACGACCACCTCGCCGACGCGGCCGACCGCGAACAGGTGTGGACCGCCGACGGCTGGGTGGAGCGGTTCGCCCTGCCGTTCACCGCGTCGTCCACCGGCTACGGGCACCGACCCGCGCAGGTCGCCAAGGTCACCGCGAGCGCGGACCTCCTCGTGGGCTACCACGAGGCCGTCCACGCGCGGACCGTCGACTACGTGCGCGGTCTGAACAACCGGGCCCTCGCCCGGATCGTCGACGAGACGTGGCAGCCCCCGGTCACCCTGGGGGTGCGTCTGATCAGCGTGATCGCCGACGACCTCCAGCACGTCGGCCAGGCGGCCTACGTACGAGGCCTGCTGGCCGGGCGCTGACGGCCTTCCGCGCGGCGAGGAACCGCGGTGCGAGCCGGAGGCAGGGGCGCGCCCGGCCGTCGACGGCTTTCGGCCGGCCCCCGTGGCCGACGGGAGGGCGGTGCGGGTGCCGGCACCCGTCGGGGAGCCGGCACCCGGGCCCGGCGTCAGTAGATGAGGATGTCCCAGTGGCTGCCCTCGTTGCAGTACAGGTTGCCCGAGGCGGCCTTCCACTGCGGGTAGCCGTCGCCCCGGAGGCCGATGTAGGTGAAGCTGTTCTGGATGTAGCCGTCGATGCAGGAGTTGCGGGCGACGTCGACCTTGTAGCCGTTGTAGTGGCTGTAGGTGCCGGAGGCGTGGCCCACCTCCGTCCCGCCCGTGATGTTGATGGCGCAGCCGCTGGCCTTCTTGAGGGTGATGACGGCGCTCACCGTGCCCGAGTTGATCTGGTCGAACGAGGTGCAGGTGGGGTTGGACCTGGTGGTGCAGCCCCCACTGGAGCTCCAGGTGATGCCGGCGCTGCTGAACTGGCCGGCGGCCGCAGACTGGGACAGCTTGGTGCCGCTGGCGCCGGCCGTGGGCGCCGAGAGGGCGAGGCCGGCCAGGGCCAGGGCGACGACGGTGGCTGCGGTGCGAGGCTTCATCTGCGTCTCCGGGTGAGGGTGGGGGCGCCGGGTGGCGGGTCTCCGGTCGTACGCGGTGCTGTGACGCGGTGGTGCTCCGGCGCGAGGGCCGGCCGATCGGTCCGGTACCGCCGCCCGCGAGGCCCGGGGGCCGGGGAACGAGGGGCGGGCTCCGGGCGCCGGCACCGACCAGGATGGCCCACCGCTGTCTATGCGAGTAGACCCCGGTCTGTGAATTTCGCGTGACGGGGGAGCGGCCGTCAGCGGTGCGAGGTGGTTCCCCGGGTGCGCCGGACAAGGGTGGTGACCTTCCGTGAAAGCCCCGGTGGGCCCCGGGACGCCGCAGCCATTCCGTCCGGCTCCAGCGAGGGCAACACTGCTGGTATGACACCGACCCGAGACGGCGACGAGGCGATGTTCGGAGCGGAGACGGTCCGGGAAGGCGGGCTGCGGGAGGCTCTGGAGCGGCTGGCCGCCGGCACCTGTGCGATCGTCCGGGTGCCCGACCTGCTCCGGGGCGACGCGAACGACGGGGGCGACGCGGACGGCGCGGACGGCGTGGACGACCAGAGGGGCCCGGGCGGCCTGAGCGGCCTCGTCGACCGCATCGAGCGGGCCGACTTCGAACCCTACGACGAGGAGCGCCTCGATCCGCCGATCCTGAAGTTCGGCCCGGCGGTGTACGACTACTACACCCAGGGCCGGGTCCGGGAGGCCTACTGGGAGAAGGCGGAGCAGGCCCGGAAAGCCGCACGCGACCTCTACGGCGGCCCCGACCCGGCCGTGGGCGTCATGCGGCGGCTGGGCACCGAACTCGGCGTTCCGGTGCGCCCCGCGACCATCGGGGGGCGCCCGCTGCACGTGGGCATCCTCCGCGAGTTCCCCACCGGATCGAAGATCCACTACGACGAGGTGGTGCGGGAGTTCCCCGGCCGTCTCGACGACCAGCCCATCGTGCAACTCGCCTTCAACCTGCATCTCGCCACCCCCGAGCGGGGCGGCGCGCTGACCGTCTGGCGCCACCGCTGGATCCCGGCCGACGACGCCCGCAAGGACGGCTACGGCTGGGCCCCCGAGGTCGTCGCGGACGTGCCGTCGGCCACGGTCCTGGCGGAGCCCGGCGAGGGCGTCTTCTTCGACTGCCGCAACTTCCACCGGGTGCGGAACTTCGAGGGCGGGCGCCGGATCACCCTCTCCCTCTTCCTGGGGTTCACCCTGAACGGCGAACTGATCGCCTGGTCCTGAGCAACCCGACGCGGGGCGTGGCCGGCCACCTCGGTGTGCTCCGCCCCCGGCGCCGGCTCAGCGGCGGAACAGGCCGCGCCGCTTCGGGCGCGCGGCGGTCTTCGCCGCTTCCGCCGGCGGTGCGTCGAGGAGGGCCGCGACGGCGTGGAGGAAGGGGCGGGCCTCGGCGGTCATGCCGGTCCGGTGCAGGCGGTGGCGGCCCGCCGTCTCCCACTCGCCCAGGACGGCCCCGCGCTCGCCGGTGATCGGGTCGACCGCGTACTCCAGGGTGAAGGTCCGCCGCGGGGAGCCGTCCGCCGGCCAGGCCAGCACCACCGCGAAGGCCTCCGTCGCGGCCCGTGGCACCGGGAGGGCGACGAGGAGCATCCGGTGCCGCGCGCCCTGGACGAACCCGCCCCGGAGCCCCTCCGGCTCCAGCCGCTGCTCGACCGGCAGGCTCGCACCGTACTCCTCCCAGAGCCGCCGCAACTCGCCGTCCAGCCGTTCCCCCGGCACCGCGCCCAGCCGGTCGAGCGAGGGCAGCAGGCGGTGGGCGAAGCGGTAGTGGTGCGGTCGCGGCCCGGGCAGGTCGCCCTGCCCCTCGGCCAGCCGGGTGACCGCCGCGATGACCTCGTCCACGTGCACGAGGTCCAGCAGGCCGCCCTCGCCGACCCCGGTGAGCGGGGTCAGCCGGCCGCCGCGCCACCAGTAGGTGTGCCGGGACAGCGGGGCGGTGGACTCCTCGAACTCCCGGGCGGCGGCCTCGATCAGCGTCTGGAGGACGTCCGGCACCCGGACGTCGAACGGCGCGAACAGCAGCCGGAACGCCGTGGGGAAGGCCACCACCGCACCGTCCGGCGGCAGTTCGCGCCCGGTGACCTCGCGGTGGAGGGCGTCCAGGACGAGGACCCGGCTCCCGGTCAGGGCCGAACCGCCCGTGACGACGTGCAGGCCGCCGCCCTGTCCGGTCGGCCGGAACTCGTGCCGCTCCACGGGCAGTCGGGCCAGCCGCGCCCGCGCCGCCTCGCGCAGCCGTGAGGCGTCCCCGAGTTCGGCGACGGCTTCCCCGGTCAGCACCTGCCAGCCGACGGGTGACTCCAGCGCCATGAACTCCAGTATCCCCGGCGCGACTTCGAGTGCGTGCGGGTGCCCTGCGGGGTCGGCCAGCGTCGTGGCGTCCAGGAGCAGCGGGTACAACCGGGCCGCCGTCTCCTGCGGCGAGCCGGCGTCCCCCGCCGTCGGACCCTGGACGGCGACGACCAGGTCCAGGACGTGGGCGCGGACCAGGTCCCGCAGCGGGGCCCCGGGCCGCTGCTCCAGCAGCGCCAGGAGTCCTCCGAGACCGTAGTCGCGCCCCTGCGCGTCGCGGGCCACGTCCCCGTGCAGGGTGACCTCGTTCCCGAACTCCGCGAACGCCGCCCGCACCTGCGCGGCCAGCTCCGGCTCCAACTCCCGACGTGCCAACGTTCCCTCCCGGCCCGTGACTTGTCTCGCCCCGAAGTCGCAGGGTACCCCGCCCGGTGGGGGCGAGCGTTCGGTCGGGAGGCGAGCACGCGGTCGGTTCAAGCGTGGGCGGGGGCGCCGGGAAGCGGCGTCGATGCCGGGGCCCGATCCGCTGATCCGTGTCCCCAGCCCGTGGAGGGCGGCCGGGTGCGCACTGGACAACCCGGTCGGCGCGGTCGCAGGCTGACGTGGTGACCTCGACGGAAGGAACCCGCCCCGTGCCGTCCGCCTCCGCCCCGCCCGTGGTCTCCTCGATCGCCTCGCCGGACGACGCCGACGCGTTCCGCGCGCTGAACGAGGAGTGGATCTCGCGGTTGTTCACCCTGGAGGAGGCGGACCGGGCCGTGCTCGCGGACCCGCTCGGCCGCATCGTGGCCCCGGGCGGCGACGTGCTCCTGGCCCGCGAGCCGGGAAGCGGGACCGTCGTGGGCTGCGTGGCGCTGCCGGCCCACCCGGACGCCGTGTTCGAGCTGGCGAAGATGGCCGTCGCCCCCGGCGCGCAGGGGCGCGGCATCGGCCGCCGGCTCGTGGCCGCGGCGATCGGCCGGGCACGGGAACTCGGCGCGGCCCGGCTGTTCCTCGGCACCAACGGCAGGCTGGCCCCCGCCGTCCACCTCTACGAGGACGCCGGGTTCGTGAGGATCACCCGCGACCGGCTGCCGGTCGCCGACTACTACGCCCGCGCCGACATCCTCATGGAACTGGGCTGAGGCCGGGCCCGGGCGCGTCAGCTCGGCCCGTCGCCCCCGCCCGCCGCCCGGGCGAGGGAGTCCGCCACCGTCGCGCAGGCCAGCCGGGTCACGGAGCGCAGCTCGGCGTCCGGGGTCGCGGCCCGGCTCAGCACGGCCAGTGACTGGTTGACGGCGACCACGAAGGTGGCGAGTTCGTCGAGCGTCCGGGCGTCGGCGGGGGAGTCGGCCAGCGCGGCGCGGATCCGCCGGTGCTGGAGGGCGAGGAGGTCGCGCACCCGCGCGCCGCTCTCCTCCGTCAGTGCCGACGACTGGGCGGCGGACTGGGCGATGAGGCATCCTGCGGGAACCGACGGGTCGGCGATCCGGGCCAGGACGACGTCGAAGAAGGCCTCGACGGCGCGCACCGGCTCGCCGGGGTGGGCCGCGAGCGCCCGCTCGTACTGCGCGCCGTAGACCGCCGCGTAGCGGTCGAGGCACCGGTGGAACAGGGCCTCCTTGCTGCCGAAGGCGCCGTAGAGCGAGCCGCGGCCGAGGCCGGTGGCGGAGCCGAGGGCGTCCAGGGAGGCGTCCGCGTACCCGTGCTGCCAGAACACCCGTACGGCCTGGTCGAGGGCCGCCTCGACGTCGAACTGCTTCCGGCCGGACACCGCGTCCACCTCCCGTTTCGTCTGCCGGGTGCGAGCCTACCCGCATCTTGGACTGATCGGTCAAACTATCTTTGACCGATCAGTCCAAGATGGCTACCGTGACGGCGATCCGGCCCGGTGCCGCCCCTTCGGAAGGAAAGACCATGACCTCGTCCACACCCCGGCCCGCCCCCAGAAGTCCCGCCCCCGCGAGCCCCACCGACCCGACTCCAGCCCTCGGAGGCCCCACTCCCGCGACTCCCAGCCCCGCGACTCCCGCCCCCGCGACTCCCGCCCCCGCGACTCCCGCCCCCGAAGGCCCCGGCTCCGCCGCCGGCGCGCCGAACCTCCCGGCCGGATTCGCCCGGACCTTCGCCAGCCGGTACGTCGACACCGGTCAGCTGCGCCTGCACGCCGTCACCGGCGGCGAGGGCCCGCCGCTGCTGCTGCTCGCCGGGTGGCCGCAGACCTGGTACGCCTGGCGCCTGCTGATGCCCGTACTGGCACGGGACTTCCACGTGGTCGCCGTCGATCCGCGCGGCGTCGGCCTGTCCGACAAGCCCCGGGGCGGGTACGACACCGGCACCCTCGCCCGCGACATGGTGGCGCTGATGGACGCCCTCGGGCACCACCGGTTCGCCACGGTCGGGCACGACGTCGGCATGTGGACCGGCTACGCCCTGGCCGCGGACCACCCCGAGCGGCTCGACCGCCTGGCCGTCGCCGAGGCCGCGATCCCCGGACTCTCTCCCTCGCCGCCGCTCTTCGGCGGCCAGGAGGCCAACGACCGCCTCTGGCACTTCGCCTTCAACCGCCTCGACGGCCTCAACGAACAACTCGTCCGGGGCCGCGAACACCTCTACTTCGCCCACCAGTTCGCCACGAAGTCCGCGAAGGCCCTGCCCGACCACGCCGTCCGGCACTACGTCGACACCCTCGCCGCGGACCCGGAGGCGCTGCGCTCCAGCTTCGAGTTCTACCGCGCGCTGGACACGACGATCGCCCAGAACCGGCGACGCGCGGCCCGCCGCCTGCCGCTGCCCGTCCTGGCGATCGGGGGAGCGGCGAACCTGGGCGCCTCGGTCGGCGAGACGATGAGGCTCGCCGCGGACGACGTGGAGACCGTGGTGGTCCCCGAGTGTGGCCACTACCCCGCCGAGGAGGCCCCGGAGGCGGTGCTGTCCGCCCTGACCGCCTTGCTCGCGCCGTACCGCGCCGGATGGGAGGCCCCGGGCCTCCCCACGGCCTGAAGCCGCCCCGGGACCGGGTTCCGGCGAACGGCCGCTACCGTTCGTCGGTCAGGTCGCGCACCAGGGTGCTGCTCACCTGGGGCAGTTCGCCGTACTCGGGGTCGTCGCCGTCGACGGGGAGCTGATGGATCACGGCCGCGAGGCGCGGCGGCAGCTTCACGTCGAGGCCGTAGTGGGACCGGGCGAGGATGTCGGTGAGCACCTGGGTCGGCAGGAGCGCGTGCGGGGGGTCGAGGACCCGCTGCGGCGGGCGGGGCTTCGTGGCCAGCGCGTCGGCCTGTTGGCGCCAGACCTCGGCGTCCAGGAACTCGCCGAGGCTGCGGTGCAGCAGGCTCAGGAACGACGCGGCGGTGTAGGAGCCGCCGCCGGCCGCGAACTGCCACCAGAACTGGGCTCCGTCGCGGTGGCCCACGACGTACAGCAGCGCGCCGAGGACGAGGGCGCCCTCCGGACGGATGTGCCTGTCGTTGACGAGCAGGCTCAGGGAGGGCGCGGCGGAGGGCAGCGAGAGGACCAGGGACGCGGCGAGGTCGAGCTCGTGGGCCGCCTGCTCGTGCTCGGAGGGCATCGGGCTCGGGGCGGTCAGCAGCCGCTCCCAGGCCACCCCCGTGCCCCCCGGCCGCGGCCGCGGGGAATGGGCGGAATGGGTGGGCACGTGGACACCGGCCGGGCTCGGGCGCAGGGCCCGGCCGTGTTCGGTGGTCATCGGCCCTCCCCGCGCCGGCCGCCGAGCGCCGTGGCCAGCCGGTCGAGGGCCTGGCTCGCGGTGGACCGGACATTGGCCTCGGTCGTCCCCAGGTAGTCGGCGATCTGCTCGTCCGGCAGGTCGAGCAGGTACCGCAGCACGATCACGTCGTGGCGTCGCTCGGGCAACTGCCGCAGCGCGACGTACAGTTGCTCGTGGCTGCCGTCGGTCTCCAGCAGGTGCTGCGCCCGCTCGGCGGCGATCCGCACCGTGTGGACCCACCCGGGGACGTCCGCGTGGGTGGGCAGCGGCTCGCCGTTCATCATCAACTCCGCCAGGGCGGCGCCGATCTCCTCCTTCAGGATCGCCCAGGCGTGGAACGGCGGGATCTGTTCGCGCAGGATGCGAGGCCACGACTGCCACACGCGGGCCTTCGCGTTCTCCGTCGCCTCGTGTGCGGCCGCACCGTCGCGAAGGCGGGCGCGGGCGAACCCGATCCAGGCCTTCTCGTGCGTGTCGCAGAACGCGTCGAACGTCAGGCGGTCCCGGTCTCCGACCACCCAGTCGCTCTCGTTCACGTCCCATTCCTCCCCTGCGGCACCCCGGTCGGTCGCCGCCCGGTGCGGGCCGCCGCCGTGGTGGAACCCCACGGCCGTACGGCGGTCACTGCGGGAAATCACTTCCCCGGTAGGAACATTAAGGCGGATTGGGTGCCGAGATGTTAATCCGTAACAAGAGGTTTAAAGATCGGACACTGGGCTCGGTGGATGATGAAAGTACTTTGATCGAACATGATCGAAACGGGTCACTGTATGTCCTTTTCAGCAGCGCTGTGTTGAACGGTCGTGTGGTGGTTGGTGAAGGTCCTTGATTGGTTGCTCGGGCGTATGGGCATAGTGGGGAAGGCCGCGCCAGGCCGCGCCAGTGTTCGCCACCGTTCGTGGCGGTGGTGCGGGACGCGGAGTCAGCCCCTGCACCGTGCGGGGGAAGTCGATGAGCTGCCAGGGGGAGTGCATGACGGACGGTGCCGACCGGATCGACGACGTGGAGGTCAACCTCGACATCCACCTGGCGCACTCGGCGCGGATGTACGACTACTACCTCGGCGGCACGACGAACTTCCCCGCCGACCGCGAGGCGGCCGGCCGGGCCCTGGCGGTCTTCCCCTACGCCCGCTCCGCGGCCCGCGCGAACCGCGCCTTCATGCACCGGACGACGCACCTGCTCGCCAAGGCGGGCATCCGGCAGTTCCTCGACATCGGCACCGGGATCCCCACCTCGCCGAACCTGCACGAAGTCGCGCAGTCGGTCGCGCCGGACGCCAAGGTCGTCTACGCCGACAACGACCCGATCGTGCTGCTCCACGCCCAGGCGCTCATGCACGGCACCGAACAGGGCGTCACCGCCTACGTCCAGGCCGACGTGCGCGAGCCCGGCGAACTGCTGGAATCGGCCCGCGCCACCCTGGACTTCACCCAGCCGATCGCGCTCAGCATGAACGCCCTGCTGCACTTCGTGCCCTTCGAGGCCCGGGACATCACCGAGGGGCTCAAGGCCCAACTCCCCAGCGGCTCCGCCCTGGTGATCAGTCACTTCACCCAGGACTTCGCCCCCGAGGAGACCGGCCGGCTCATCCAGGTCTACACCGCCGCCGGAACCCCCGTCGTCGCCTGCTCCCGCGACGAGTTCGCACGGTTCTTCACCGGCTGGGACCTCATGGAACCGGGCGTCGTCGCCACCCCCCGCTGGCACCCCGCACCGGCCGACGAAGCCGAACACATCACCGACGCGGGGGCTTCCTGCTACGGAGCGGTGGCCATCCGGCCCTGAGCCGGCCCATGGTCCGGGATTCGGAGTCCAGGTGTGCCCGCACGCAGGTGGCCCGGGAAGGTGTTCTTCCCGGGCCACCGCGCGTCGGCCCGTCAGGGCCTGTTCGGCCGGATCAGAGCCACTGGCTCACCCCTCCCGTTTCGCTCAGGTAGGGCCGCAGCCATTCGAGGCCGGTGGTCGGTGGGCGGGTGGTGATGTAGGGGAGTGTCGACCAGGCGGTGGCCAGCAGGTCCCGGGCGTCGTGCTTGGGGTGCTGGTGTCCGCCCTCGCCGTGGCCGGGCTTGTGGTGGTGGCACTTCTCCTCGCACGGCGGTTCGCACCGGGCGAGTGCGGAGGAGGGCGGGGTGGTGACCGGCGGCGTACCGGGCGGGGAGTTCGGCGGGACGTAGGAAGCGGTGACGGTGTTGACGGTGTCCTGGCTGATCAGGCTGGAGCAGTAGAACGTCTTCGTCTCGCCCGCCGCCAGGTCGAACGACCCGGCCGCCACCTCGCAGCCCCGCTCCTGGGCGTCGGTCAGGGTGATGCCGGTCAGGTCCACGGTGCCGGTGTTGGTCACCGTGATCTGCCAGAAGGCCTGGCACTTGTCCGGGGCGCACAGTTCCTCGGGGGCGTTGCCCTTGTGCAGGGTCGCCTCCTTGCCCCACGGCCCGGCTCCGCCCTCGACGCAGTCGGCGGAGTTGTCCGACTGGCAGACCTTCTTGTCGACGGTCAGCGACGAGGTGGGGGGTGGGGTGACGTCGACGGCGGCTTCGGAGGGTGGGGTGGTGATGGGGGTGCCGTCGGGGCCGAGGAAGGTGGCGGTGACGGTGTTGACGGTGTGCTGGGTGACGTTGGGCAGGTCGCAGAACACTTGGTGCGAGGCGCCGACGGGGAGGTTGAAGGTGCCGGCGGCGGTGACGCAGGAGGGGGAGATGTTGTCGGTGAGGGTGATGCCGGTGACGGGGATGGTGCCGGTGTTCGTCACCGTGATGCGCCAGTAGGCGGTGGTGCCGGAGGTGATGGTGGTGGTCTTGGCCCAGGGGCCGGGGCCGCCCTCGACGCAGTCAGCCGCGTTGGCCGAGGTGCAGACCTCCTTGTTGATGCTGAGTGAGGGTACGGCGGGTGGGGTGACGTCGACGGCGGCTTCGGAGGGTGGGGTGGTGATGGGGGTGCCGTCGGGGCCGAGGAAGGTGGCGGTGACGGTGTTGACGGTGTGCTGGGTGACGTTGGGCAGGTCGCAGTAGATCTGGTGGGTGGCGCCGACGGCGAGGTCGAAGGTGCCGGCGGCGGTGACGCAGGAGGGGGAGATGTTGTCCGCCAGGGTGATGCCGGTGATCGGGACGGTGCCGGTGTTCGTCACCGTGATCCGCCAGTAGGCCGTGTTCCCGGACGGGATCGTGGTGCTACGGGCCCACGGCCCGCTGCCCCCGTCCGCGCAGTCGGCGGCGTTCGTGGAGGTGCAGACCTCCTTCAGGATCGCCAGCGACTGCACGTCGACGGTGGCTTCGGAGGGCGGGGTGGTGATCGGTGTGCCGCCCGGGCCGGGGAAGGTGGCGGTGACGGTGTTGACGGTGTGCTGGGTGATGTCCGCCAGGTCGCAGAAGACCTGGTGCGAGGCGCCGGCCGCGAGGTCGAACGTCCCGGCGGCGGTCACGCACGAGGGCGACACGCTGTCCGTCAAGGTGATGCCGCTGACCGGGACCGGGCCGGTGTTCGTCACCGTGATCCGCCAGTAGGCGGTGGCGCCGGGCGTGACCGTCGTCGAGGCGGCCCACGGGCCCGGGCCGCCGTCCACGCAGTCAGCGGCGTTGGCCGAGGTGCAGACCTCCTTGAGGACGGTCAGCGCCGGCGCGCACGAGGCGCCCGGGGTCACCTGGAGGGTGACGGTGTTGGAGGTGACCGGCGCCTGGCCGTTGGTGACGGCGGAGGCCTGGTTGGAGACGGCGGTGACGGCGCAGTCGGTCGCCACCGTGGTCTCGTAGCAGATCTGCGGCGCGTCGCCGACGAAGGTCACCTGCATCTTCGGCTGGTTGCCGGGGGTGAAGGACGAGCCGTTGATCAGGGTGAGGTTGGCGATCACCTGGATCGGCGCGTCACTGGCCGGGACGGACGAGATGTCCGCCGTCCCGGTGGCGGGGTCGAACGGGAAGGTGCCGATGGTGGTGCCGTCGGCGGCCAGCACGGTCACCGAGGACTGGGTGAAGTCGACGGTCGTCGGGTCGATGTCGACGAGGCTGACCGTCCCGTAGGACCTCACGTGCCCGGTCGCTCCGTCGCAGTAGTACGCCGAGGGGTTGAGGGTGCTCTGGGCCTTGGTCTTCAGGCAGGGCGAGGCGCCGGTGATCGGGTCGAGCGAGAACAGGTAGCCGGTGTCGCCGAGGCTGTACTTGCACTGGCCGTCGTAGGCGAAGCCGTACGGGCGGGTGTCGCCGCCGTTGACGTTGAGCGGGCCGTTGACGACGCCGTTGGTGCCGTACTGGGCGCAGGGGGCCTGGGTGTTCCAGTCGTAGCAGTACTCGGTGCTGTTGGAGGTCGGGGTGACGCCCTGGTAGATCCAGAGCGGGAACTCGGTCTCCAGGTGCCCGTTGGGGGCGGTGATGGTCAGCGGTACCTGGAAGTTGGCCTCGCCGGTGGCGACGTTGGTGCTGAGCAGGGGCTGGAGACCGGGGGGTGCGGCGATCGGGTTGCCCGTCAGGTCGAAGCAGACGACGGTGCCGACCGGCGGTGTGACCTCCTGGTAGACGCCGCCGACCGCCGTGCAGACGCCGGTGACGGTGCCCGCCGGGTCGTACATCTCGAAGACGTTGTCGGCCCGGGCGGGGGCGGTTCCGAGCGGGGTGACCACGGTCTTGGGGACGGTCCAGCCGGTGCAGGCGGCGTTGGTCGACGGGTCGAAGCAGGACATCACCGTGGGCGCCGGGGCGAGGGTGTTGTCGGTGACGTAGATCTTGCCGTCGATAACCCGCATGATGCCGGCGTAGTCGCCGCTGAAGACGGACTGCCCCTCGTTGGGCGGCAGGCCGATCTCGAAGGTCCCGCAGGCGGCGTTGGTGGCGGGGTCGTAGCAGAGGATCTCACCGGTGCCGGAGACCGCGTAGATCAGCTGGTTCGGCGCCTGGACGACGCCGCCGATCACCAGCCCGGTGCCGCTCTGGAGGGGGGTGAAGCCGCAGCTGGCCTGGGCCTGGAGGTCGATGCAGCCGACGCCGATGAGCGCGAGGGTGACCCGGCTGATCGCGGCGTAGTACAGCTTGGAGCCGATCTGCACGTAGGTGGGGGTGCGGGTGCTGCCGAGGTCGCCGGTGGTCTCCCCGGCCGCCGAGGAGTTCAGCGCCTGGGGCCAGGTGGCCGGGGCGCCGCTCGGGGTCGGGCAGGGCCCGTTGGTGAGCAGGTCGGTGCAGACCACGCTGGCGGTGTTGGAGAACCCGTGGTGGTAGATGTTCCAGATCTCGGGCGTGGCGACGCCGTTGATGGTGGCGGTGTAGAGGATGGGGGTGAAGCCGTCGCCGCCGGTGGCCGTGTTGATCGGGGTGAACGGCGGCGGGATCTGGACCACCTGGCCGGTCGCCGGGGAGGACAGCGTCGGGTTGGTCGCCTGGACGACGTTGGTGGCGGCGCCCGGGTCGGTGCCGGAGAAGGTCGCGCCGCCGTCGGTGGACCACTGCTTGGTGAATCCGGGGGGCGCCTGGAGCGAGCCGGGCACGTAGGACTGGGTCTGCGGGGTGCTGCCCGGTCCGCCCTGGATCGGGTCGGTGATCGTGGTGCTGACGGGCGCGCCCTCCGGGTTGGTCACGGAGACCACCCAGCGGACGGTGTCGCCGTGGGCGGTCTCGGTGGTGCTGCCGGTGGCGAGGTCGGTGCCGGTCTTGGCCAGGGTCACCGGCTGCTGGCGCACGCCGTGCCGGCCGGAGCCGCTGTCGGCCGGGTTGCCCGAGGCGGGACTGCCGGTGGCCGGGTTGCCCGTGGCCTGGTTGCCCAAGCCGGGGCTGCCGACGGCGGGTGTGCGCGTGGTGGGGGCGGTGGCGCGCGCCGCCGCGGGCGCGGCGAAGGAGCCGGCGGCCGTGGCGACCGCGAGGAGGAGGGGGAGCGCCGCCCGGGTGAGGCGGTCGCGGAGCGCGAGGGGTCGGTGGTGTCTTCGCTCGCACCCGCCGGCGGGTGGACGACTCCTCATGACGATTCCCTTCGATCGAGCGGTCCGGTGACACACGGTGTGCCGGAGGGTGATGATGCGTTGGCTACCGTGAACCGGGCGCGCTCGGTCGAGGAATCGCTACCCACGGTGACCACGTGGGTAGTATGCAGTCTGAAAATCCGACAAATATGGGTCAATGGCTCCAAACGTGGACGCATTCACCCTGGGGTGTGCGGCGCATCGACCTGACGGGTGTTCACCGCCCCCGTGCGGCGCCCTCGCCGCCCCCGCCCCCGCCCCCGCCCCCGCCCCCGCCCCCGCAACGGCCGGGTGCGGGGGCGGGGAGGGCCGGGGCGTCCTCAGGCGCCGGCGGTGTGGACCCGCGAGCCGCGCAGGTAGGTGGCCAGCACGTCGGTCTCGTGGATCCGGCGGGCGTCGACCTCGAACAGGTTCTGCGACAGCACGAGGAAGTCCGCGGACTTCCCCACCTCGATGCTGCCGACCCGCTCGCCGAGGCCCATCGCCTCGGCCGGGCGCCGGGTGAAGCTCACCAGGGCCTCGTGGAGGGTGAGCCGCTGCGCGGGGTTGACGGTCTCCTCGCTGCCGCCCGGGGCCTGCCGGGTGACCATCGTCTCGATCCCGGTCCAGGTGTGCGGAGTCGCGGCCCCGGCGGGCCAGTCGGAGCCGGCCGAGACGTTGGCCCCGGCGGCCAGCAGGTCCGCCAGCGGCCAGGCCCGCTCGATGACCTCGGCCGGCACGCAGGCCGCCAGGGCGTCCTGGATGATGCTCGGGTACCACAGGTAGGGCGACGCGTCGGCGACCACGCCCAGCTCGCCGAACCTGCGGACGTCGGACGGGGTGACGTACTCGGTGTGCGCGAGGTGGAAGACCGGCCCCGAACCGTGCCGTTCGCGGATGACCGCGATCGCGTCCAGGGCCATCCGCGTCGAGGCGTCCCCGGCCGCGTGGATCTTCACCCCGCGCCCGGCGGAGACCGCCGTCTCCAGCTCCTCGACCAGCTCGTCCAGGTCGTACAGGCACTCCCCGGAGTCCGGCCCGTGGTCGGAGCACCCGTGCGGCAGGTACGGGTCCAGCATCGCGGCGGTGCGGGTCATCGGGACGCCGTCGAGGAACACCTTGACGAACCCCACGTGGACCAGTTCGGAGCCGAACTGCTCGGACACCGCCAGCAGTTCCTTCCCGCTGAGGCCGGCCTCCGCGAGCAGGGGGCGCGCCACCGTGGACGTGACGACCCGCAGGGTGAGCTCGCCCTCGGCCTCCATCGCCGAGAGCGTGCGCAGCGCCGACTCCAGGGTCGCGGCGTCGCAGGCGGTGGTGATCCCGTAGCGGTTGCAGACCTCCGCGGCCGTCGCGAAGCTGACGCGGTGGCGGGCGTCCGGGTCCTCGACGCTCGCGGCGAAGGCCTCCTCCGCGACCCGGGACGCCTGCTCCCACAGGACGCCGGTGAGGCGGCCCCGCCCGTCGCGCACGTACGTGCCGCCCTCGGGGTCGGGCGAGTCCCGGGTGACGCCCATCGCCCGGAGGGCGGCGCTGTTGACCCACCTGTTGTGCTGGGTGTCGTCCCTGAGAAGCACGGGGCGCCCGGCGGAGGCCCGGTCGAGCGCGGCGAGCAGGTCGACGTCCGCGAGGACGTCCATCGTCGTCGAGCCGATGACGCCGCCGACGACCCACTCCCGGGGGCCCAGCCGCGCCGCGTGCGCCGCGACCGTCTCGCAGATCTCCTCGGGGCCGAAGTGCGGCGCGATCGGGAGGTCCCAGGCCACCAGCGCCCCGCCCATGGAGAGGTGGGTGTGGACGTCGCAGATGCCCGGCATGACCATCCGGCCACCGGCGTCGACGACGATGGTGCCCGGGCCGGCCAGCCGCGAGACCTCCGCGGAACTCCCGACGGCGGTGAACTCGCCGTCGGTGACGGCGAACGCCTCGGCGGTGGTGCCCGCCGGATCCGCGGTGAACACGGCGGCGTCGACAACGATCAGATCGGGTGTCTTCGTCATGGCTTCCTTCGCTCGGTTCGACGGAGATCGGGGTCCTGGGCGGAAAGCTACGAGCCCGGGAGCCGCCGCACCTCGGCCGAACGGCCGATGTCGTGCCGCGGACGCGCCTCCGGCGGCATGCCGCCGGAGGCGTCAGGGCCCGTACCCGGGTGCCGGCGCCGCTCGACGGCGGTGGTCTCGGGGGTTGACGCCGCACCGTGGTGATCGTCATGATTTCGTGCGATATGGGAGGTTGCCGATGGCCGTGGACATGCGCTGGTGGGCCCGGCTCGCCGAGGAGGTCCGCGCGGCCGGCCGCGGTGACGTGCCGGTCGAACTCCCGCTGCGCGCGGTGCGCGACAGGCTCGCCTTCGACTGCGCCGCACTGGTCGCCTCCAGACCCCCGTCCTCCGGCGGCACCCCGCACACCGCCGTCGTCAACCTCGGCTACCCGGCGGAAACCCTCACCTACATCACCACCCGGTACGGCCGGACCTGCCCCGTCCACCGGTTCGCCACCCGCCTCGGCACCCCGGTGCGGTTCGTGGACGTGCCGTTCGACTACCGGCGGACCCGGACCTACCGGGACGCGCTCCTGCCCAACGGCTTCCGCGAAGGCCTGACCCTGCCGCTGGCGCCACCCGCCCCCGGTGCGCCGCCGCCGGGGTTCGTCGTGATGAGCTCCCGGCACGCCGCGCCGCTCGACGACGAGTCATGCCTCGCGCTGACGATGCTCTCGCACGACCTCGCCGGGCTGCTCGACCCCGGGGCCGAGGCCGGCGGCGGCGCCGCCGAGGCGGTCCTGCGGATCACGCCGGAGCTGGTCGAGGTCAGGGCCGGAGACCTCGGCCGAGTGCCGCTCACCCGCGCCGAGCTGCGCCTCGCCGCGCGGGCCGCCGCGGCCGGCGCCTGCGACCGGACCGGCTTCCACCACCGGGCCGCCGACGGCACCTGGTGGCACGTCCGGGCGGTGCGCCGGCCGGACGCGGTCGTGGTCCGGATCGGCCGGGCTCCCGCGCTCGGCCGCCTCACCGGCCGGGAGCTCGACGTCGTCGGGCTGGTCGCCCGGGGGTGGTCCAACGAGCGGATCTCCCGGGGGCTGGGCATCGCGGTCCGGACCGTCCGGAGCCACGTCGAGTCCTCGCTGGTCAAGCTGGACTGCCCCAACCGCACCTCGCTGGCCCGCGCCGCGTTCGAACGCGAGCTGGACACCCTGGGCGCCCTGCGGGCCGCGAACGGCTGACGGCTGACGCCGGATCCGGACGCCCGCCGTCGATCCGGAGGCGGAGCCTCCTGCTCCCGCCCTGGGCGCGGGCCGGGCCGCCGGGCCTCATACGATCGTCCCGCATTCTCCGACGGACGGTGCCGGCCGCTCGGCCGGGCGCCCGCCCACCACCACCCCGCACGACCCTCGGCTCCACCGCACCGCGTGGTGGAGTCGTGCATCGAGGAGGAACGATCATGCAAGCCCGGAAGATCGGCGCGGCCGCCGCGACCGCGGTGGCCGCGCTGGCCGCCCGCGACCTCATTCAGAAGAGGCACGCCCTGCTCCGGAACTTCCCGGTGGTCGGGCACGCCCGGTACCTGCTGGAGAGGATCGGGCCGGAGCTGCGGCAGTACATCGTGACCTCCAACGAGGAGGAGCGCCCGTTCAGCCGTGACCAGCGCACCTGGATCTACGCGTCGGCGAAGGAGGAGAACAACTACTTCGGGTTCGGGACGGAGGTCGACGTCGAGCACGTCCAGGGGCACGCCTACCTGAAGCAGCGCACCTTCGCCGGCGCGCTGCCCGACGCCCACGACCCGCAGGCGCCGCTGCCCTCGGCCAAGGTGCTGGGCGGCCCGCGCGGGCGCGCCAAGGCGTTCCGGCCGGCGAGCGTGGTGAACATCTCGGCGATGAGCTTCGGCTCGCTCTCGGGCGCGGCCATCACGGCGCTCAACCAGGGGGCGGCGCTCGCGGGCGCGATGCACAACACGGGCGAGGGCGGCCTCTCGCCGCACCACCGCAACGGCGGCGACCTCGTGCTCCAGCTCGGCACGGCGTACTTCGGCTGCCGCAACGAGGACGGCAGCTTCAACCTGGACAAGCTCAAGGACGTCGTCGCCGGCGCTCCGGTCAAGGCGATAGAGATCAAGCTCTCCCAGGGCGCCAAGCCCGGGCTGGGCGGGATGCTGCCGGGCGCGAAGGTGACCCCGGAGATCGCCGGGATCCGCGGCATCCCGGTCGGCCGGGACTGCGCCTCGCCGTCGCGGCACACCGCGTTCGGCGACGTCGACTCGATGCTCGACTTCGTCGAGTTGCTCGCCACCGAGACCGGTCTGCCGGTCGGGGTCAAGAGCGCCGTGGGGGAGATGGGCTTCTGGCAGGAGCTGGCCACGCTGATGGCGCGCGGCGACCGCGGGGTCGACTTCGTGACCATCGACGGCGGCGAGGGCGGCACCGGGGCGGCGCCCCGGATGTTCGCGGACTCGGTGTCACTGCCGTTCCGGATGGGCTTCTCCCGGGTCTACGGCACCTTCGCCGAGCTGGGACTGACCGACGAGCTGACGTTCATCGGCTCCGGAAAGCTCGGCCTGCCGGAGAACGCCGCGGTCGCCTTCGCCCTGGGGGTGGACATGATCAACGTGGCCCGCGAGGCGATGCTGTCGATCGGCTGCATCCAGGCGCAGAAGTGCCACACCGACAAGTGCCCCACAGGCATCGCCACCCAGAACCCGTGGCTGGCCCGCGGCGTCGACCCGGCCTCGAAGTCCACCCGGGCCGCCGTCTACCTGCGCACCCTGCGCAAGGAGCTGATGAAGGTCTCGTCGGCGGTCGGGGTGGCCCACCCGGCGCTCATCACGGCCGACGACGTCGAGGTCATGAACGGCGACTACGAGGCCCGCACGCTGGCCGGGGTCTACGGCTACAAGGAGGGCTGGGGCGAGCTGGGCCCGCGGCTCGCCGAGGAGATCACGGAGCTGATGACCGCGAAGCCCGCGCTCTGACGTTCCCCCCGCCGGCCTCGGCCGGCAACCGGCGGCCGGCGCCGGGTCGACCTCGACCCGGGCCGGCCGTCCGCGTCGTGCGCGCCTCTCGACAGGATTGGTCCAGACCTAAGTGGTCCAGACCTATTGACGGACCCTGCCGCCCCTCCTACGATCCGGACCGGCACAGCCCCACATGTCCCCACCTCACCCAGAGCCAGGCGTCGCGCCCCCACGCGTCGTCAAGTCCCAGACGCCCGGCGGGAAGAGAGCACTGCATGTTCCGTCGTAGGTCGCGTACTCCACGCCAGTCGGGCCAGGCCCGCCCCGGTCCCCAGCGGGCGGTCGTCGAGCGCGCAACGCAGGTCCACCGGACCGGACAGGGCGGGCGCGGCACGAGCGTCCTGAGCCGCACCCTCGCCGGGGTGAGCGCGGCCGCCGTCATCGGGGCCGGAATCGCCGTGGCGGGAACCGTCACGGCCGGGGCCGCCACCCCCAACCTGGTGAACAACCCCGGGTTCGAGAACGGACTCTCCGGCTGGAACTGCTCCGGCGGCACCGGCGCGGTCGTCAGCACCCCGGTCCACTCCGGCAGTTCCGCGCTCCGGGCGACGCCGACCGGCCAGGACACCGCCCAGTGCACCCAGACCATCAGCGTGCAGCCCAACTCCCAGTACACGCTGAGCGCCTACGTCCAGGGCAGCTACGTCTACCTGGGCGCCACCGGCACCGGCGCGAGCAGCGACCCGTCCACCTGGACGGCGGGCAGCGCGTCCTACAGCCAGCTCAGCGTCGGCTTCACCACCGGCGCGAACACCACCTCGGTGACCATCTTCCTGCACGGCTGGTACGGCCAGCCCGCGTTCTACGCGGACGACGTGTCGCTCGCCGGCCCCGGTGGCAGCAGCCCGAGCCCCACGGTGTCCACCCCGCCGCCGACCTCGCCGCCGCCCACCACCCCGCCGCCCACGACGCCCCCGCCGACCACTCCGCCTCCGACCACGCCGCCGCCCACCAGCCCGCCGCCCACCACGCCGGCGCCGGGTGACACCTGCCCGACCAAGCCCAAGCCGACCGGCAAGGTCCTCCAGGGCTACTGGGAGAACTGGGACGGCGCCTCCAACGGCGTCCACCCCGGCATGGGCTGGGTCCCGATCACGGACAGCCGGATGGCCGCGCACGGCTACAACGTCATCAACGCCGCCTTCCCGGTGATCCTCTCGGACGGCACCGTGCTGTGGCAGGACGGCATGGACACCAACGTCAAGGTCTCCACCCCGGCCGAGATGTGCCAGGCCAAGGCGGCCGGCGCGACGATCCTGATGTCGATCGGCGGCGCCGCGGCCGGCATCGACCTCAGCTCCAGCACCGTCGCCGACAGGTTCGTCGCCACCGTCGTCCCGATCCTCAAGAAGTACAACTTCGACGGGATCGACATCGACATCGAGACCGGCCTGTCCGGCAGCGGCAACATCAACACGCTGTCCGCCTCCCAGGCCAACCTGATCCGCATCATCGACGGCGTGCTCGCCCAGATGCCGCCCGGCTTCGGCCTGACGATGGCCCCCGAGACCGCGTACGTCACCGGCGGCAGCGTCAACTACGGCTCGATCTGGGGCGCGTACCTGCCGATCGTCAAGAAGTACGCCGACAACGGCCAGCTGTGGTGGCTGAACATGCAGTACTACAACGGGAGCATGTACGGCTGCTCCGGTGACTCCTACCAGGCCGGCACCGTGCAGGGCTTCACCGCGCAGACCACCTGCCTGAACAACGGTCTGACCATCCAGGGCACCACCGTCAAGGTCCCCTACGACAAGCAGGTGCCCGGTCTGCCGGCCCAGCCCGGTGCGGGCGGCGGCTACATGGACCCGAGCCTGGTCAGCCAGTCGTGGAGCGCCTTCAGCGGCTCGCTGAAGGGCCTGATGACCTGGTCGATCAACTGGGACGGCTCCCGGGGCTGGACCTTCGGCGACAACGTCAAGCGCCTCCAAGGGCGTTGATCCCGCGTTGACCCCTGGCTGACCCATCGCTGACGCCACCGCGCCCCGGGCTCCGGCTCGGGGCGCGGTGGTGGCGCGCCGGTCAGCCCGGCCCCCGGTCCGAGGGCGGGACCACCCGCGGGAGCGGGCTCGCCGGAGTCGGCCGGACGGAGTCGAAGACCTTCCCCACCTGACGGAGCGTCAGCTCGGACGGCTGCCGCAGGCAGCCCGTCATCTCGACCACCATCTTGTGGTCCGCGCCGATGGCCCGGACTCCGACCAGTTCCCGGGTGGCGCCGAGGAGCACACAGTCCTCCTCAAGGCCGGAGTCGGCGAGTCCGGGCGCGGTCGCGGCGATCTTCTCGGCCAGCGCCTGGTCGTCCACCAGCCGGAAGACGAGGATCGCGTCGCCGGCGAGCAGCGGCCCGGAGGGCGTGCAGTGGGCTGACCCGGTCGTGCAGGGCGACGCCATCGGCCGGGTGGCGAGGTAGCCGAACCGCTTCTGCGGGTCGGTGGCCGGCGCGGCGCGGCTGTACCAGCCCGCCGGGACGTCGACGGCCATGTCCGCGAACATCGGGAAGGTGACCGGCGTCACCGCCTCGGCGGACGCCGCCGCCGACGGCGACACCGGGGCCGACGCGGCCGGCCCCAGGACCGCCCCCCGCCCCGGTGCGGGGGCGAGCGCGGGCGCTGCGGCCAGTACGGCGGCGGTGAGACCGGCCGTCAGCCCGGCCGCCAGTGCGACGGCCCGCCGCCGGCTCCTGGCCCGGGCGACCCGGGCGAGCACCCGGTCCATCCGGTCGTCCGGGCTGTTCAGCACCGGAACGGCCCGGTGCAGCAGGATCCGCAGCTCCTCCTCGTCGCTCCCGTCGTCCACCGGTCCCTGGGGGCCGATCAGGTCAGTTCCACGCACGGCGTCCCCCGTCCAGCAGGAGTTCCCGGGCCGGCAGCCGGCCGCGCAGCGCCGCGAGCGCCCGGTGCGTCTGGCTCTTGACGGTGCCCGTGCTGCAACGCAGCACCTCGGCCGTCTCCTCGACGCTGAGGTCCTCGAAGAAGCGCAGCACCACCACCGCCCGCTGCCGCGGCGCCAGCGACCGCACGGCCTCGGCGACCACCTGGCCGAGCACCACCTCGTCGTACGGGTCGACGCCCGGCGGCGGCTCCGGCAGCTCCCCGTGCGGCAGCTCCCCGGTCCAGCGGCGGCGCCACCAGGAGACGTGGCAGTTCACCAGTACCTTCCGCAGGTACGCCTCGGGCCGGTCGGGGGCGATCCGCCCCCACTTGGGCCACACCTTGGCGAGCGCGGTCTGGAGAAGGTCCTCGGCCTGGTGCGGGTCGCCGGTCAGCAGCCAGGCGACCCGCAGCAGCTTCGGCCCGCAGGCGGCAACGAACTCCTCGAAGTCCGGCGGTGTCGCGTTCGTCATCCTGCCGTTGCCCCCACCATGGTGCCCGTGTCGATCCCGTCCGGTGCGGCGGCCGGTCGGGCCGCGGTCTCGTCGTTTGTCTCACGGCACCTTGACGCGGTGGGGGGCGGTTCGGGTTGCCCGCCGGCTCCGAGGAGGTCAGAGCGTGGTGAGCAGCGTCCCCTCGTAGGCCAGCCACTGGGCGAAGGCGTGCAGCCCCTTCGGCTGTTCGGTCGCCGGCGCCCAGCCGGGCGGGCGGGGGCCGGCCGCGAGTTCGGGCCGGGGGGCGGGGAGCGCGGGCGCCGAGGGGTCGGTGAGGACCGGCACCGGGCGGACGGCCGCGTGCACGGCCTGCGCCAGGGCGCCGATCGTGGTGGGCTTCTCGTCGGCGACGGTCAGGGCGTGGGCGGCGGGCCGGGAGCGGAGCACCGCCGCCACGGCGTCGGCCAGGTCGTCCACGTACACCGGGAGGACCTCGGCGTCCGGGTCCCCCGGGACGACCACCGGTTGGCTGCGCAGGGCGTCCCAGACCATGCGGCCGACGGGGGTGTCCCGGGAGCAGCCGGGCCCGTACAGCTCGCCGACGGTCAGGGTGTAGGGCCGGGGGTCGTCGAGGGGGCGGACGGTCAGGGTGGCGCCCGAGGCCGGTGCGCGCAGGCCGGTCAGGTCGAGGACGGCGTCGGGCGCCCCGTCGTCGGCCAGGTCGGTGAGCCGCCGCACGAGGTGCTCGCCCAGCGGCGTCGCCCCGCCGAGCACGGTGAGGCCGGCGCGCCGCCGGGTGCGGCCGGAGGACGGCCGGCCGGCGGCCTCGCGCCCGGCGGCCAGCGCGCGGCGCGCCACGTCCGCCAGGACCTCGCGGCGTTCGGCGATCCGCTCCTCGGTGCTGGTGTTGCTGATGCCGCCCGGTCCGATCGTCGCCATCGCCTCCGCGTACACCTCGGGCCGCTCCGGCGGCGCGGCGCCGTTGGTGCCCAGGCCCCGGCGGGCGGCCTCGTGGCCCATGGCGAGGGCGGTCAGCCAGGTCCCCCGGACGTCCGGGGCGTCGGCCTCCGGCCCGGGCGGGGTGAGCAGCGACCCGGGCAGGCCGAGGCCGCGCAGGTACTGCTCGCCGTCCATGTGCAGCCACCGTTCGGGGCCCGGCCCGGGGACGCGCACCGCGCAGCGGGCGACGCCGTACTTGAAGAAGGGCAGCACCGTCAGGCCGGTCAGCCGGTCGCCCTCGCGGCCGGGCCGGTCGTCGGGCAGGAAGCAGACGGAGCGGCGGGGCCCCCGGAAGGCGTTGCCCGAGATGGAGCCGCGGTCCTCGTGCTCGGCGAGGTTGGGGACGGAGACGTAGCGGGGGACGCCGTTCTCGGTCAGGTAACGGTGCATCAGAATGTCGTCGGGCCAGGCATCGAGGCGTTGCCGGCCGTAGCGGACGAAGCCCTCGGCGACCGCCCGGGGCAGCACGATGGCGACGCACGGGAAGTACTCGTTGACCGTGCCGACCCAGCGGGCGCCGGCCATGGCGCCGAACCGGATCGCGGCGCCGTTGCGGGAATCCCACAGCGCGAACAGGGCCAGTGCCGCGTCGGGCATCGCGTCAATGGCGAGACGGACCCGTTCGAAGAACGATTCGGACAACAACATGTCGTCCTGTACGACCAGTTGGTGGGTGGCGCCGTCCTCGACGGCGTCCCAGGCGGCGAGCGCGGTGCGCAGGACCGAAGGGGTGCCGGTCGGGTCCGGATCCATCACCACGCGCAGTGCTCCCGGCGGCGCTGCCTGGGCCATCCGCTCGGCGGCCCGCAGACGCTTGGGGTGGGTCATGACCACTCCGCTGAGCTGATGGCTCGTCACGTGATTTTCCTCTCACCGGTGGGGCGTGGGGGACTTGACGGCATTCGTGGAACACCGGGCCATTACGGGTGCCACTGATTCCGGACAGTACGGATCGCGCCGAGGGCTGGCAAGAGTGCCGAATTAGCACTGGCGGAGCGGTTGGTGGGCCACGGATGCTGGGCTGGCACGCCGCCTTCAGTGTGAAGCCTGGGGCCGTCCGTGAGTGCGCATCCCGAATTCACCGTCTTTACGGAAGGGACACACATGTCCACCGGATCGTCTGCGCCGTTGAACGAAGCCGAATCCGACGGCGTGGAGAGCGTCGAATCCCGATTGGAGAAACTCCGCGACGCCCGCGTCGTCGTGACGGGAGGCGGGGGCCTGGTCGGCAGCCGGCTCACCTCCCTGCTGTGCCGGGCCGGTGCCGAGGTGGCCGTCCTGGACCGGATGGATGCCTATCCCGAGTCCGGCCACTCGATCTTCGGGGTGGAGAGGAGCGAGGCCAGGCTGGTCGTCGGCGACATCTGCGACCGGGAGGTGGTCGCCGGGCTGCTCCGGGAGGCCGACTTCGTGGTCCACGCGGCCGCCTACGCGGACGTGGCCGCCTGCACCCGGAACCCCGACATCGCCTTCCGGGCCAATATCCAGGGCACCCAGATCGTGCTGGAGGAGGCGCTGCGGTCGGACGTCCGCCGGCTGGTGCTGGTCTCCTCGGCGTCCGTGTACGGCGACGGCCCCGCCGACGAGCCCGGACCGCACGTGTTCCACGAGGACCAGGCGCTGTTCCCGCTGTCGGTGTACGCGAACGGCAAGCTGTGGGCGGAGCACCAGGCCCGGCTGATGCTCGGGGCCTCGTCCGGTTGTGAGTACGCGATCGTCCGGTACTTCTCCGTGTACGGGGAGCCGCAGATCCCGAAGCCGGGCAGCCACTCCTGGATGGTCCCGTGGCTGTCCCTCCAGGCCAAGCTGGGCCGCCCGATGCGGTTGAACGGGGGCGGCGTGCAGGTGCGCGACATGGTCCACGTCGAGGACGTGGCGGCGGCGACGGCGCTGGCCCTCGTCGAGGAGGGGATGGCGGGCCAGACGGTGAACGTCGGCACCGGGCGTCCGACGTCCATCCGGGAGGTCGCGGACCTGCTGATGCCCTACTTCCCGGACGCGCGCCGGATCGTCACCCCGCGCCCCGAGGGCGACCCCCTCGGCGGGTACGCGTCCACGGAGCGCTGCCGGGAACTGCTGCGCTGGCAGGCCCGGATCACCGTGCCGGAGGGCGTCGAACGGTACGTGCGGTGGCTGGAGGCGACGCCCGAGGCGGTCCCGCGCTGGCTGGCGGAGGAGAGCGCGTGACAGGCTGTGGCCCGGTGGACGTCCGCCGCGGGGCGGGCGCCGGAGGAGGTGGTGCGGGCATGGGATACGTCGGCTCCTACGTGTGGTCGTTGCGTCAGAATGTCGGCAGTCAACGGCTGTTGGTGCCCGGGGCCCAGGTCCTGCTGATCGACGCGGACGGCCGGGGGCTGTTCCAGCAGCGGGTCGACAACGGTGTGTGGGAGCTGCCGGCCGGCGCCTGCGAGGAGGACGGGGGCTTCGCCGACGCGGCCGTCCGGGAGGTCGCGGAGGAGACCGGGCTGCGGGTCGACAAGGAGGACCTGGTGGCCTTCGGGTCGCTGTCCGATCCGGCCGTGCACACGCTGACCTACCCGAACGGGGACGTCAACCACTGCTTCGCGCTCTGCTTCGTGGCCCGGCGCTGGTCCGGGGAGCTCGCCCCGGGGGCGGACGAGGTGCGCCGGGCGGAGTTCCGCCCGCTGGGCGACCCTCCGGCGCCGCTGCACCCGCCCACGCGGGTGGTGCTGTCGATGTACCAGGCGTTCGTTGCCGACGGAAGGTTCCAGGCGAGGTGAGCGACGTGCGAGTGATCCGGGCGGCGGTGTCCTGCCGGGCGTGCCTGTCGGGGGAGGACCTGGACTGGCTGGGCGGCGGCCGTTCGGTCAGTCTGGCCCTCGACCTGCCGACCACGGTCGAGATCGTGCCCGGCGCACCGGCGGAGCCGGCGGAGGACGGCTGGCCGGTCCAGGTGTGGGCGTTCCTGCGCGAGCGGCTGCCGGGGCTGGCCGCCGCCCCGCCGGCCGTCCGGGTCCGCAGCGAGGCGCCCGCCGCGAGCGGGCTGTCCTCGTCCACCGCGCTGATCGTGGCACTGTTCCGGGCGTTCGCCGAGGCCGGGTCACCGGACGGCGAGCGGGTGCCGGACGCCGTGATCGTCCAGTGGGCGTACGAGTTCGAGTTCGAGCGCTTCAACGGCGGCGGCATGGACCACCTCGCCGTGGCCGAGGGCGGGGCGCTGCTGCTCGACGGCCGGGAGCGGGGCCTGCCGGTCGTCCTGGAGCGGCTGGAGTTCCCGGAGGACTGGCGGGTGGTGGTGGTCGACTCGGGCACCCGGAAGAACACCGGCGACCACATCCGTACGGTCCGGGCGCAGCTCGCGGGCGGCGATCCCGCCCTGGCGGCGTACCGGGCGGAGGCCGACCGGGCGTCGGCCGAGGCGTGGGCGGCGCTGCGCGGGCGCGACCACGAGGCGCTGGGCGCGGCGATGGCCCGGGCGCACGCGGCGATGCGCGACCACCAGGGCATGTCGACCCCGCTCCTGGAGGAGCTGCGGTCGCTGGCGCTGGACGTCGTCGGCCTGCCGCTGAAGCTCAGCGGGGCCGGTGGTGGCGGCTCGTTGGTCGGGGTGTGTCCCGAGGCGGACGCGCCGGCGGTGGCGGAGCGCCTGGCCGACGCGCTGCGCGGCCCGTTCCCCGGAGCACGGGTGATCCCCACCCGGGCGGCCCCGGGGAACCGGGGCGCCCGGGCGGGGACCAGGGTCGGCGTCAGCGCGGGCTGACGGTCACAGGAACGGGTCGTAGTCCTCCGCCAGGGGGACTGCGCCCGTTCCCTGGGCTATCCGCTCCAGTTCCAGGTTGGACCGGTGCCGGGCGCAGTGGAAGCGGCAGTCGCGGCTCGGGTCGATGATGCCGCGGTCGGAGTCCCGCCAGATGTCGGCCAGGTTGTCGGTGACGGCGTCGCCGATCCTCGCCATCGGGCTGCCCCGGTGGTAGGCGCACACGTACACGCCGGACGGGGTGATCAGGGTCCTCAACTCCGCCACCCGGCACCGGTGGTAGTCCTTGGGCTGGACGGGCCCGGTGTGCCGGCGCAGGGAGGTGAGCGTGGAGGAGTTGACGAGCTGGAAGGTGTCGCTCTGCAACCGGTCCGCGGCCTCGGCGAGTTGGCGGTCGACCGAGTCGAGGATGTCCTGCGACACCTGGATGACGTGGTGGTCGTCGTCGAACATCGCCTTGGTCTCGAAGTAGTCGCAGCCGATGTCGTGGGCGAGTTCGGCGGCGCGCAGGACCTCCGTGTGGTTGCTGACGAGCCGGCCGTCCGGCTCCTGACGGGTCATCACGAGGAAGGAGTAGCCGAGCGATCCGGTCTTCGCCTCGGCGAGCAGCCGCATGTTCGCGACCACCTTGTCGAAGACGCTGCGGCCCTTGCGGTCGGGACGGAAGACGCCGTACGTCTCGGCGGTGCCGGCGTCCATGGAGACGCGGACCCAGCTGGCGTAGCGGGCGAGTTCGTCGAGGTTCTTGTCGATCATGGTGCCGTTGGTGACGACCCCGACGGCCACCCCGGCCTCGCCGAGGATGCGCAGCACCCGGCGGGTGCCCCGGTGGGCGAGCGGTTCGCCGCCGCCGATGAGGACCACGCCCCGGACGGACATGGAGACGAGCTCCTCGGCGAGCGCGGCCAGCCGCTCGGGGGTGAACCGGCCCTGGTTGAGCAGCTTCCCGCTGATGCACTCGGGGCAGGCGAGGTCGCAGAAGGTCGTCGGGTCGAGGTCGACGATCAGGGGGGCCTCGGACGGGTCGCCGGAGGCGGCTTGCAGGATGCGGGGCCAGCCGGAGGGCTGGTACAGCTTGGAGACGAGATCGAGACGATCATGCGTCACGGAGTCCTCCTGGGACGTGAAAGGGGTGCCGCCGACCGGGCCGGGGCCTTCCGTGCTCGCGGTCAGCCCTTGACCGCGCCGGCGGCGAGGCCGGACGCGATCCTGCGCTGGACGATGAGGAAGAAGACCACCACGGGCAGGGCGGTCAGCGTGGCACCCGCCATGAGACCGCCGTAGTCGGTCCCGAAGCTGGTCTGGAAGGAGACCAGCCAGATGCTGACGGTCTGTTTCTTGGGGGTGGACAGCAGGACGTAGACAAGGACGTACTCGTTCCACGCCTGGACGAGCGCGAAGACCGAGGTGGCGACGATGCCGGGGGCGAGCAGCGGGAGGACGACCCGGCGGAACGCGCCGAGCCGGCCGCACCCGTCGACCATGGCGGCCTCCTCCAGCTCCACCGGTACCCCGGCGATGAAGCCGCGCAGCATCCACACCGTGAACGGCAGGGTGAACACCAGGTAGGTGATGATCACCCCGGCGATGCTGTCGGTCATCCCGACGTCGTTCAGCAGCAGGTACACCGGGATGATCAGGGCGGTGAGCGGGACCATCTGGACGACGAGGATCACCACCACGAACGCCCGGCGGCCCAGGAACCGGAAACGGGCCAGCGCGAAGGCCGCCAGGGTGCCGACGACCAGGGACACCAGCACGGTGCCGACGCCGATCAGGACGCTGGAGCGCACGTTGTCCCAGAAGGTCTCCGAGTTCAGGGCCCGGCTGAAGTTGGACAGGGTGGGCGTGCCCGGCCAGAAGTGCGGTGGCAGGCTCAGGATCTCGGTGGCCGGGCGGAACGCGGTGAGCACCATCCAGTAGACGGGGAAGCCGATCACCGCGGCCACGACCAGTCCGAGCAGGTCGTGGCCCAGCGACCGCCGTCGTCTCATTCGATCTCTCCCGTCCTGAGCATCTGGCGCAGGTAGACGACCGACCCGCCGAGCAGCAGCACGACGGTCACCAGCGCGATCGCGGCGCCGACGCTGTACCGGTTGACGGCGAACGACTCGATGAAGGAGTAGACGCCGAGCAGGTAGTACTCGCGCTCGGGCTGGCCGCCGCGCATGAGCCAGATCTGGTTGAAGACGCCGAAGTCCCAGATGGACATCAGCGTGGTGACCATGAGCAGGACCGGCCTGATCACGGGGATGGTGACGTGCCGGAAGACCTGGAACGGCCGGGCGCCGTCGAGCACCGCGGACTCCTCCAGCTCCGGCGGCACCTGCGCCAGCGCGGCCCGCAGGGTGATCGCCGCGAACGGCAGCGACCCCCAGACCACGACGGCGACGATGACGGAGAAGCCCTCCCACGGGTCGGTGAACCAGTTGTGCTTGGCCAGGTCGACCCCGGGAAGTCGGGAGAGCACCCAGTTCACCACGCCGTAGTCGGCGTCGAAGAGCCAGCGGAAGATCGACGCGGCGACCATCTCCGGCATCGCCCACACCGTGACCAGCACGCCGGCGATGACGGCGCGCACCCACGGGGAGACGCGGTGCATCAGCATCGCGGTGAACAGCCCGCAGACCACCGTCAGGGTGACGCAGACGGCGGTGAACAGCAGGGTGCGGAACACCACCGTCCAGAAGAAGCCGTCACCGAGGATCCGCCGGAACTGCTCCAGGCCGGCCCACGGCGGCGTCGCACCGCTGAACAGCTGTTCGCGGGTCATGTCCTGGAAGGCGAGCACGACCATGTCCACCAGTGGGTAGCCGAGGACGAGGACGAGCGCGATGACGGTCGGCCCGATCAGCAGGTACGGCAGCAGTGGTGACCGCCGCCGCCGGACCCGGTCACCGCTCATTGATCACGGCGTCGATCCGCTTGTCGGCGTCCTTGGCGGCGTCCTGCACCGAGGCCTTGCCGTTGGCGATCCGCTCCAGCATCTCGGGAAGGATGTTGGACTTCTCCACCGACGTCCAGCCGGGCGCGAACGGGGTCATCCAGCCGCCGGTCTGGGCCGCCTGGGCGGCCGGTCCGTTGATGCCGCCGGCGGCGACCTCGGCCATCTGGGTGGTGTTGTTGGGCAGGGTGTTGGCCGCGATCAGCGACTTCTGAGAGTCCCGGTCGGTGAACATCTTGATCCAGTCGTTGGCCAGGTCCTTGCGCGTGGACTTGGCCGGCACGGCCAGGGTGGAGCCGCCGAGGAACGGCGGCAGGAGCTTCCCGGACGGGCCGGGGAAGGGGAAGGTGCCGAACTTGCCCTTCAGCTTCGGGTCTCCGCCGGAGTTCGCGTCGGTGGCGGCGTCGGCCTCCCAGGTGTTGCCGTAGAAGACGCCGACGTGGCCCTGGCCGACGACGCCCGGCTCGTCGCTGTTGTCCTTGGCGCGGTCGCCGACGTAGTAGGTGTCGATCAGCCGCTTCCACTCGGTGAGACCGGCGACGGAGGCGGGGGAGGAGAGCGAGGACTTCCAGCGTCCGCCGTCCTTCACGGCGATCTCGCCGCCGGCGTCCTTCACGAAGGCCATGGCGGCGTACCAGTAGCGGCCGGGCATGTAGAAGGAGGAGAAGTTCGGGTCGCCGGCGCCGAAGGTGTTCTTCAACTTGTCGAGCGCGGAGGTCAGGTCGGCGTAGGTCTTCGGGGCGCCGGGGACGCCGGCCTGCTCGAAGAGGTCGGTGCGGTAGACACCGACCCGGGCTCCGACGTAGTAGGGCACGCAATAGGTCTTGCCGTCGTTGCGACAGGCGTCGGCCAGGGCCGGCAGCCAGGCGTCCGACTGGTCGTAGCGGGCCGGGTCGATCGGCGCGAAGGCGTTGTTGACGATGTAGTTGGTGGTCTCGCTGTTGCCCATCTCCACCACGTCGGGCACGTTCTTCCCGGCGAGGACGGCGTCCAGCTTCTGGTTCTTGGTCGGCCACTGCTGGTACTGGACCTCGACCCGGACACCGGGGTGCGCCTTGGTGAAACGGTCATTAGTGGACTGGACCAATTGTGGCCAACTCTCCTGGGCGTCCACGGCCAGCCAGACGGTCAGCTTGCCGCCCGAATCGGAGCCCGCGCCGGAGCCGCTGCTGCATCCGGCGGCGGCCAGGGACAGGAGTAACGCCAGTACAACAGGGCGACTGGACATGCGAATGGTCATGGGGGTCTCCAAGTTCGCTATGGGGGTGGTCTTCTGACTACCCATCTGATCACTCGCTGTTGCAGAGGTATAGACATTCGGCCGGAAGATGACGTTCGGCGTCCCACGGAGGATGCAACGCCTTGACGACTTCTGGGTCGCACGAGCAGGTTGGGCCTCTGCGATACCCACGTGACCCCGATTCGAAGGGCTTGTACGTGACCGAGCAGACGACTGCCGCGCCCGATGTGACTCCCGAGACCGAACGTCCGGTGCGGGTCAACGCCTGGAACGGGTGGGACCCGCTGCGCCATGTGATCGTCGGGCGCGCCGAGGGCACCGTGGTCCAGGCCCCCGAGCCCGCAGTCCGCCGGGACTACCCGGACGACGGCTTCCCGCTGGGCACCTTCGGCCCGATGCCCGAGGACATGGTCGCCGAGGCGGAGGAGCAGCTCGACAACTTCGCCGCGATGCTCCAGCGCCGCGGCATCAGGGTGGACCGCCCCACCCCGATCGACTTCAACCAGAAGGTCAGCACGCCCGACTGGACCCAGGACTCCATGTTCGGCTGCATGCCGCCCCGGGACATCCTGCTGACCGTCGGCAACGAGGTCCTGGAAGCGACCATGTCGTACCGCAGCCGCTGGCACGAGTACCTGGCCTACCGGCCGCTGCTGCAGAACCTGTTCGACTCCGACGAGAACATGCGCTGGGAGGCCGCCCCGAAGCCGAGGCTCACCGACGCCTCGTACAACACGGAGTTCTGGGACACCTACAACGACCTGCCGACGGAGGTGCAGCTGGCCCGGGTCCGCGACTACGACCTGGTGCTGACGGAGGCCGAGCCGCTGTTCGACGCCGCCGACGTCGCCCGCTTCGGCAAGGACCTGTTCGTCCAGCTGTCCTTCGTCACCAACAAGAGCGGCTACCAGTGGCTCAAGCGCCACTTCCCCGACCACCGGGTCCACGCCGTGACCTCCACCAACACCCATCCGCTGCACATCGACGCCACCTGGGTGCCGCTGCGCCCGGGGCTGGTGCTGCACTGCGGCGAGCGGCTGGCGGACGCCGAGCTGATGGAGTTCTTCCGGCTCAACGACTGGGAGATCATCGAGGCGGTGCAGCCCGCGAGCTGGGACCACCCGCCGAAGCTGTCGTTCTGCAGCCCGTGGCTCGCCGGCAACATGCTCAACCTCGACGAGAACACCCTGTGCATCGAGGAGAAGGAGGTCCGGCTCTCGGAGCAGCTGTCCTCCTACGGCTTCGAGATCGTGCCGGTGCCGTTCCGGGCGGTCGGGCCGTTCGGCGGCGGCCTGCACTGCGCGACGGTCGACATCGAGCGGGAGGGCACGCTCCAGGACTACTTCCCGCGCCGGCACGGCCGTTACTGAGGCCGGTCCGGTGTCCCGGGTGCTGGCGCCGGAGGTCCGTGCGGTCGTCTTCGACTTCTACGGGACGCTGGCGCGGATGGTCGAACCGCTGCCGCCCGATCACCGTGCGATCTTCGAACGCCGGGGCCTGTCCGCCCAGGGCGCCCGCTGGGGCGACCAGTGGGCGGTGGGCCCCGGCGAGGGGGAGGAGCACGCGGTCCACTCCGTCAGTGAACTCACCTACCACCGTTGGGAGTTGGAGAGGCTTCGGCGCAGGGCGCGGTCCTGTGGGGTGCCGGAGGGTGAGCTGGAGGGCCTGGTCGGGGAGATCGACCGGGCCATGAAGGCCGTCCGGCTGGAGCTGTTCGACGACGTCCGTCCCGTCCTCGGGGAGCTGCGTGACCGGGGGCTGCGGGTCGGGCTGTGCTCCAACTGGTTCTGGAACCTGGAGGACTGCGTCGAGGAGGTGGGCCTCGGCCCGGCGGTCGACTTCGTCGTCGGCTCCGCCCGGGCCGGGGCGCGCAAACCGCACCCGCTGATCTACCGGGTCCTGCTGGAGCGGTGCGCCCTGCCGCCCGGCGAGGTGCTGTTCGTCGGCGACATGTGGGCACCCGACGTCATCGGCCCGCTCGACGCCGGGATGCGCTCCGTCCACCTGTGCCGGCCGGACCCGGCGGTGCGCGGGTCCGAGCCGCCCCTGCCGAGCGGGGCGGTCCGGATCCGCGCACTGCGCGAGTTGCTCACGGACGCGCCGTACGGTGCCGCAGCCGCTCCAGGAGGTTGCGGGTGATCCGGACGACACCGGCGTCCTGCTCGTGACCGCACACCACCGGCCAGTCGGTGGTGCCCGCGGTGAACACGGTGCCGCCGGCGGTGTGGATCCCCATCGTCGCGGCCCTCGGGGAACGGCCCGGCTCACGGGCCGGGCCGTTCCAGTGGCTCCACTTGAAGTCGTGGAAGTCCTCGTGGACCGGTTCGAGGACGTGGATGCCGAGGATCAGGAACGAGTCCGGGGTGCCGTCCTCCCCGGTCGCGCGGGCGATCCCGTCGGCGTCCCGGGTGTAGGCGGCGCCGTCGCACTCGTACCCGATGAGCGCGGTGCCCGCGCCGAGCCGGTCGGGCTCCCCGCCGTCGGAGCCGTCGCGCAGCCCGGTGCCGGCGAAGACCCAGTGGTCGGCGTGCTGCACGGTGTACCCGTCGCGCGGACGGTCACCGGGCCATCCCTCGGCGCTCGCCCACATTCCGCCGTTGCGGAAACTCACCCCGGTGAGGGAGTTCTCCGGGCGGCCGACCCCGTCGGGCTGTGCCGGCCACCACTGGTCGGTCGCCGGAAGGTGCGGATACTCCTCTCCCACGTGGTGGTCGGTGTCGGAGACGAAGGCGGTGTTCCGGTCGGTCACGTGAATTCGCCACCAGCAGGTGTTGGCGCTCAGGAAGGCGATGTTCCCGCCGTCGCGGACGAATCGCTCGGCATGGGCGCGCATCGCGTCGCTCCAGTATTCGTCGTGGCCGACGCTGAGCAGCAGGCCGTACGAGGACAGGAGTTCCGGGTCCTCGTGGAGGTCGAGATCGGTGCAGAATTCGACCGGATATCCGTTGCGTTCCAGCCAGGCTATGAACGGGGCGTCCCAGTAGGCGAGATCGATGATTCCGCCAGGCCGGTGCAAACTCACCTTGTGGCCGCGGGGAGCGGCGTCCGGCAGGTACACGGGGTGGTCGTAGAGGCTGACGGCGCGCTCCTCGCCCGGGCGGTCGGAGCGGTTGTAGGCGTGCCGGGTGAAGGTCGACTTCTTGTAGAGGATCGTGGAGCGGCTGCCCGCCCGCTTCGGCCGGACGACGAAGAACTCGCGCGCGGGTCCCTCGACGGTCGAGGCGTCGAGCAGGGGAAGTCCGTCCTCCTCGACGAACTGGACCAGGAACATTCCCGGGGGCCAGTCCTCGGGCACCGGCAGGGTCAGCGGCGGCCAGCCCCAGTCGTCGGCGGGCGAGGCCCGGCCGGGGACGGCGTCGGGGTGCGGGGGCGGCAGGTGGAGCGAGCCCGGGTGCCAGCCCGTCTCCGCCACGAGCTCCAGCTCCCCGCCCAGCCGGTAGAACCTCAGCCGGAACCGGGGCGCGTCGGTGGAGACGTGGAGCGTCAGCACGCCCCCGGAGGTGACGCTTTCCCTGCCGAGATATCCCTCTATCATTCCGCCTCCCGATGGATGGGACCGATCGTCGAATACGCATTCTGGTCGATTGCGGCGAATTCGGCAGGGGTTCCCCGGATATGGCGGGACAATGCCGTGAACCGGTCATTCAGGGCCGCCTTTTCGGACAGGTGATCGGGTGGCCGGGTCCGTTCTCCGCGGGGTGGGTAGGCCGCAATCCGGCCGCGTCCGGCGGCCGGCGTGGAACCGTGGTTTTCCGGCTGTCGATGAGGGGTCCGCATGAGTCATGAATTCAGGGCACGGGAACTCGTCCTGGGGATCGAGGGGCTCGCGCTCCTGCGCAACGCCCTGGGCGGCGAGGAGAAGTTCCTCCAGGAGCGCGTCGAGGAGATCCGGCGGTTCGCCGCGGGCGACGAGAGCCTGCCGGACGGCGGGGTCGGCGTCAGCGAACTCGACGTCGCCGAGGGGTACGCCTCCTGGTCGGCGGTCTACGACTCGCTGCCCAACTCGTACATCGAGGTCGAGGAGCCCGTGCTGCACGGGATCCTCGACACCCTTCCGGTGGGCACCGCCCTCGACGCCGCCTGCGGCACCGGCCGTCAGACCGGCGCGCTCGTCGCCCGCGGCCACCGGACCATCGGCGTCGACCAGTCGCCGGAGATGCTGGCCAAGGCCCGCGAGCGCGCTCCGGAGGCCGAGTTCCGCTCCGGGCGCCTGGAGCACCTGCCGCTCGACGACGACTCGGTGGACCTCGCGGTCTGCTCGCTGGCCATGACGCACCTTGAGGACCTGTCGGCCGGGGTGGCCGAGCTGGCCCGGGTGGTGCGCCCCGGCGGTCGGATCCTGGTCTCGGACCTGCACCCGTTCGTCATCGCCCTCCAGGGACAGTGCGTCTTCGTGCACGGCTCCGAGCTGGCGTTCGTCCGCAACCACGTCCACTTGCCCGGGCAGTACCTGAAGGCGTTCACGGGAGCGGGGCTGCGGGTGCGGGCCCTCCACGAGCCGCTCTTCAACGGGCGCCTGGCGCCCGGTGGTTACGAGGAGTTCATCGCGGACGCGGCCCGGGCGGCCTGGGACGGGCTGCCGATCGTCATCGTCTGGGACGTCGAGGTCCCCGCGTAACCGCGGGATTCACAGGAGAGAGGACAACCCGATGGCCCTGGTCGTGGTGACCCACGCGGAGCGCCCCGAGCTGTGGGACAAGATGCCGGAGCGGTTCGCCGGCATCGTGCCCGAGTACAACCTGCACGGCGATGTGAACGACGACTTCTGGGACCGGCTGTTCGAGGACTTCCCCGAGTACCAGTTCGTCCTGTACGACGAGGAGCGCGAGGCGGTCGCGGGAGCCGGCCGCTCCCTGCCGCGCACCTGGGACGGCACGGCAGCCGACCTCGGCCCAGGACTGGACGACTCCATCGCCCGGGCGTTCGCGGACCGGGACGCCGGCCGGCCCGCCGGCGCGCTGGTCGCGCTGGGCATCGAGGTCGCGGAGGACTACCAGCGCAGAGGACTGTCCAGCCTGCTCCTCGGCGGGATGCACCGGGTGGCGCGGCAGGCCGGCCTGGACACCGTGCTGGTGCCGGTGCGGCCCACCTGGAAGGAGCGGTACCCGCTGGTGCCGATCGAACGGTACGCCGCCTGGCGGCGTGCGGACGGCGCCCCGTTCGACCCGTGGATCCGCACCCAGGTGGGCGTCGGCGGCACGGTCGCCGGCGCCTCGGAGCAGTCCTCCCGGATCACCGGGACGGTGGCCGAGTGGGAGCGGTGGACCGGCATCGACTACCCGGAGAGCGGCGACTACGTCTTCCCCGGTGGCCTCTCCCTGCTGCGGATCGACCGGGAGCGGGACCTCGGCGCGTACTGGGAGCCCGGGGTGTGGATCACCCACCCGGTCAAGCCGGAGGTGGGCCGGGTCTCGTAGTCCGCGTCGCGCGCCCGGCGGGACCTACGGGACCCGGTCCAGTCGCTCCCCGGCCCTGACGGCGGTCCACGCGAACGCGGCCATCAGCCGCACCTCCCGCGGGCCGGCCTCGGGACGGCGCTCGGGCGGCAGGCCGGCGGGTCCGGCGGTGGCCACCGCGGCGTCCCGCAGCCGGGCGAGGGACTCCGGCGGGACGTCGCCGGGTCCGCCCAGCCGGCGGGCGGCCCCGGCCGCCTGCCGGCCGAGCAGCAGGCAGTGGATCCACAGCTCCTCGGCGAAGCCGCGGCCGAACAGCCGGGCCACCTCCGACGCCAGGTCCTCCGGCATGCCGTCCGCCAGCGCGTCGAGCACCGTCCGCTCCTCCAGCCCGGTCATCGGCAGGGCGTCGCGCCAGCGGTGGTGGCCGCGCCCGCCGTCCGGACCGTTCTCCTGGCCGACCAGCCGGATGTAGCCCTCGCCGTAGCGCATGTAGGGGATCCAGCCCGGCTCCTCCAGGACCCGGCCCCGCTCCAGCAGCGGTGCGGCGTCGGCGGCGTCCACCGGGCAGACGGCGAGCCGGATGCCCTGGGTGGCATGGCCGTTGATGCTGCTGGTGCCGATGTGCTCGACCACGTTCGGCACGGCGATCAGGCTCATCCGGCCGCGCGCGCGGAAGAAGACGGACAGGAGTTCGTCGTCGTGCCGTTCCTCGCTGCCGGTGGCGAACTCGCGGAAGTCGTCCGCGGTGTCGACCGGCAGGCAGACGGCGAGCGAGGGGGTGAACTCGTCGGGCACCGCCCGTACCCAGGAGGCGCCCGCGAGCGCGGCGAGCCGGGAGGCGCCGCCGTTGCGCGCGTGCCAGTTGGTGTAGAACACCAGGGCCTCGTCGGGGAACCGGCCGGCCGCGCGGCCGACGAGCTCGACCATGTTCTCCGGCGCGGACACGTCGTCCTGGACGACGAGGTGGTGGCTCGCCCCGGCGCCCACCGCGGCCCAGGCGACCAGGGCCGTCAGCAGCGCCGACGGCGGGCCGTCCGGATCGGGATCCAGTGCCAGGCCGTCGAGGCCGAGGCGATCGGCCAGTTCCTGGGCCTGGGCCAGGCGTACCGGGTGGGTCATCACCGCTGAACTCACGTGTACCGTCCGCACCTTGGCTCTCCCTCGTCTCCGGGTCCTCGCGCCATGGTGGCAGGAGCAGCCCGGGGCGGAAAGGGCGTCAGGTGATCTTGCGCCACCCGTTTCGGCCAGGTCACGGCCAGTGGCGGCCCCTCCAGTGCGAGGTCGCGCGGGGCTCGCCGCCCGCTGTGAGGAGCACGTCGACGCGGTGCGGCCGCCCGCCGCCGTCCTCCACCGCCAGGTCGAGGGCCGGCCGCCGCTGGAGCAGCAGGGCGGCGAGCGAAGCCCAGCCGATCCCGACGAGCACGTCCACGCACAGCGCGGGTGCGAGCGGCACCCAGTCCCGGACGTGCACGGTCGCCACCGCGACCGCACCGAGCGCGGCGGCGACCGCGACAATGAGACAGCGAACGGCTCTCGGCATCCCGACCCTCCAGCGTGACCGACCACCCGGCAGCGCACCCGGCCGCTCGGAAGGAACAGTGAACTGTAGGACGGTGCCCGCTGTGACGACGCATTCAGGACAAGATTGGAGTAGACCAATTTTGATCGCTCGTCCAGGGCCGCCGGACCCTGCCCGCCCCCGGTCCGGCGCGACCGCCGGTTGTTCGCGGTTTAGTTCATTGACCGAGCGCCGAACGGGAACAACCCCGGGTGCGCTACACCGGTAGCACACGTCACATCAGCGCCGGACGCCGGGAGAGAGCAGCCAGATGACGACGCTCTGCATCGCGAACAACCGCACCGAGGAGATGATCGGGGACCTCACCGGGATGACGCCGCGGGAGCGGCTGGTCGCCGGGTGCGGGGCGCAGCGGATGCTCTGGTGGGCCGAGGACGGCGACGTCCTGGTGCTGCCCACGGGCCCCGACCCCGCGTACCTGGCCTATGTCACCGGGGTGACCGGTGTGCGGGCCGAGAGCCTGACCTTCGTGGTGCCGCCGCCGGGAGCCGGGGGCGACCAGGTGCTCACCGCCGACCGTTTGGCCGATTCCGGCTTCCGCCGGGAACTGCGCCGCGTCCTGGACGGGCGTACCGTCGACGAGGTGCTGCCGATCGTGCCGAACCGCGTGGTGGCCGAACTGGCGGAGGCGGTCGGGGTGGCGCACGCCCTGCCCGGCGCGTCCTTCGCCGCCCAGGGCGGCAACGCGCTGCTCAACAGCAAGGCGGGCTTCCGGGCGGTGGCCGCCGGTGTCGGCGTGCCGATCCCGCCCGGAACGGTGGCGGGCTCGCCCGCGGAGGTCGAGGCGGCGATCGAGCACCTGCTGGCGCGGGGGCACAGCGTGATGGTGAAGGTCGAGTACCAGGGAGGCGGCCTCGGCAACGAGATCCTCGCCCGGGACGAGCGGGTGACGGCGATCGGAGCCGAGCGGGTGGTGCGGCTGCCGGACCGGGCGGCGGTCGCCGGGTACGTGGCCGAGCGGTGGACCTGGCTGACCGGCGGACGAGGCCAACGGGTGGTGGTGGAGCGGTACTTCGCCGACTCCGCGCCGCTGTACGCCCAGTTCCTCATCGACGACGAGGCGGCGCGGCCGGTCGGCTGCGGCGAGATGATCATGCGGCCGGTGGTGGTCGGGGAGATCACCCCGGCGGTCACCCCGGACGCCGGGGTCCGGGCCGAACTCGTCGCCGAGGCGGCCCGGTTGTGCGAGGCGCTGCGGGTGATCGGCTACCGGGGCACGCTCAGCGCGGACGCCGTGCTGACCCCGAAGGGCGAGATCTACTTCCACGAGACCAACGCGCGGCTCACCGGCTCCAGCTTCCCGCTCGACGTCGTCCTCGGCCGCCTGCTGCGCGAGGAGCACCGCGGCTCGCGCCACGTGCTGGAGCTCGCGGGCCCCGCGGTGCCCCCCTTCGCGGAGGCCCTGGCGGCCCTGGTCGCGGCCGGGCTGGCCTTCGACCCGGCGGCCGGCACCGGCGTGCTGTTCAGCTGCGACCTCGGGCCCGCCAACGGCACGGTGACGTACTGCGCGGTCGCCGAGACCCCGGAGGCCGTCCGCGCCCTGGAGGACGCGCTGCTCGCGCTGTTCGCCGGATGAGGCCCGGGACGGGCGTGAACCGGGCGGGCGTGGACGGGACGGACATGGACGGAGCGGACGTGGACAGGGCGGACGTGGACAGGGCGGACGTGGACAGGGCGGACACCGGAGAGGCGGAGACGGACATGGGCGGCAGCGGGGTGCGCGCGTTGGTGATCCACCGCTACGGCGGTCCGGAGGAGCTGCGCGTCGAGACGGTGCCCGAACCGCAGGCCGGCCCCGGCCGGGTGCTGGTCGACGTGACCCTGGCCGGGCTCAACTACGCCGACCTGGAGTGCCGCACCGGCGAGTACCTGCGCTTCCCGCTGCCGGCGGTGCTCGGCATCGACGTGGTCGGGCGCCGCCGCGAGGACGGCCGCCGGGTCGTCGCGCTGCTGCGCACCGGCGGCGGGTACGCCCGGGTGGCCGCACCCGAGGCGGCGCACACGGTGGAGGTGCCGGACGGGGTGAGCGACGAACAGGCGCTCGGGTTGCTGGAGCAGGGGGCGACGGCCTACGGTGCGCTGGCCCTGGCGGGGCGGCTGCGGCCGGGCGAGGCCGTCGCGGTGACGGCGGCCGCGGGCGGGGTCGGGCACCTGGCCGTGCAGTTGGCCAGGGAACTGGGCGCGGGCCGGGTGGTCGCCCTGGCCTCCACCCCGGAGAAGCGGGAGTTCGTCCGTTCGCTGGGCGCCGACGCCGCCTTCGATCCCGAGGACCCCGACCTGGCCGCGCGACTCGCCGAGGGAGGCGGACTGGACCTGTTCCTCGACTCGGTCGGCGGCCCGGTGCTGCACGCCGGACTGGCCGCGCTGGCCCCGTTCGGGCGGCTGGTGTCGGTCGGGGCCCGGGAGGGGGTGGAGGACGGCTTCACGATGGGCGAGCTGACCGAGCGCTCGGCGGGCGCGCAGGGCTTCTGGCTCAAGCACGTCCTGGCCGACCGGAAGCTGTTCGAGGACGTCGCCGACCACCTGTTCCGGCTCTCCGCCGAGCGGCGGCTGGTGGCGCGGATCGACCGGACCGTCCCGCTGTCCGGGGTGGCCGGCGCGCACCGGGCGATGGCCGCGCGGCAGACGGTGGGCAAGGTGCTGGTGGACGTCCGCCGCGAGGAGTGAACGCACCGCGGGGAGGGGCGGTGAGCCCCTCCCCGCGAAGTTGACGGCCTGTCAGTACCCGGCGACCTCGTCCAGCCCGTGGCCGCGCAGCGGGACGAGGAAGCTGCGCTCGAACACCACCACGGCCTCGCCGGTGGACTTCGTCCCGGTGGTGCGGCAGCGGACGATGCCCTGCCCGGCGCGGCTCTTGGACAGCCGCTTGGCGAGGGTCTCGGTCTCCGCGTAGAGGGTGTCGCCGGCGAACACCGGGTGGGTCATACGGATGTTCTCCCAGCCCAGGTTGGCGATGGTGCGCCCGCTCGTCGACCGGGCGGTCATCCCGCCGACGATGCTGAGCGTCACCAGGCTGGAGACGATCGGCTTGCCCCAGGGGGTGTGCTCGCTGTAGGCGGCGTCGATGTGCAGCGGGGCGTCGTTCATGCTCAGCATGCTCATCAGCACGTTGTCGAGTTCGGTGACCGTCCGTCCGGGGCGGTGCTCGACCACCTCGCCGACCTCGAACTCCTCGTAGTAGCGCCCGACCACCTCGCGGTAGCGGCGCTCGCCGATCCGCCGGTACCCGGCGGGTTCGGTCGCGTCCATGCGGCTGCTCCCAGGTCCTAGAGGTCGGCGGTGAGTTCCTTGACGTGACCGGCGAACTCGCGGATCAGCCGCTCGTCCATGTCGGCGCGCATCATCAGCCGGAGCCCGGCCTCGCCCTTGGGCACGATCGGGAAGAACACCGCCGAGCTGTAGAAGCCGCGCTCGAACAACTGGGCGGACAGCTTGACCGCGCGCTCGGCCTCCCCGACGTCGACCCGGCGCACCGGCAGGCCGTTGCCCGCGAAGGTGGTCGGCAGCAGTTCGTCGAAGAGCTCGATGTTCTTCTTCAACCTGCCCTGGAGTTCCGCCAGTTCGGGGGAGCGGTGGATGGCGGCGCTGGCCAGTGAGGCGCCGACCAGCGGCAGCGGGATGTTCTGCGACCAGCCGACCGGGCCGGCGTGCCGGTGCAGGAACTCGAACTGCTCGCGGTTGCCGAGCATCGCGATGCCGCCGCTGGTGCCGAAGCCCTTGCCGAGGCTGGTGGTGATCACCGTCAGCGGGTTCATCTCCAGCCGGGAGCGGACGAAGCCCTCGCCGTGCTCGCCGGTGATGGACAGCGAGTGGGAGTCGTCGATGTAGAGGAACAGCCCGTAGCGGTCCTGGAGTTCGAGTAGCCCGTCGAGGGCCGCGGTGCCGCCCATCGAGTACGCGCCGTCGGCCACGTAGGCGACCCGGGGGTACTTGCGGCAGACGTCCTCCAGGTAGTTCAGGTCGTTGTGCGGGCAGTTGAGCACCAGCGACTCGTCCGCGCAGATCGGCTTCACGTAGGCCATGCAGAAGTGGCAGAAGCGGTCGAAGACCATCACCCGGGGCCCGCCGCCGCCCTGGCAGGTGCCGTCCAGGTGGCCTGAGGCGATCAGCGGCAGGATGCCGGCGGTGAGCGAGGTACAGGAGGCCCCGGGCAGGACGTGGGCGCCGAACAGCTCGCCGAGCTCCTCCTCCAGCCGTACCAGCAGGTTGTGCCGGATCCGGGTGGTGGAGATCACCAGCGAGGTGGTGCGGGACTCGGTCAGCGCGTCCACCGCGCCGGCCAGGACGGCGGGGTGGTCGTTCAGGCCCAGGTACGAGCAGGAGACCATGTTGGCGAACTCGTGGCCGGTCTCGCGGACGACCAGCCGGTTGTTGGACTCGGAGTCCGCGGTGATGCCGATCAGGCCGTTGGCGGCGGCCGCCTGCCAGACCGGGTCGGCGGTGGCCAGCATGGCCTCGGCGTTGCGGTACCGGCGGGGGCCGAGGATGGATTCTTCGGTCATCGTCACTTCTCCGTCGCGTGGCTCGGTGGGTCGGTGGGTGTTTGGTCCCGGGCGTCGTGCGAGCGCTCCGGTCGGGGCCGGTCGTCGGGCCGGGGCGGGTCGAACTGCTCGATCAGGCGCTGGGAGGCCTCGAAGAACGGCATGCCGACCATCACCCCGTCCACGACGGTGACCGATCGGCCGTTCTCCAGCCCCGCCGCGACGACGCGGCGGGCACGTTCCAGGAGCGCCTCGTCCGGGCTGAACGTCTCGTTGATCAGCGGGAGTTGGCGCGGGTGGACGGCGATCTTGCCGCTGAACCCGAAGTCCCGGGCGAGCTGGGCCTCCCGGCGCAGCCCCGCGAGGTCGGTCACCTCGAAGAAGGGCGCGTCCATCGCCTCCACCCCCGCGGCGCGGGCGCTGTTGACCACCCGGGCGCGGGCGTGGGCCAGGGCCTCCCAGGAGAGCCGGGCGCCGACCGCGAAGGCGTAGTCGGCCGAGCCGAAGACCAGCCCGCGCAGCCGGTGCCCGGCGGCCGCGATGGCGGGTGCGCGCTCGATGCCCAGCGGGGTCTCCACGACGGCCAGGAACTCCGTCCCGGGGCAGTGCGCGCCGAGCGCGCCGGCGGCGATCTCGATGTCCCGGGGGGACTCCGCCATCGGGATCAGCACCAGGTCCGGCTTGACGCGGTAGCGGGTGATGGCGATCAGGTCGCACAGGCCGTCCGGCCCGGAGAGCGTGTTGATCCGCACCGCGCTGCGCGCGAGCTTGGTGGACGGGAGGGCGAAGAACTCCTCGGCGAGCCGGCGGGCCTCCTCCTTCAGGGCGGGTGGGACCGAATCCTCCAGATCGACCATGGCGATGTCGGCCCCGGACTGGTGGCTCTTGGTGTACCGCTCCACCGCCATCGCGGGTGTGGACAGGAGGGAACGGCAGTACCGCGTGAACCTCATGGATGTCTCCGAAGTCAGCGAAGGCTGCGGGTTCCGGTTCTATCCCACCGGCATTGTTCGGCGCCGTGCGAGTGGACATTGAACAACAACTCGGAACAACCGGCACGTCCGCCCCATTGTTTGACGCCAACGGAGGTGTGCATGATGAATCAACGGGGGGGATGGACGCGGGCACGCGCGGCGCGTGTGACGCGTGGGAGGAAAGGTATTTCGGGGGACACCGCTTCACCGGAGAAGGGGGCCGTCGTGCCGCGTCGGGAAAGTCCACTGGACCCTGGGGACGGGCCGCTGCTGCGTTTCGCGGGTGATCTGAGGGCCCTGCGGGAGCGCGCCGGGAGCCCGCCGTACCGGCAACTCGCCCTCCGGGCCCACTGCTCGGCGGCCAGCCTGTCGGTGGCCGCGGGCGGACGGCGGCTGCCCAGCCTCGCCGTCACCCTCGCCTACGTGCAGGCCTGCGACGGGGACGTGCCGGAGTGGCGGCACCGCTGGCAGCTGCTCGCCGCCGAACTGGCGGCCGGGGCCGCGGCCCGGCGGCGCGCCCAGGACGCCGGACGGGCGCCCTACCCGGGCGCGGCCGCGTTCGAGGCGGCCGACGCCGAGCGGTTCTTCGGCCGCGAGGCGCTGCTGGAGCGGCTGGTCGCTCTGCTGGCCGAACGACGGCTGGTGATCCTCTCCGGGCCGTCCGGGGCGGGCAAGTCCTCGCTGGTCAGGGCCGGCCTGCTGGCCCGGCTCGACGGGCGTCTGGCCGCCGGTGCGGCCGCCGGGAGAACCGGGGCCGGGGGCGGGGCGGGCCGGCCCCCGGCCGACGGCGGGGTGCCGGTGGCGCTGCTGACTCCCGGTGAACGGCCGATGGAGGCGTACGCGCTGGCGCTCGCCCGGCTCGGGCAGCGGGCCGGGGAGGCGACGCGCGGTGCCGGGCCGACGGCCGGGGAGCCGGTGCTGGTGGTGGACCAGGGGGAGCAGCTGCACACCCGCTGCGGGGACGCCGCCGAGCGGGCGCGGTTCCTGGACGCGCTGGTGGCGACCGCCGCCGGCGCTCCGGGCGGGGCGGCGCAGGGGCTCGCGGTGCCGGCGCCGGCCCGCTGCCGGGTGGTGCTGGTGGTCCGCTCGGACCAGTGCGGGCGGCTGCTGGCCGAGCACCCGGGGCTGGCCGAGGCCGGCCGGCACGGGGTGCTGACGGTGGGGCGCCCGGCGCCGGACGAGCTGCGGCGGGCGATCACCGAACCGGCGCTGCGGTCCGGCTGTACGGTCGAGGGCGCCCTGCTGGCCGTCCTGATCTCGACCGTCGCGCAGCAGCCGGGTGCGCTCCCGCTGGTGTCCGCGGCCCTGCTGGAGACCTGGCGGCGGCGCAGCGGCAACGCCCTCACCCTGGCCGGTTTCCAGGCCACCGGAGGGTTCGAGGGCGCGCTGGCCCGGACGGCGGAGGCGCTGTACAACGGCCTGGACGCCCCCGACCGGGCCCGGGCGCAGGCGGTGTTCCTGCGGCTGGGCGGGGAGTTGCTCGGCGCCGGCGAGAAGGCCGCCGGTGAGAGCGCCGTCGCCGGTGCGGCGGCGGTGGGCGGCGTCCTGACGCCCGGCGGCGAGCTGGTGCCGGGCGGCGACGAGGGCACCCGAAGGCCGGTGCGGCGGGCGGAGTTCGACGACCCGGGCGTCCCCGAGGTGCTGGAACGGCTGGTCCGGGCACGGCTGGTGGTGGTGGACCGGAACACCGTCGAACTGTCCCACCAGGCGCTGGCGCAGGCCTGGCCCAGGCTGCGCGGCTGGCTGGCGGAGGGCCGCGAGGCGCTGGGGGAGCAGCTGCGGCTGACCACGGCCGCGCGGGGCTGGGCGGCGGCCGACCGGGATCCTGAACTGCTCTACCGGGGCGTGCGGTTGGAGGAGCTGATGCGCAGGGTGACGGCGGGCGAGCTGGCCGCGGCCGGGGTCGAGCGCGCCTTCCTGGCGGCCTCGGCCCGGGCCGTCGTCGCCGACCGGCGCCGGGCGCAGCGCCAGAACCTGGCGGTGGCCGGGGTCGCCGCGGCGGGCGGGGCGCTGCTGGCCCTGGCGGGCGGCAGCCGGATCCGCCGGGCCTGGCGGTGGTGAACACCGGTCCGCCGGAAGAGGGTTGATCGGCGTCGGAACGACGGCTTCGAACAACGGCGGGATCGACGGCCCATTCGGTGCCGATCACGCTCTCCACCGCCGTCGGTCATTCGGGTGGGATCGATGCCGGTCCCGCCCTCGAATGGCGAATTCCGGTGCCCGGCCGGTGATTTCCGCTACACCACGGCCGTCCGGAGGCGGACCGGTGAATGCCGCATTCCGATATCCCTTGCCGGTTCCGGCTGTTCAGGCGACGTCCGGGACCTTGCGGGCCAGCCCGCAGGAGATCAGCCGCTCCCAGACCGAGAGATCGCCCTCCTGGGCGAGGCCGCCGCCGGGGGCCGCGTCCGGCCGCCACAGCGGGCAGGGCACCAGCCCCGGTTCGAGCAGTTCGAGGCCGTCGAACAGCCCGAGGATCTCCTCGTCGGTGCGCCAGCGGCCTCGGCCGAAGCTCTCCTGGAGCTTGCCCTCCATCCGCCTGGTCTCCTCGTTCCCGCCGGAGCGGAAGTGCGAGATGTAGACGAGGCTGCCCGGCGGCACCCGGTGCGCCCACCAGCGCACCAGGTCGGCGGGCCGCTCGGAGTCCTCGATGTGGTGCAGGACGGCGCTGAGCACGACCCCGACGGGTTCGTCGAAGTCGATCAGCCGCCGCACCTCGGGGTGGCCGAGGACCTCCCCGGGCTCGCGCAGGTCCGCCCCGATCAGGGTGGTGCGGGGGTCGGTGGCCAGCAGCGCGCGGCCGTGGGCGAGCACGGTCGGGTCGTTGTCGACGTAGACGACGCGGGCCCCGGGGGCGTGCCGGTGGGCGACCTGGTGCACGTTCTCGGCGGTGGGCAGGCCGCTGCCCAGGTCGACGAACTGGCGGATGCCGTCCTCGGCCATGGCGCCCACGGCGCGGACCAGGGCCCGGCGGTTGGCGAACGCCATGGCCGCGGAGCCGGGCAGCTCGTCGAGGAAGAAGTCGCCGACCTCGCGGTCGACGGGGTAGTTGTCCTCGCCGCCGAGCAGGTAGTCGTAGACGCGGGCGATGCTGGGCTTCGACCGGTCGATCCCGCCGGTGTGATCGGTCATGGGAACCAATCCGTCGCTGGGGTCCGTTGTCCAGCCGATCGTAGGAGAACCGTCCCGGACCGGCCCGGAACCCGACGGGTGGTGTCGGGAGGGCCCCGGCCCGGGCCGGATGCCGTGAGCGGCCGCCCGTCCCCGTGGCGCAGACTGGTGGCCGACCACACTTTCGGACCTGAGGATGGATCCCATGGCTGACCGGCCTTTGACGCTGATGGCGGTGCACGCCCACCCCGACGACGAGGCCACCGGGACGGGAGGTGTCCTCGCCCGGTACGCGGCGGAGGGCGTCCGCACGGTCCTCGTCACCTGTACCGACGGCAGGTGCGGCGACGGACCGGGAGGGGTCAAGCCGGGCGAGCCCGGCCACGACCCGGACGCCGTCGCCGCGATGCGCCGCCGGGAACTGGAGGCCAGCTGCGCGGTGCTGGGGGTCGGTCACCTGGAACTGCTGGACTACGCCGACTCCGGGATGATGGGCTGGCCGGCCAACGACGCCCCCGGGTCCTTCTGGAGCACGCCGGTGGCGGACGGCGCCGCCCGCCTCGCCGAGCTGATGCGCCACTACCGGCCCGACGTGGTCGTCACCTACGACGAGAACGGCTTCTACGGCCACCCCGACCACATCCAGGCCCACCGCATCACGATGGCCGCGGTGGAGCTGACCGGGCTGACGCCGAAGGTCTACTGGACGACGGCGCCGCGCTCGGCGATGCGGCGGTTCGGCGAGGTCATGCGGGAGTTCGGCGCGGACTGGGACGAGCCGGACGCCTCGGAGACCTCCGAGCTGCCGCCGTTCGGCCTGCCCGACGAGGAGATCACCACCTGGGTGGACACCGCCGAGTTCGGCGGCCGGAAGTTCGACGCCCTGGCCGCGCACGCCAGCCAGGGCGAGAACATCTTCTTCCTGAAGATGGGCCGGGAGCGGTTCACCGAACTGATGGGCGTGGAGACCTTCGTCCGGGTCCAGGACACCACCGGTGCTCCGCTGCCGGAGGACGACCTCTTCGCCGGCCTGCGCTGACTCCTCACGCGTCGCGGCCCCCGGCGGCCGGCACCCCGGACGGGGCGCCGGCCGCCCGCTGTTCCCCCGGTGTTCAACCGGCCGATCCTGACTGCGCCCCGTCAACGCCCTAGGTTCCCTGGGGAACTTCGAGAAGGGGCCATGAGGGAAACGCAACCTACCGTACGGGCACGGGGACTGACGAAGTGTTTCGGCGAGGTCGTGGCGCTGGAGGGCGTCGGGCTGGAGCTGGCACCCGGGCGGATCCACGGCCTGGCCGGACCGAACGGCGCCGGGAAGACCACGCTGCTCGGGCTGCTGCTCGGACTGGCCGTCGCCGACGAAGGCGTGCTGGAGGTGCTCGGCAGACCGGTCGGCCGGGCGCTGGCGGCGCCCGACGGGGTGGCCGGATTCGTGGACGGGCCCGGCCTGTACCCGTCGCTGACCGCACGGAGGAACCTGGCCGCGCTCGCCTCCCTGCGCGGCCGGGACACCCGCCCGACGCGGATCGACGAGGTGCTGGCCGAGGTCGGGCTGACCGAGGTCGCCGACGACCGGGTGCGCGGCTTCTCGCTCGGCATGCGCCAGCGGCTCGGCCTGGCCGCCGCGCTGCTCACCGAGCCCCGGCTGCTGGTGCTCGACGAACCGTCCAACGGCCTGGACCCGGCCGGCAAGCAGCACGTCCACGCGGCGCTGCGGCGGCTCGCGGACGACGGGGTCACGGTGGTGCTGTCCAGCCACCGGATGGACGACCTGGAGGCGCTCTGCGAGGAGGTCACCATCCTGGCCGCCGGGCGGGTCCGGTACTCCGGCCCGCTGGGCGGCCTCGCGGAGCGGAGCCGCGAGCTGGACCACCGGCTGCTCACCTCCGACCCGGTGGCCGCCCGGCGGGTGGCCGCCGAGGTCGCCGGGGTGCGGGTCCCGGCCGGGGCCGGGGCGGCCCGCGACGCCGGGGCCCTGGTGGTGCGCGCCTCCGGGCCGGCCGTCGAGGAACTGGTGGCCGCCCTGGTGGCCGCCGGCGTACGGGTGCGCGAGGTCGCCCCGGTGGTGCCGCCGCTGGAGGCCGCGTTCCTGGCGCTGACCGAGCAGCAGGAGGACGGGGAATGAGCACGATCACGGCCGGGCGCACGGAGGCCGCCGCCGGCGCCGCACCCGCGGCGGCACGGCCGGTGCCGGTGGGCCGGGTGTACCGCTTCGAGCTGGTCAAGCTGCTCTCGCAGTGGCGGATCAGACTGCTGACGCTGGCCTGCTGGACCGCCCCGGGGCTGTTCACGGCCGCCGTCGCCCAGCAGGGGACGCTGCCCTCCGACACGCTGTTCGGCCGCTGGATGCACGCCACCGGCTGGGCCGGGCCGCTGGTGGTGCTGGGCTTCGCCGGCTCGTGGGCGCTGCCGCTGCTGACCTCGGTGGTCGCGGGCGACGTCTTCGCCGCCGAGGACCGGCTCGGGACCTGGCGGCACCTGCTGGTGACGGTCCGTTCGCCACGGCGGATCTTCGCGGCGAAGGCGCTGGCCAGCGCCACCGTGATCGTGCTGTTGGTGGCCGGGCTGGCCGCCTCCGCCACGGTGGGCGGGCTGGCGGCGGTCGGCGACGAGCCGCTGGTCGGTGTCGACGGGCACCTGCTGCAACCGTCCGAGGCGGCCGGGAACGTCCTGCTGGCCTGGGCCTGCGCGCTGGCGCCCACCCTGGCGCTGGCCTCCCTCGGACTGCTCGGCTCCGTCCTGCTGGGCCGCTCCCCGATGGGCCTGCTGGTCCCCGCGCTGGCGGCGGTCGCGATGCAGCTCGCCCAGCTGCTGCCGCTGCCGGTGGCGCTGCGCCTGGCGCTGCCGGGCTACGCCTTCGTCTCCTGGAACGGGCTGTTCGCCGACCCGCGGCGGCTGGACGAACCGCTGATCGCGATCGCGGTCAGCCTGGTCTGGGCCGCGGTGGCGACCACGGCGGCCTGGCTGCTCTTCGCCCGCCGGGACTTCACCACCGGCAGCGAGGACGGGGCGGGGCGCCGCACCCTCGCCTTCGCGGTGGCGCCGCTGGCCGGGCTGCTCGCGCTGACCACCGGCGCGATCGCGGTGGCCACGCCCTCGACGGGCTCGGGGATCTCGCAGCAGAAGGTGCAGCAGGCGGTCGCCACCGCGTTCGCGCACCTCTACCGGTTGCAGACCGAGCAACTGCACCGCCCCGCCGTGACGGAGGAGCAGCTGCGGGCCTCGGCGGAGTGCCACCGGGGTGACGGCCAGGTCGAGCCGCAGGGCCCGGGCAACGACTGGCGCTGCGTGGTCACCTGGCACCTGCCCGGCACGGACGCCCCGGGCACGGCGGTGTACCAGCTCGACGTGGCCTCGGACGGACGGCTGACCGCCGACGGTGACGGCCCCAAGGAAGTCAACGGCTACTTCCTGGTGCACACCCCGACCGGGGACGCGCCCAACCCGCTGTGGCAGTTCGACGGTCAGGTCGGACTGCTCGCTTCCCCGAAGAACACGACGGACCCGACGAAGGGCTGACGCCATGCAGGTAACGCGTCGTCGACGCAGCCGGAACGAGCACGTGGTGGTCCTCGGCCGCCGGGTGGGCCGCCGGGCGGCCCTCGCCACGGCGTGCATCACCGCGGTGGCCGTGGCCACCGGCACGGCTTTCGCGAGCACCCAGCAGTTCGGCACCGACCAGGTCGGCCAGACCACCGCCAACGGCCTCGTCGTCTCCGGCGACCAGTACCTCGCCCCGTACGGCAGCCGGCAGGTCATCGACAACGGCAAGATCATGGGCTCCACGGTGAGCCCGGACGGCGTCCACCTGGCCGCGGCGGTCGCCGACGGCGACGCCGCGCTGGTCGTGGTGGACCTGAGGACCGGCAAGGTCCAGCAGCGCGTCGGCACCAACAAGGCGGACGAGCTGCGCATCCCGAGCGCCTCGGTCGGCCAGGAGTCCCCGGTCTACTCGCCGGACGGCAAGCAGCTGTGGCTCGGCCAGCTCGACGGCTACACCAGGTTCACCGTGCAGCCCGACGGCACCCTGGCGAGCCCGGTGGCGGTGAGGATCCCGGCCGACGGCGACAAGCACGCGCTGGCCTCCGGCGCGGTGTTCTCCGCCGACGGCTCGACGGTGTACGCGGCGGTCAACGGCCAGAACCGGGTGGTCGCGATCGACGCGGCGAGCGGCGCGGTCAGGCAGAGCTGGCCGGTCGGCAACGCGCCGCGCGGCGTGGTGCGGGTCGGCGGCAAGCTGTACGTCGGCAACGAGGGCGGGCGGACGGCCACGGCCGAGGACACCACCGTCAACTCCTACGGCACCGAGGTGGTGGCCGACCCGGTGACGGCCGCCACCACCACCGGCACGGTCAGCGTGATCGACCTCGCGAACCCGGCCGCCGCCGTCGGCTCCGTCCCCGTCGGCCTGCACCCGACGGCGGTGTACGCCAAGAACGGGGTGGTGTTCGTCGCCGACACCGCCGACGACGCCGTGTCGGTGATCGACACCGCGCGCGACGCCGTCGTCCAGACCGTCTCCACCAAGCCGTGGCCCGAGGCCTCCGTCGGCTACGAGCCCACCGCGGTGACGCTCACCGAGGACGGGCGGCTGCTGGTCACCCTCGGGCGCGCCAACGCGGTGGCCGTCTACCGCTTCACCGGCGCGCAGGAGCCGGTGAGCTACGTCGGCCTGCTGCCCACGGACTACTTCCCGGCCGAGATCGCCACCGTCGGCTCGAAGGTGATCGTCTCCAACACCCGTGGCATCGACGCCCGGCGGCCCAACAGCACCGGCGCGCACAAGACCCACGACACCACCTCCAGCCTGACCCAGTTCACGCTGCCGAGCGACAAGGAGATCCGCTCGCAGACCGACAAGGTGTTCCGGCAGAACGGCTGGACCAACAACGCGGTCAAGCTCGCGAACGGCCACAAGGCGAAGACGGAGGCGGTGCCGAAGCGGATCGGGGACCCGTGACCGATCAAGCACGTCTTCCTGATCGTCAAGGAGAACCGGACGTACGACCAGCTCTTCGGCGACGTCGCCAAGGGCAACGGCGACCCGAAGCTGGCCCAGTTCGGCGCGAACGTGACGCCCAACCAGCACGCGCTGGCCGAGCAGTTCGGGCTGTACGACAACACCTACGACATCGGCACCAACTCCGCCGAGGGCCACAACTGGCTGATGCAGGCGGACAACCCGGAGTACACCGAGTCCTCGGCCGGCGAGTACGAGCGCAGCTACGACACCGAGGACGACGCCCTGGGCCACCAGCGCTCCGGCTTCCTGTGGACGGGCGCGCAGGCGGCGGGCAGGACGGTGCGCGACTTCGGGGAGTTCCACCAGTTCCTGGACAAGCCGGCCGACGCGACCTGGCAGAACCTGTACTGCGACGCCAGGACGATGGACGAGACCGGGCAGGACAGCGCCTACGCCCTGAAGTCCTCCTCCCCGATCCCCTCGCTGAACAGCGTCTCGGTGCCCGGATTCCCCAAGTTCGACACCGACGTACCGGACCTGTACCGGTACCAGATCTGGAAGCAGGACTTCGAGCGCAACGGCCCCGCGGACCTCAACATGCTGTGGCTGTCCAGCGACCACACCGGCGGTCCGGCGAGCCCGGCCGCGCAGGTCGCCGACAACGACCTGGCGACCGGAAAGATCGTCGAGGAGATCACCCACAGCGAGTACTGGAAGGACTCGGCGATCTTCGTCGTCGAGGACGACTCCCAGGCCGGCCTGGACCACGTGGACGGCCACCGCGCCCCGATCCAGATCATCAGCCCCTGGGCGCGGCACGGCGTCGTGGACAGCCGCTACTACTCGCAGATCACCATGATCCGCACCATCGAGCAGATCCTCGGGATCAGGCCGATGAACCAGAAGGACAGCGCGGCCAGCCCGATGACCGGCGCCTTCACCGACCGGCCGGACTACACGCCGTTCACCGCGGTGCCCAACCGGACCTCGCTGACCGACGGGCTGAAGACGCCGCCCTCCTGCGGCCTCGACGTGCCGGCGGCGCAGGACGCCCGGGCGGCGGCGGTGCCGGCCACGACCGCGCCGCCGGCCGCGGAGCGGGCCGTCGCGGCCCAGTGGGACACCTGGAAGTCCCAGCAGCGGCTGACCGGCCCGAACGCGGCGCCGGACCGCGCCAACCCGGCACAGATGGAGCACCTGGTCTGGTACCAGGCGCACGACTGGGCCGCGCCGTACCCGGGCGAGAGCGCGATCCTCGCGCCGAACGACGTGCCCGGAGCGTTCCTGCCGCCGGCGGAGAACGACGGCTGATCCCGCCCGCCCCGGTTCCGGGCCCCGGGTCGCGTCTGCGGCCCGGGGCCCGTCGGCTCCCGGCCGGGCCCCGTCTGGACCTGCCGGACTGCGCACCCGGTGCGGTCGGCCCGAGGCTGGACACCGAGCCCGGTGACGGCGGACCACCGACCGGTGCGATCCCCCGCCGCCGTCGAGTCGAGGAGGAGACATGGCCGACCAGCCAGAGGGCAAGGGCCGCATCGTGGTCGGGGTGGACGGCTCGGAGTCGTCCGAGCGGGCACTGCGCTGGGCGGTGCGCCAGGCGGAGGTCACCGGCAGCGCGGTGGTGGCGGTGATCGCCTGGGAGTACCCGACGTACCACGGGGCGCGCGGCTGGTTCCCCCCGGCGGCCACCGACGAGGCGGTGCTGGAGGGCCGGGCGCGCCAGGAGGTCGCCCGGGCCGTCGAGCAGGCGGTCGGCGGGACGCCGCCGGTCGAGGTGCGCACCGAGGTGCGCTACGGCAGCCCCGCCGGGGCCCTGGTCGAGGCGGCCCGGGGAGCGGAGCTGCTGGTGGTCGGCAGCCGGGGCCTCGGGGGCTTCTCGGGGATGCTGCTGGGCTCGGTGGCCCAGCACTGCACCCGGCACGCCACCGTCCCGGTCGTGGTGGTCCGGGAGGGGGAGAGGTGAGCGGCGCGCCGGGCGCCGTCAGGCGAACAGGACGGCGGACGGCGCCGGGACGGCCAGGGAACCGGCCGGGCGGGGGGTGCCGGTGGCGCCGTCCAGGTCGAACCAGGTGACATCGCCCGAGCGTTCGTTCGCCACGTACAGCCGGGTGCCCGAGGGGTCCAGCACCAGGTCGCGCGGCCCGTGGCCGCCGCAGGGCACCGAGGCGACCACCCGCGCACGCTCGCCCGTTCCGTCGAGGGCGAGCACCACGATGGTGTCGGTGCCGCGCACGGCCGCCCACAGGAACCGGCCGTCGGCGGAGACCACCGGGGCGGACGGGGAGACCGCGTCCGCGGCCCCCTCGGCTTCCCCCGTGAGCAGCGGGACCTCCGCGACCGCTTCGAGCGCCCCGGCCGCCGCGTCCCAGCGGCAGACCGTCACGACGGGGCGCAGCTCGCCGAGCACGTAGACGTGGCGGCCGGAGGGGTGGAAGGCCAGGTGCCGGGGGCCGGTGCCGGGCGGCAGCGCCGTCCGGGCGTGCACGGTCAGCGTGCCGGCGGCCTCGTCCAGGGCGCAGACCCGCACCGAGTCGGTGCCGAGGTCGACGCTGAGCACCCAGCGCCCGGACGGGTCGGGGAGCACCTGGTGGGCGTGCCCGGCCCGCTGGCGCTCCGGGTGCGGCCCGCCGCCCTCGTGGCGCAGCACGTCGCTCGGGGGCCGCGGGGTGCCGTCGGCGGCGAGCGGCAGCACGCTGACGCTGCCGGAGCCGTAGTTGGCGGTCAGCAGGTGCCCCCGGGTGACGCACAGGTGGGTGGGGTCGTCCCCGCCGACGGGTACGGGGCCGCCGAGCGGGCGGGGCACCGGGCCGGCGACGTCGTAGGCGGTGACGGCGCCCGGCGCCGTCTCGGCGACGGCGTAGAGCACCGGAGCGCCGTCGGCCCGGCCGAGGGCGAGGTAGGACGGGTTGGCGGCGGCGACGGTGCCGACGGCGGTGAGCGCCCCCGTGCGCCGGTCCAGGGCCGTGACCACGATCCCGGGCCCGCCCCCCGAGGTGAACGACCCGACGAAGGCCCGCGCCACGTCCTGCTCCGCCACCACAAACCTCCGCTGCTCCGCCGGTACCCCGATACGCCGTCAGACGCTAGCAGGCCCGCTCCGGCGGCCCCGGCGGGGCCACGCGGGCGAGGCCCGGTGCGTCGGCCGGGCGTCTTTCACCGGAAAGCACTACTGCCGGAGCGGCCGGATCGCGCACCGGTGCGATTCCCGCGAACGTGGGACCTGTTGGCCGCGCGGCCGGCTCGGCCGCCGGGGCGGGGAGGGGCGCCGATTCGATCCGCACCGCCGCGCCGGCGGCGCGAGGGCAGGAAGGACGGGCCAGTGAAGGCCTTCGTGATGAAGGAGATCGGGCGGGTCGGCTTCCTGGAGAAGCCCGTTCCGCGGCCCGGCCCCAACGACGCCGTGGTGCGCACGACCCGGGCGCTGATCTGCACCTCCGACTCCCACACCGTCCAGGGCGGCATCGGCCCCCGGGAGAACCTGACCCTCGGGCACGAGGCGGTGGGCGTGGTGCACGAGGTGGGCGGCGAGGTGAAGGACTTCGAGCCCGGCGACCGGGTGCTGGTCGGCGCCATCACGCCCGACTGGGGCGACCTCGCCTCCCAGAACGGCCACCCCTCGCAGTCCGGCGGGCCGCTCGGCGGCTTCAAGTTCGCGAACCTGAAGGACGGGGTCTTCGCCGAGTACTTCCACGTCAACGACGCCGACGCCAACCTCGCGAAGATCCCCGACTCCATCTCCGACGCCGACGCGGTCTACTGCGCCGACATGCTCTCCACCGGCTTCATGGGCGCCGAGCACGGCGCCATCCCGATCGGCGGGACGGTGGCCGTCGTCGCCCAGGGACCGGTCGGCCTGATGGCGACGGCGGGCGCCCGGCTGCGCGGCGCCGGCCTGGTCATCGGCGTCGAGTCGGTGCCCAGCCGGCAGAAGCTCGCCCGGACGTACGGGGCGGACGAGATCGTGGACTTCACCAAGGTGGACGTGGTCGAACGGATCATGGAGCTGACCGGGGGCCGGGGCGTCGACACCGCCATCGAGGCGCTCGGCGCGGACGCGACCTTCCAGACCTGCGTCAGGATCACCAAGCCCGGCGGCACGATCTCCAACACCGGCTACTACGGCGAGGGCGAGTTCGTCCGCATCCCGCGCGTCGAGTGGGGCGTCGGCATGGCGGACAAGACGATCGCGACCGGGCTCTGTCCGGGCGGCCGGCTGCGGATGGAGCGGCTGCTGCGGGTGCTGGAGGGCCGGCGCGTGGACCCCTCGCACCTGACCACCCACGAGTTCCGCTTCGACGACATGGAGCGGGCCTTCGAGGTGTCGGACAAGAAGCTGGAGGACGTCGTGAAGGTGATGATCACCTTCTAGCCGGCCCGCTCCGGACCCGGGACGCGACGTCCCGTTCGATCGCCCCCCTTCGGTGCTGCGGAAACGAGGCGGCATGTACGACCCCGATCCACCGTTCCGGCCGGTCCGCCGGCGGCAGGGCTACCCGCCGCTGGAGGACCTCGGCCTGATCGGCAACGGCACCACCGCCGCGCTGGTCGGCCTGGACGGCGCCATCCCGTGGCTGTGCCTGCCCCGGTTCGACTCCGAGCCGCTGTTCTGCGGCCTGCTGGACCACGCGCGCGGCGGGCACTTCACCCTCGCGCCGGAGGACCTGGTGGAAGCCCGGCAGCGCTACGAACCGGACACGGGCGTGCTGACCACCGAACTGCGCGGCCCCACCGGCCTGGTGCGGATCACCGACGCGCTGACGGTGCGCTCCGGCGCCGACCTCACCGACGACGCGCCGGCCGGCCGCGGCGAACTCGTGCGCTCCGCCGTGGTGCTGGACGGCACCGTCCGGCTGCGGGCGGAGCTGGAGCCGCGCGGCGGCGCCCTGGCCCAGGCCCTGTTCAGCGGACTGGAGGTGCGCCCGCACCGCCGCCCGGACCTGCGGCTGCACCTGCGCTCCAACCGCCCGCTGTCCGGCCTGCGCAGCACCCACGACCTGCGCCAGGGCGAACGGCTGGACCTGGTGCTGTCCTGGGGCCGCTTCCACCGCCACCACCGGTTCGACGCCGACGCGACCCTGAAGGGCACCGCCGAGGCCTGGCGCCGCTGGATGCGGCACTTCGACTACGCCGGCCCCCAGGAACCCCTGGTGCGGCGCGCCGCCATCACGCTCAAGCTCTGCGACGACTGGGCCAACGGCTCGCTGGTCGCCGCGCCCACCTCCTCGCTGCCCGCGCCGATCGGCGGCGTCCGCAACTGGGACTACCGCTACAGCTGGATCCGTGACGCGGCGTTCGCCGTGTTCGCGCTGCGCCGCATCGGCTTCCGCGGCGAGGCCGACGCCTTCCTCGGCTGGGTCCTGGACGCCTTCGAGGCCAGCCGGCGCCCCCGGATCATGTACGACCTGCGCGGCGGCCCGGTGCCCGACGAGGTCGAGGACGGCGAACTGGAGGGTTACCGGCGCTCCGGCCCGGTGCGCTGGGGCAACGGGGCGGCCGACCAGCGCCAGCACGACGTCTACGGCGAGATCCTGGACTGCGCGGACCAGTGGCTGCGGGCCGGCGGCGAGATCCAGCCCGCCCTGTGGGCCAGCCTGGCCGGGCTGGCCGACTCCGCCGAGCAGGCCTGGCGGCAGCCGGACCAGGGGATCTGGGAGGTGCGCAGCGAGGGCCGGGTGTTCACCTACTCGGCCGGGCTCTGCCAGGTCGCCCTGGACCGGGCCGCGCAGATCGGCGAGCGGCTCGGGCTGCGCACCGGGACGGACCGGTGGCGGGCCTCGGCCGAGCAGCTGCGCCGGCTCATCCTGGAGCAGTCCTGGGACGAGGGCGCGAAGACACTCAGCGCCCATCTGGACGGCGGCGGCACGCTGGACGCGAGCCTGCTGGCGCTCCCGCTGCGCCAGGTGGTGCCGGCCGACCACCCGAGGATGGTCGCGACCGCCGCGGCCGTCGCCGAGCGGCTGTCGGCGGGCGGCGGGCTGCTCTACCGCTACCTGCACGAGGAGTCCCCGGACGGCCTGCCCGGCGACGAAGGGGCCTTCGTGCTGTGCAGCTTCTGGCTGGTCGACAACCTGATCGGCCAGGGCCGGATCGGCGAGGCCGAGGAGCTGTACACCTCGCTGTGCTCCCGGGCGAGCCCGCTGGGGCTGATGTCCGAACAGATCGACCCGTCCACAGGAGAGTTCATGGGCAACTTCCCCCAGGCGTTCAGCCACATCGGGATCATCGCCGGCGGCGTGAGCCTGGCCCGGGCGAAGGCGGGTGGGCGAGGATGATCGACCGACTGGCCGTCCTCGGCGCGACGGGCGACCTCACCGCCCGCTTCCTGCTGCCGGCGCTGGCCGCCCTGCGGGCGTCCGGGCAGACCGGCGACCACCTCAAGGTGACCGCGGCGAGCCGGGAGGACTGGCCCACCGAGCACTACCGGGAGTGGGCCGCCACCCAGCTGGAGCGGCACGGCGGCGAGCACCCGCAGGAGGCCCGGGAGGCGGTGGTGGCCTCGCTGCGCTACCTGCGGGCCGATGTCACCAGCCCCGCCGACGTGGCCGCCGTGGTCGCCGGGGAGGGGCCGGTCGCCGTCTACCTCGCGCTGCCGCCGGCGCTCTTCCCGTCCGTGATCACCGCGCTGCACGAGGCGGGCCTGCCGGCCAGCAGCCGGATCGTCCTGGAGAAGCCGTTCGGCGAGGACCTGGCCGGCGCGCAGCGGCTGAACGGGCTGCTCGCGGACCTGCTGCCGGAGCGGGCGGTGTTCCGGGTCGACCACTTCCTGGCCATGACGACCGTCCAGAACGTCCTGGGCAGCCGGCTGGCGAACCGGGTGCTGGAGCCGATCTGGAACAGCACCCACATCGAGCGGGTGGACATCGTCTGGGACGAGACCCTGGCGCTGGAGGGGCGGGCCGGGTACTACGACCACGTCGGCGCGCTCAAGGACATGGTGCAGAACCACCTCCTCCAGCTGCTCTGCCTGGTCGCCATGGAGCCGCCGATCACGCTGGGCGAGCGGGACCTGCGGGACCGCAAGGTGGACGTGCTGCGCTCGGTGCGGCCGCTGACCGAGCAGGACGTGGCGCGGCGCACCCGGCGGGCGCGCTACCTGCCCGGCCGGATCGGGGACCGGGAGGTGCCCGCGTACGTCGACGAGGAGGGGGTGGCCCCCAAGCGCCGCACCGAGACCTTCGCCGAGGTGGAGCTGGAGCTGGACAGCTGGCGCTGGTCCGGGACGCTGTTCCGGCTGCGCAGCGGCAAGGCGCTCGGGGCGGACCGCAAGGAGGTCGCGGTGCACTTCCGCCCGGTGCCGCACCTGCCGTTCGGCCACCACGGGGAGGCGCTGCCCAACGTGCTGCGCTTCGAGCTGGAGCCGGAGGGGCTGACCCTGGACCTGACGGGCATCGGCGCCCACGCCCACGAGCTGGCGCCGCTCTCGCTGACCGCGCGGATGGAGCCGCAGGAGCTGCCCGCCTACGGCCGGCTGCTGCTGGACGTGCTGAACGGGGATCCGGCGCTGTCCATCCGGGGGGACGAGGCGGAGGAGGCCTGGCGGGTCCTGGAGCCGGTGCTCGACGCCTGGGACCGGGACCTGGTGCCGCTGGAGGAGTACCCGGCGGGCTCGCAGGGGCCGCCGCCCCGGCAGCGGTAGGGGCGGCCGATGTCCCCGGGGACGGACCGTCCGTACGTCGTGGTGATGGGGGTCGCCGGCACCGGCAAGTCGACGGTGGCACGGATGCTCGCGCAGCGGCTGGCGCTCCCCTTCGCGGACGGGGACGACTTCCACCGGCCGGACTCCATCGCCCGGATGGCGGCCGGCATCCCGCTCGACGACGCCCGGCGCCAGCCCTGGCTGAGGGCGATCGGGGGGTGGCTGCGCGACCGGCAGGCGGCGGGCACCGGCGGCGTGGTCACCTGCTCGGCGCTGAAGCGGCGCTACCGGGACACCCTGCGGTCGGCCTGCCCGGACGCCTTCTTCCTGCACCTGACGGGCAGCCACGACCTGCTGGCGTCGAGGCTGCACCGCCGCCGGGGCCACTTCATGCCGACCTCGCTGCTGGACTCGCAGCTCGCCGTGCTGGAGCCGCTGGAGCCGGACGAGCGGGGCGCGGCGCTGGACGTCGGCCCGGCTCCCGAGCTGATCGTCGACGCGGCGGCGGGGTTGCTCTCCTCCGGGAGCTGATCCCACGTCCGTCGCTTTCCGGCACGGGAATCACAGCCGTCCCAGGCGTCCGGGAAATCACTCGAACATTTCCACGAATGCCTGTTCGATCTGTTCGGAAGATGTGGACGTCACGTTTTCGGCCAAAGAAATTCTCATCTTCCCCGGGTGCTCCAGGTGTGCTCAGGAGTCGCACCTGGGATTTTGTGGTTCCGATTACCTCGGCAGGCGCGGGCGGTCGCTTTCCGTTCAATCGGAAGGGGTTGCGATCGGCTGACCCGGCGGTGAAGACTGTTGCGCGTTCGCCGTCCGGGCGTTCGTCGTTCAGGCGTTCGGACGGCGCGGATTGTGCAAAAAGGGGGATCGACATGCCGGAGACGGCAACCACGCAGGTCGGGGCCGTGGCGACGGCCGGTCGGCGGGGGCCGGGATTCTGTCCGGCCGCACCGGCGGGGTAGGTTTTCGGGCGTTCGCGGTTCACCGTGCGGCGTTCCCGGGTCCGCCGAAGTCCGAACGGCGTGGAATTCGGGTCGCATTCGCACCGCCCGTTCCGGACGCGTACGGGCAGGGGCCGAACGGCGCCCTGCCGCCGGGCGCTCCGGCCGATTCCACACGCTCCGCCCCGCGCCGCGCGACGACCGCGGCCGGGAATTCTCCGTCGCGTCGTACTCCGATCCTCAATTCCGCCGCGGGCGCCCGTGCGCCGACGGCGGCAGAGAACCAGTCAACGGGAGCTTCCGCCCATGCCGTACCCCAGATCGGCGCCCACCCGCGAGCGGGCGCCGCTGCTCCTCCTGCGCGGCGAGTTGCAGGACCGGCTCGACGCGCTGGCGCGCGCCCACCGGGTGCCCGGTGCCCAACTGGTGCTGGACACCGGCTCGGAGACCGTCGCCCTGCACACCGGGGTGGCCGACGCCGGCACCGGGGAGCGCCTCACCGCGGACACCGCCGTGCCGGTGGGATCGCTCACCAAGCCCTACACGGCCGCGCTGGTGATGCTGCTCGCCGAGGACGGCGACCTCGACCTCGACGAACCGGCCGCCGAGCACCTGCCGGAACTCCGGCAACTGCCCGAAGTAACGATTCGCCATCTCCTGGGTCACACCGGCGGACTGCCCACCGGACCGGACTCCGACGCCGCCTCCCGGACCACCGCGGCGCGCTACCTGTCCGCCGTCTGCACCGCCGAGGACGCCCTCTTCCCGCCCGGGACGGACTTCTCCTACTCCAACGCCGGCTACGTCGCCGCCGGGCGCCTGGTGGAGACGGTGACCGGGATGTCCTGGCACGAGGCGGTGCGCGCCCTGCTGCTCGAACCCTTCGGCACCGAACCGGTGTTCGTCGGCACCGCCGCCCCCGGGCGCCCCGTCGCCGCCGGACACGCGCTCAACGCAGCCACCGGCCGGGCCCGGGCGGTGCGGCAGAACCTGGCCCCGCTGGAGGCCCCGGCCGGCGCCCTGCTGGCGAGCGCCACCGACCTCGCCGCGCTCGGCGCCGCCCTGGTGGGCCGGTCCAAGGCGCTGCCCCCGGACCTCGCCGAGCGGATGCGCCGGCCCCAGCCCGGCGCCCGGCCGGGCGCGCTCGCCGACGGCTGGGGCGCCGGCGTCGCGCTCTACCGGCACGGCGGGCAGTGGTGGTGCGGCCACGACGGCAACGCCATGGGCACCTCCTGCCACCTGCGGGCCGACCCGGACAGCGGCCTGGTGGTGGCCTTCACCGGCAACGCCGGCGCCGCCACCGCGCTCTGGCGCGAACTCGCGGCCGAACTGGCGGAGTCGACCGGCGTGCGGGTGCCCGCCGCGATCGAACCGGTCGGCGCGGGCGAGAGCGTCGCGCTGCCCGAGTGCGCGGGGGAGTACCGCAACGGCACCCTCCGCTACCGGGTCGAGGCGGCCGGAGCCGGACCGGTCACCCTCTCGGTGGACGGCGACCCGCCGATCCCGCTGCGCTGCTACGCCGACCTCTCCTACGACCTGGTCGCGCCCGACACCGGCCGCCCCGAGCCCGGCGGGAGCTTCCACCGGGACCCGGCCACCGGCCGGATCGACCGGGTGCAGGTCTCCGGGCGCACGGCCCGGCGTACTGCCTCCGGCTGAGCCGCCGCGCCGACCGGACCGGCTCCGGCTGAGCCGCCGCACCCGCCGTACCGCCGTCACATCCTCTCCCTCCCCGGACCCGGGGGGCCGGCCACCGCCCGCCCCGGCGTCCCGTCGCCGCCCCCCATCGGAAGGACCTTCCGCCATGGCCGACCGGCCTGCCCAGTCCGCACGCCCGTCCGTTCCGCCGCAGGCCGGCGGCGCCGCCACCACGCCCGGGTGCCGGACGCTCGACGCGCTGTTCGCCGCCCAGGCGGCCCGCACCCCGCACGCGCCCGCGGTGACCGACGGCCCGCGCACCTGGACGTACCGGGAGCTGGCCGAACGGGCCAACCGGCTGGCCCGCGAGCTGAGGCGGCGCGGCGCCGGGCCGGAGCGGACGGTGGCGCTGGTCCTGCCGCGCTCGATGGAGCTGATCGCCGCCGAGCTCGCCGTCGTCCGGGCCGGGGCCGCCTTCCTGCCCGTCGACCCGGCCTACCCGGCCGAGCGCCGGGCCCTGATGCTCGCCGACGCCGCCCCCGCGATCGTCCTGGACGACCCGGGGGCCGTCCGCGACGTCCTGGAGACGGGCGGGCCCGCCGGCCCGCCCGTCGCGGCCGGAACCGGCCCGGACCACCCGGCGTACGTGATCTACACCTCGGGCTCCACCGGGACGCCCAAGGGCGTGGTGGTCACCCACCGGGGCATCGCCGGCTTCACCGGGGCGGCCGTGGAGAACTACGCGCTGCGGCCCGGCGACCGGGTCCTCCAGTTCTCCTCGCCCAGCTTCGACGCCTCCGTCCTGGAGCTGTTCCTCTCCGTCCTGACCGGCGCCACCCTGGTGGTCCCGCCGCACGGCCCCTGGCTGGGCGAGGAACTCGCCGCCGTCCTGGACGAGCACCGCATCACCCACACCCTGATCCCGCCCGCCGCCCTGGCCACCGTGCCCGCCGGCGCGGGCCGGCACCTGCGCACCCTGATCGTCGGCGCCGAGGCCTGCCCCGCCGAACTGGTCGACCGCTGGGCGCCCGGCCGGCGCATGATCAACTCCTACGGCCCGACCGAGGCCACCATCGTCGCCACCTGGACCGGCCCGCTCACCGCCGGCACCGGCTCGCCCACCATCGGCGCTGCCCTGCCGCACACCCGGGCGTACGTGCTCGACGAGGCCATGCGGCCCCAGCCGCCCGGCACCGACGGCGAGCTGTACCTCGGCGGCGAGGGCGTCGCCCGCGGCTACCTGCGCCGCCCCGGCCTGACCGCCGCGCGCTTCGTCGCCGACCCCTTCGGGCCGCCCGGCGCGCGGCTCTACCGCACCGGCGACCGGGCCCGCCGGAACGCCGACGGGGAACTGGAGTACCTCGGCCGGCTCGACCGGCAGGTCAAGGTCCGCGGCTTCCGGATCGAACCGGGCGAGATCGAGGCCGCGCTGCGCGCCCACCTCGCCGTCGACCAGGCCGTCGTCGTGGTCCGCGAGGACCAGCCCGGCCACCCCCGGCTGGTCGGCTACGCCACGCCCGCCGATCCCGAGCAGGCCCCGGACCCGGCGGAACTGCGCACCGCCCTGGCCGCGACCCTGCCCGCCCACCTGGTGCCCGCCGCCGTCGTCGTCCTGGACGCGCTGCCCCTCACCCCGCAACTCAAGGTCGACCAGCGGGCGCTGCCCGCGCCCGCCCGGCAGGCCGCCACCGGGCACCTCGCCCCGCGCACCGAGCGGGAACGCGCCCTGGCCGCCATCTGGGCCGAGGTGCTCGGCCTCGACGCGGTGGGGGCGGGCGACGACTTCTTCGACCTGGGCGGCGACTCCATCCTCGCCGCCCGCACCCTGGCCCGGATCACCGAGCGGCTGGGCGTCCGGCTCACCCTGCGGGACGTCTTCACCGCCCGCACCGTCGCAGACCTCGCCCCGCTGCTCGACCGGCCGCCCACCGCCGCGCCGCCCCGGCCGATCCCGCCCGCCCCGCGCGGCGAGCCGCTGCCGCTCTCCAGCGCCCAGCGCCGGCTCTGGTTCCTGGAGGACCTCAACCCCGGCGGCGGCGAGAACAACACCGGCGCGGCGCTGCGGCTGCACGGCCCGGTCGACCACCAGGCCCTCGGCCGGGCGCTGCACCGGCTCGCCGCCCGCCACGCCTCGCTGCGCACCACCGTGGCCACCGTCGACGGACAGCTCGTCCAGCGCGTCGCCGAGCGGGCCGAACTCCCGCTGCGCACCGAGGACCTGGGCGCGCTGGCAGCCGAGGAGCGCACCGAGGCCGCCGAACGCCTGCTGGCCGAAGAGCTGGCACGGCCCTACGACCTGGCCCGGGGCCCGCTCACCCGGGCGCTGCTGATCCGGCTCGGCGCCCACGAACACCTGCTGCTGCTGGCCCAGCACCACATCGTCACCGACGGCTGGTCGGTGGGCGTGCTCACCCGCGAACTGGCCGCGCTGCACCGGGCGGAGGCCACCGGCGAACCGGACGCCCTGCCCGAACCCGCCCTCCAGTACCCCGACTTCGCGCTCTGGGAACAGCGCGGCACGACCGACCACACGGCGGACCTCGCGTACTGGAAGCGCACCCTGGCCGGCCTGCCGACCCTGCGGCTGCCCACCGACCGCCCCCGGCCCGCCCAGCGCACCACCCACGGCGCGGCGCACCGCCACCACCTCCCGGCCGAGCTGGTGGACCGGCTGCGCCACCTCGCCGCGGGCCGCGGCACCACCGTGTTCACCCTCTTCGCCGGGGCGTGCGCGCTGCTGCTCTCCCGGTACTCCGGGCAGCGGGACGTGGCCCTCGGCACCGTCACCAACGGACGCGAGCGGCGGGACCTGGAGGAGGTGACCGGCTTCTTCGTCAACACCGTGGTGCTGCGCGCCGACGTGGACGAACGGGCCACCGTGGACGGCTTCGTGGAGAGCACCCGCGCCGCCCTGCTGGACGCCTTCGCCCACGCCGGGGCGCCCTTCGACCGGGTGGTCGAGGAGCTGGCCCCGCCCCGCGACCCCAGCCGGACCCCGCTGGTCCAGGTCGCGGTCGTCCAGCAGACCCCCGCCGCCCCGGTGCCCGCCGGCGGCCTGCGCTTCGAGGACCACCCGCTGCCCCGTCCGGCCGCCCGCTTCGACCTGGTGCTGGAGTTCACCCCGCAGGAGGGCCAGGGCTGCACGCTGACCGTGGAGTACAACACCGACCTGTTCGAGCGGCGGACGGTGGCCGCGCTGGCCGCCCACCTGCACCGGCTGCTCGCCGGGATGGCGGACGGGCCGGGGCGCACCCTCGCCGAACTGCCGATGATCCCCGAGGAGGAGCAGCGCGCGCTGCTGGACTCCTGGCGGGCGCCCTCGGCCGGCGGCCGGGGCTATGTCCTCGACCGCGCCATGCGCCCCCAACCCGTCGGCGTCCCGGGGGAGTTGTACCTGCCGGGCGGTGGCCCGGATCGGGCGGGGGAGATCGCCGACCCGTTCGGCGCGCCGGGGGAGCGGCTCCACCGCACCGGGCAGCTGGCGCGCTGGCGGGCCGACGGCGAACTGGAGCACCTCGGCCCGGTGGCCGAGCAGGACCGGGAGGAGGAGCGGACCGGCGCCGGTCCGGCCGCGCCCTCCGCCGTGCGCCACGCCGCCCCCCGCCACGTCGCCCCCCGCACCTCCGCCGAACGGGCGCTCGCCGGCATCTGGGCGGACGTCCTGCGGCTGGAGCGGGTCGGCGCGGACGACAACTTCTTCGACCTCGGCGGCGACTCCATCCTCGGCATCCAGGTGGTGGCCCGCTCCCGCCAGGCCGGACTGCCGCTGACCTCCCGGGACCTCTACCGCCACCAGACGGTCGCCGCCCTCGCCCGGGCCGCCGAGGACGCCGAGGCCCCGGCCGCGCCCGCGCCGGTCGCCGCGACCGGCGAGGCCGTCCCCACCCCGATCCAGCGCTGGTGGCTGGAGCGGGCCGCCGGCCGCGCCGGGCACTTCGGCCAGGCGCTCTCGCTGCTGCTGCCCGAGGACCTGGACCGGGCGGCCCTGGAGGCGGCCCTCAACGACCTGGTCGCCCACCACGACGCGCTGCGCTCGGCCTTCACCGGACTCGACGGCGCCGGCGCCTCCCGCTGGCGGATCGCCGAGCCGGGCCCCCGGATCGCCCTCGCCCGGCACACCGGACCGGACGGGGACACCCCGCACTTCGGCCCGTACGACCTGGGCGGCGGCGAGCCGCTGCTGCGCGCCGTGCTGCACGAGCGCGCCGAGGGGCTGCCCCCGGTGCTGCACCTGGCCGTGCACCACCTGGTGGTCGACGGGGTCTCCTGGCGGGTGCTGCTGGAGGACCTCGACACCGCCTACCGGGCCCGCCGGGAGGGCCGGGACGGAGCCGGAGCCCTGCCCGCCAAGTCCTCGCCGCTGCGGCAGTGGGCCGAGCGGCTGAGCGGCTTCGCCGCCCGGGGCGGCTTCGAGGACGAGAGCGAGTACTGGGCGCGGGCGCTCCCGCAGCGGCCCGCCGCCGAGCCGTCGCCCCACGGGCCGTCGGCCGCCGAGCCGTCGCCCCACGGGCCGTCGGCCGCCGAGCCCTTCCCCGCCGACCTCCCGGGTCCTGACACCTACGGCACCGAACGGTCTGTCACCGTCCGGCTGAGCGCCGCCGACACCGCCGCCCTGCTGCGCACCCTGCCCGACACCTACCGCACCCAGGTCAACGACGTGCTGCTCAGCGCCCTCGGCCGGGCGCTGTGCGGAGCGAGCGGGCTGGAGCACGTCGTGGTGGACGTCGAGGGCCACGGGCGCGAGGAGCTCTTCGCCGACCTCGACCTCAGCCGTACGGTCGGCTGGTTCACCACCCGCCACCCCGTCGCCCTGGCCGTGCCCGCCGGAGCCGACTGGGACACCGTGCTCAAGCGGGTGAAGGAGCAGCTGCGCGCCGTCCCCCGGCGCGGCCTCGGCTTCGAGGCGCTGCGCCACCTGGGCCGCCCCGGCACGGCGCCCGCGGCCCCGGCCGCCCGGATCGGCTTCAACTACCTGGGCCGGATCGCCCTCCCGGACGACCCGGACGGCCTGTTCCGCGGCACCTTCCGGCCGCTGGAGCTGGACGCCGACCCGCGCACCGAGCGCCCCCACCCGCTGGAGGTGGTCGGCCGGCTCGACGGCGGGGCGCTGGAGTTCACCTGGTTCCACTCCGCCGCCGTCCACCACGGCGAGACCGTCGAGGCCCTGGCCCGGCGCTTCGCCGAGGAACTGGCCGACCTCGCCCGCCACGCGGCCCACCCCGGCGCTGCGGGCCGCACCCCGTCGGACTTCCCGCTGGCCCGGCTCGACCAGACGGCGGTGGACCGGATCACCGGCGCGGACCCGGCGGCGGTCGAGGACGTGCTGCCGCTCACCCCGACCCAGTCCGGCATGCTCTTCCACGGCCTCGCCGAGGAGGACAGCGGCGCCTACTTCCAGCAGCTGGACTTCCTCCTGGAGGGCGTGCCCGACCCGGAGCGCCTGGCCGAGGCCTGGCAGTGGGTCACCGACCGGACCGACGTGCTGCGCGCCCGCGTCCGCTGGCAGGACGTGCCCGAGCCGCTGCTGGTGGTGCAGCGGCGGGCGGCCGTGCCGGTCACCCACCTGGACTGGCGGGAGCTGCCCGAGGAGGAGCGCCGCGCCCGGTCGGCCGAGCTGCTGGACCGCGACCGCGCCCGCGGCCTGGACCTCGCGGTGGCCCCGCTCCAGCGGCTGGTGCTCATCCGGCTCCCGGAGGGCCGGGTGCGGGTGCTCTGGTCCTTCCACCACCTGGTCCTGGACGGCTGGAGCCTGTTCCAGGTGCTCTCCGACGTCTTCGCCGTGCACGCCGCCCTCGGCCGGTCCGGCGGGGAGGTCCCGTACGGCACCGTGCCGGAGCGCCGGCCGTACCGCGAGTACCTGGCCTGGCTGGGCGGGCGCGACCACGCGCGGGCGGAGCGGTACTGGAGTGGCCGGCTCGCCGGGCTCACCGAGGCGACGCCGCTGCCGTACGACCGCGAGCCGGTGGGCAACCACCGGGCGGAGTCCACCCGGGCCGTGCCGTTCACCCTGCCCGCCGCCGCGACCGAGGCGCTGGAGGACCTCGCCCGGGGCTCCGGACTGACCCTCAACACCCTCGTCCAGGGCGCCTGGGCCGTGCTGCTGGGCCGCCGGGCCGGGCGGGCCGAGGTGGTGTTCGGCACCACCTCCTCCGGGCGGCCGCCCGAGCTGCCCGGCGTCGAGGCGATGACCGGCCTGTTCATCACCACCCTGCCGGCCCGTACCACGGTGCCCGCCGAGGGCACCCTGGTGGACTGGCTGCGCACGGTGCAGCGGGAGCAGAGCGAGGACCGGCGGCACGGCTTCGTGCCGCTCACCCGGCTGCGGGCCGCCACCGGACTGCCCGAGCAGAGCGCCCTGTTCGACAGCCTGGTGGTCTTCGAGAACTACCCGGTCGACGAGGAGGCGGCCTGCGCGCACGGCCTGCGGCTGAGCGACCTGGACGGGATCGAGACCACCAACTACCCGCTCGCCCTGCTCGCCTACCCGGGCCCGGAGCTGTCCCTGCGGCTGTGCTACGACCCGAGGCTGTTCGACGGGTCCACCGTGCGGCGGCTGGCCGGGCAGCTCACCGCCGTGCTGACCGCAATGCCCGGGGGCGCCCACCGCCCGCCCGCGCGGCTGCCGCTGCTGACCGGGGAGGAGCGACGGCGCGTCCTGGTCGACTGGAACGCCACCGCCGTCGAGCAGCCCGCGGGCGACATCGCGGAACTCTTCGCCGAGCAGGTGCTCCGCACCCCCGGGGCGATCGCCCTGGAGACCGCCTCGCGGCGCCTGACCTACCGCGAACTCGACGCCCTGGCGGCCGGGTTGGCCGGCCGGCTGACCGCGCTCGGGGTCCGGGTGGAGCAGCCGGTCGGGGTGCTGATGGAACGCTCCGTCGACCTGGTCGTCGCCCAGCTGGCGCTGGTCCGCACCGGCGGGGTCTTCGTGCCGCTGGACGGCCGGGCTCCGCGTGAGCGGCTGCACCGGATGCTCGCCGAGGCGGGCGCGGAGCTGCTGCTCACCGACGCCCACTGGGCCGGCACGGCGGCCGAACTCCTCGGCGGGGGGCGGGTGGTGAGGGTCGACGAGCCGGAGCACCGGCCGTCGGCCGAGGGGCCCGCCGTGACGCCCGCCGTGGCGGCCGTCCACCCCGACAACGTCCAGTACCTGATGTTCACCTCCGGCTCCACCGGCACCCCCAAGGGCGTCGCGGTGCGCCGCCGGGACGTCGCCGCGCTCGCCCTGGACCGCGCGTTCGCCGGCCACGACCGGGTGCTGGTCCACTCCCCGCACGCCTTCGACGCCGCCACCTACGAGCTGTGGGTGCCGCTGCTGCGCGGCGGCACCGCCGTGCTGGCCCCGCCACGGGACCTGGACGCCGCCGCCGTCCGGCACGCCGTCACCGAACAGGGCGTGCGCTGCCTGTGGCTGACCGCCGGCCTGTTCCGGCTGCTCGCCCAGGAGGACCCGGGCTGCCTGCGCGGCGCCCGGGAGGTGTGGACTGGCGGCGAGGCGGTGCCCGGCGCCGTCGTCCGCAAGGTCCTGGCAGCCTGCCCCGGCCTCACCGTGGTCGACGGCTACGGCCCGACCGAGACCACCACCTTCGCCACCCGGCGGGCCTTCCGCTCCGGCGACGAGCTGCCCGCCGTGCTGCCGATCGGCCGCCCCCTGGACAACACCCGGGCGTACGTCCTGGACGGCGCGCTCCAGCCGCAACCCCCGGGCGTCACCGGAGAGCTGTACCTCGCCGGAGCCGGGCTCGCCCGGGGCTACGCGGGCCGCCCCGGCGAGACCGCCGCCCGCTACCTCGCCGACCCGTTCGGCCCGCCCGGAACCCGGATGTACCGCACCGGCGACACCGCCCGGTGGAGCGAGGACGGCGAACTCCACTTCGTGGGCCGCGCGGACGACCAGATCAAGATCCGGGGCTTCCGGATCGAGCCCGCCGAGATCGAGGCCCGGCTCACCGCCCACCCGGCCGTCGCCGAGGCGGTGGTCTCGCTGCACGAGGACGCGATAGGCAAGCGGCTGCTCGCCCACCTGGTGCCGGCCGGGGCCGAGCCGCCCACCGCCGCCGACCTGCGCGCCCACCTGGCCGCCGGCCTGCCCGACTACATGCTGCCCGCCGCCTTCGTCACCCTGCCCGAACTCCCGCTCACCGCCAACGGCAAGGTGGACCGCAGGCGGCTGCCCGCCCCCGAGCGGTCGGCGGGCGGCGACCGCCCCCACCGCGCCCCCGGGACCGAGCGCGAACGCCTGCTCGCCGGGATCTGGGCGGAGCTGCTCGGGGTGGAGCGGGTCGGGCTGGACGACGACTTCTTCCTGCTCGGCGGCGACTCCATCCTGAGCATCCAGGTCGTCTCCCGGGCCCGCGCCGCCGGCCTCGCGCTCTCCCCGCGCGACCTGTTCCGCCACCCCACCGTCGCCGCGCTGGCCGCGGCGGCCGGCAGCGCCGTCACCGTGGCCGGCACCGAACCGGTCAGCGGCGAGGTCCCCCTGACCCCGATCCAGCACTGGTTCCTCGACCCGAACCCGCCGTACGCCGGCCAGTTCGACCAGTCCGTCCTGGTGGAGGCCCCCGGCGCCGTCGACCCCCGGGCCCTGCGCCGCGCCCTGGCCGCCCTGTGGGCCCACCACGACGCGCTGCGCTCCCGCTTCACCCGCGCCGAGGACGGCGGCTGGCGGCAGCACTGCGCCCCCGCCGACGAGGCCGCGCCCGACCTGCTGGAGGTCTGCGAGCCGGGCGCCCCGGAGGAGCCCGGGGAGCGCTCGTTCCGGCTGGACGGCGGCCCGCTGCTCACCGCCCGGCTGCTGCCCGGCGGTGGCGCCCGGCCCGACCGGCTGTCGCTGGCCGTCCACCACCTGGCCGTCGACGGCGTCTCCTGGCGGGTGCTGCTGGAGGACCTGGAGACCGCCTACCGCCAGGCCGTCGAGGGCCGCCCGCTGCGGCTGCCCGCCCGCACCACCTCCGTCGCCGCGTGGGCCCGCCGGCTGGCCGAGCACACCGCCGCCGGCGGCTTCGCCGGGCAGCGCGACCACTGGACGGCCGCCGCCCGGGCCTGCGCCGAGCCGCTACCGGTGGACGGCGAGGGCGGCAACACCGCCGCCGACCTGCGCGAGGTGACCGTCCGGCTGGACCGCGAGCGCACCGACGCCCTGTTGCGCCAGGTCCCCGGGGTCTACCGGACCCGGATCGACGACGTGCTGCTCACCGCCCTCGGCCGGGTGCTCGCCGAGTGGACGGGGAGGCCCACCGTCGCGGTCGGCCTGGAGGGGCACGGCCGCGAGGACCGGCTGTTCGAGGGCCTCGACCTGTCCCGTACCGTCGGCTGGTTCACCTCGCTCCACCCCGTCGCCCTCGACGTGCCGGCGGGCGACTGGGGCGCCGCCCTGAAGTCCGTCAAGGAGCAGTTGCGGGCGGTGCCGGACCGAGGCCTCGGGTACGGCGCGCTGCGCCATCTCGCCCGGGACGGGGCGCTCGCCGACGCGCCCGCCCCCGGCGTGAGCTTCAACTACCTGGGCCGCTTCGACTGGTCCGCCGACGGCGCCGCCCTGGTCCGCGCCGTCCCCGGCGGCCTCGGCGGCACGGAGGCTCCCGGCACCGAGCGCCCGCACCTGCTGGACGTGGTCGCCCGGGTCGAGGACGGCAGGCTGGAGATCGGCTGGTACCACAGCGCCGGGCGGCACCGCCCGGACACCGTCACCGCCCTCGCCGAGGCCATGCTGCGCGCGCTGGAGGAGATCGTCGCCCACTGCGCCGAGCCCGGCGCGGGAGGCCGCACCCCCTCGGACTTCCCGCTGGCCCGGCTCGACCAGGCGGCGGTGGACCGGATCGCCGGGGACGGGCGCGGCGTCGCCGACATCCACCCGCTGACGCCGATGCAGGCCGGGATGCTCTTCCACAGCCTGCTGGACCCGGACGGCGACACCTACGTCAACCAGGTGCGCCTGGTGCTCACCGGAGTCACCGACCCGCACGCGCTGGCCGAGGCCTGGCAGCAGACCGCCGACGCCAACGCGATCCTGCGCACCCGGCTCAGCTGGCAGGACGGCGCCGAACCGCTCCAGGTCGTCCAGCACCGGGCCGCCGTCCCCGTGGCCCACCACGACTGGACCGGCCGCCCCGCCGAGCAGGTCGAACGGGACACCGCCCGGCTGCTCGCCGAGGACCGGGCGGCCGGGATCGACCTGGCCGGCGCCCCGCTGCTGCGGCTGACCCTGATCCGGCTGACCGCGACCAGCGTGCGGCTGGTGTGGACCTTCCACCACGTGCTGCTGGACGGCTGGAGCGCCGCCCAGGTCTTCGACGAGGTCTGCGAGCGCTACGCCGCGCTGACCTCCGGCCGCCGGCCCGTCCTGGTCGAGCGGGCGCCCTACGCGGACTACCTGCGCTGGCTGTCCGGCCGGGACGGGGCGGAGGCCGAACGCTACTGGCGCGCCACCCTGGCCGGCTTCCCCGCCCCCACCGAACTGCCCCGGGACCGCCGCCCGGCCGGCGCCCACCGCGCCTCCTCCTCGGCCACCGTACGGGTCGCCCTCGGCCCCGAGCTGTCCGAACGGCTGCGCTCCACCGCCCGGCAGGCCGGGCTGACCGTCAACACCGTGCTCCAGGGCGCCTGGGCGCTGCTGCTCTCCCGCTACGGCGGCGGGGACGACGTGGTGTTCGGCACCATCGTCTCCGGCCGGCCCGCCGAACTGCCCGGCGTCACCTCGATGGTGGGACTGTTCATCAACGCCCTGCCGACCCGCGTCCGGATCGACGGCCGCCGCCCGCTGCTGGACTGGCTGCGCGAGGTGCAGGACAGCCAGTCCGAGGCCCGGCGGTACGACGCCGTCTCGCTGGCCCAGCTCCAGAACTGGAGCGAACTGCCCGGTGGCACCGCCCTGTTCGACAGCATCGTGGTCTTCGAGAACTACCCCTTCGACGCCGGTTCGCTGAGCCGGCACGGCCTCGGCGTGGAGACCGAGAGCGTGCTGGAGCCGACCAGCTACCCGCTCAGCGTGGTGGTGGCCCCCGGCGCGGACATCGAGGTCAGCCTCGACCACGACCCGGCCGTCTTCGACACCGCCACCGTCGAAGGACTCGGGGCGGGCCTGCGCACCCTGCTGGCCGGTCTGGCGGCCGGCCTCGACCGTCCGGCGGGCGAACTGCCGCTGCTGGAGCCCGACGAGGGGCGCGAACTGCTGGAGCGCCTCGGCGGCGCGGTGCGCCACGCGCCGGGGGACACACTGCCGGAGGCCTTCGCCCGGCAGGCCGCCCGCACCCCCGACGCCCCGGCGGTCCGCTCCGGCGAGGTCCTGCTGAGCTACCGGGAGCTGGACGAGCGCTCCAACCGGCTGGCCCGGCTGCTGATCGAGGCCGGGGCCGGGCCCGAGCGCTTCGTCGCGCTCGCGCTGCCGCGCACCGCCGAACTGGCCGTCGCCCTGCTCGCGGTGCTCAAGAGCGGCGCCGGGTACCTGCCGGTCGACCCCGGGTACCCGGCCGAGCGGATCGCCTACCTTTTCGAGGACGTCCGGCCCGACGCCGTGATCACCGACGCCGCCGCCCGGGACCGCCTGCCGGACGGCCCGTTCACCCGGATCGTGCCCGACGACCCGGCCTGCCGGGACCGGCTGGCCGCCGCCCGCGCCGACGCCGTGCGCGACGGGGAGCGGCGCGGCGCCCTGCGGCCGGAGCACCCCGCGTACGTCATCCACACCTCCGGCTCCACCGGCCGGCCCAAGGGCGTCGTGGTCGCCCACGCCTCGGTGCTCGCCCTGACCGACTGGGCCGCCGCCGAGTTCGCCGGGCGCGGCCTGGAGCACGTGGTCGCCGCCACCTCGCTCAACTTCGACGTGTCGGTGTTCGAGATCTTCGCGCCGCTGCTCTCCGGCGGCTGCGTCGAACTCGTCCGCGACCTGCTGGCCCTCGCCGAACGCCCCGGCCCCTGGCGGGCCGGGCTGATCAGTGCGGTGCCCTCGGCCCTCGGCGGACTGCTCGCCGACGGCGCCGCGCGACTCGCCGCCGACACGGTGGTCCTGGCGGGCGAGGCCCTGCCCGCCCGGACCGTGCGCCGGGTCCGCGAAGCCGTCCCCGGCTGCCGGGTGCTGAACGCCTACGGCCCCACCGAGGCCACCGTCTACGCCACCGCCCACACCTGCGACCCGGCCGACCCGGACCGCGACCCGCCGATCGGCCGGCCGGTCGGCGGCGCCCGGGCCTACGTCCTGGACGAGCGGCTGCGCCCCGTGCCGGTCGGCGCGCCCGGGGAGCTGTACCTGGCCGGCACCGGCGTGGCGCGCGGCTACCTGCGCCGCCCCGGGCTGACCGCCGCCCGCTTCCTGCCCGACCCGTACGGCCCGCCGGGAGCCCGGATGTACCGCACCGGCGACCGGGCGCGCTGGAGCGCCGACGGCGGCCTCCACTACCTCGGCCGGGCCGACGACCAGGTCAAGGTGCGCGGCTTCCGGATCGAACTCGGCGAGGTCGAGGCCGCGTTGGCCCGCCACCCGCGGGTCGCGGCCGCCGCCGCCCGGGTGGTCGACCAGGACGGCCACAAGCGGCTGGTCGGCTACGCGGTGCCCCGCGCGGGCGCCCTGCCCGACCCGGCCGAGTGGCGGGCCTTCCTCGGCCGCACCCTCCCCGACCACCTGGTGCCCGCCCTGGTGGTGCCGCTGGAGCGGCTGCCGCTGGGCGCCACCGGCAAGCTGGACCGGCGCGCGCTGCCCGCGCCGGTGTGGACCGCGACGGCCACCGGCGGGCACCGAGCGCCGCACGGCGAGGCCGAACAGGCCCTGGCCGCGATCTGGCGCGAGGTGCTCGGCGTGCCCGAAGTCAGCGCGGACGACAACTACTTCGCGCTCGGCGGGGACTCCATCCTCGGCATCCAGGTCGTCTCGGCGGCCCGCCGGGCCGGTCTCGCGCTCACGCCCCGGCACCTGTTCGCCCACCAGACCCTGGCCGAACTCGCCCGCGCCGCCGAGCGGTCACCGCGCCCCGGACCCGGCGCCGAACAGGGCGCCGAACAGGGCGCGGTAGTCGGCGAGGCCCCGCTCACCCCCGTCCAGCACTGGCTGCTGGACACCCTCGACGGCGACCCGGCCCGGCTCACCCAGTCCGTCTCCTTCACCCTCGCCCCCACCGGTGACGAGAGCACCCTGCGGGCCGCGCTGGCCGCCGTCCTGGAGCACCACGACGCGCTGCGGCTGCGCTTCGAACCGCTCGCCGACGGCCGGTGGCGCCAGCACGGCACCGCACCCGGCCAGGCGCCCGAACTGCGCCGGCACCGGCTGCCCGCCGCCGAGGGCGAGGAGCGCGAGGCCGTGCTGCACCGGCTGGGCGAGCAGCTCGCCGAGGGCTTCGACCTGGCCGCCGGACCTCTGCTGCGGGCCGCCCTCTGCCGCTTCGACGGCGACCCCCGCCCGGTGCTGCTGCTGGCCGCGCACCACCTGGTGGTGGACGCGGTGTCCTGGCGCATCCTCCTGGAGGACCTGGAACGCGCCCACCGCGCGCTGAGCGCGGGCGAGCGGCCCGACCTCGGCGCCAAGAGCACCTCCTTCCGGGCCTGGGCCGAACGGCTCGCCGCGCACACCGCCGCCGGCGGCTTCGACGCCGAACTCCCGTACTGGCGAGGGATGGTGGACGAAGGCCTGCCCGTCGACCTGGACGGCGCCAACACCGCCGACACCGAGGAGTCGCTGACCTTCACCCTCGGCGCCGAGGACACCCGCCGGCTGCTCCGGGACGTCCCGGAGGCCTACCGCACCCGGGTCAACGACGTGCTGCTCTGTGCCCTCGGCCGGGTGCTGGCCCGCTGGACCGGACGGGACCGGGTGGTCCTCGCCCTGGAGGGCCACGGCCGCGAGGAACTCTTCGACGGCCTCGACCTCTCCCGCACCGTCGGCTGGTTCACCACGCTCCACCCCGTCGCCCTGGACGTCCCCCCGGACGCCGACACCGGCACCGCCCTGAAGGCCGTCAAGGAGAGCCTGCGGGCCGTCCCGCACGGCGGCCTCGGCCACGGCGCCCTGCGCCACCTGCGGCCCGCCCCGGAGCTGGACCTGCCGCAGCTCGGCTTCAACTACCTGGGCCGCCAGGACCGGACCGCCACCCCCGGCGGGCTGCTGCACGCCCCGGCCGGCCCGCTCACCGGAGGCATGGACCGCACCGCCCGCCGCCCGCACCTGCTGGACGTGCTCGGACGGGTCGCCGAGGGCCGGCTCTCCTTCACCTGGTCCTACTCCCGCGCGGTGCACCACCGGGGCACGGTCGCCCGGCTGGCCGCCGAACTGCTGGACGAGCTGCGGGAGATCGTCCGCCACTGCGCCGAACCCGGCGCCGGCGGCCGTACCCCCTCGGACTTCCCGCTGGCCGGCCTCGACCAGGCGGCCGTCGACCGGCTGGCCGGCACCGGGCGGGAGGTGACGGAGATCCAGCCGCTCACCCCCACCCAGACCGGCATGGTGCTGCACGGCCTGGACGAGGCCGAACACGGCCTGTACGTCGAGCAGATCACCTTCGTGCTGGACGGCGCCCGGGACGTCGGAACGCTGGCCGCCGCCTGGCAGCACGTCGTGGACCGCACCCCGGTGCTGCGCACCTCGGTCGTCCTGAGCGAGGTGCCCGTGCCGCTCCAGGTGGTCCACCGGAAGGCGCCGCTCCCGGTCACCGAGCACGACTGGAGCCACCTGGGCGCCTCGGAGCGCGAGAGCCGCCTGGAGGAACTGCTCGCCGAACAGCGGGCCCGCCCGCTGCCGCTGCACCGGGCGCCGCTGCTGAAGCTCGACCTGGTGCGGCTCGGCCCGGACGCGGTACGGGTGGTCTGGGCCTTCCACCACGTGCTGCTGGACGGCTGGAGCGTCTTCCACGTCCTCGCCGACGTGCTGGCCGCCCACGCCGCGCTCGCCCGGGGCGAGCGGCCCGCCCTGCCCGAGCGCCGGCCCTTCGCCGACTACGTCCGCTGGCTCGCCGCCCGCGACACCGGCGCCGCCGTCGAGCACTGGCGCGCCGCCCTGGCCGGCCTCGCGGCCCCCACCGCGCTGCCCTACGACCGCCGGCCCGCCCAGGGCGACACCGCCCGCTCCGGGACCTGGCTCTCGCACCGGCTGGACGAGGCCGCCACCGGGCGGATCCAGGAGTTCGCCCGCCGCCACCGGCTCACCCTCAACACCGTGGTGCAGGGAGCCTGGGCGCTGCTGCTGTCCCGCTGGAGCGGGGAGGAGCGGGTCTGCTTCGGCACCACCGTCTCCGGCCGCCCCGCCGACCTGGCCGGCTCCGACACCATCGTCGGCCTGTTCATCACCACCCTGCCCGCCCGGGTCGCCGTCGACGGCCGGCAGCCGTGCGCCGACTGGCTGCGCACCCTCCAGGAGGAGCGGGCCGAGGACCGCCGGTTCGACCACCTGCCGCTGGCGCGGATGCACGGACTGAGTGGACTCCCGCCGGGCACCGAGCTGTTCGACAGCCTGGTGGTCTTCGAGAACTACCCGGTCGGCGACGCCACCGCCGGTGCGCACGGCCTGCTGGTGCGCGAACTGGACGCCCGGGAGGCCACCAACTACCCGCTCACCGTGGTCGTCTCCCCGGCCGAGCGGCTCGCCGTGGAACTCGGCTACGACCCCCGCTACCTCGACCCGGAGACCGCCGGAGCACTGTCCGCCCAGCTGCTGCACACCCTGTCCGCCCTGGCGGACTCCGACGGCGCCACCCGGCTGGACGACCTGGACCTGCTGCCGCCCGGCGAACGGCGCCGGCTGCTGCACGGCCCGGCCCGCCCGGCGCTCGCCCCGCCGCCCCCGGCGACGCTGCCCGCCCTGGTCGAGGCCGCCGCGGACCGGTGGCCGCGGGCCGTCGCCCTGAGCGCGGCCGGACGGGAGCTGACCTACGCCGAGGCCGAGGCCCACGCCAACCGCCTCGCCCACCGGATGATCGCGCGCGGCGCCGGCCCCGGGCGGACCGTCGCCCTGCTGCTGCCCCGTTCGGCCGACATGCTGCTCGCCGAACTGGCGGTGGCGAAGACCGGCGCCGCCTTCCTGCCCGTCGACCCGCACTACCCCGAGGAACGGATCGCGGTGATGCTGCGCGACGCGGCCCCGGCGCTCACCCTGGACGCCAAGGAGGTGGCCGACCTGCTGGCCGCCGATCCGCACGGCGCGCCCGGCCACCGCCCCACCGACGCCGACCGCACCCGCCCGCTGGACCCGGACGACCCCGCCTACGTCATCTTCACCTCCGGCTCCACCGGCACCCCCAAGGGCGTCGTGGTCACCCACCGCGGCCTGGCCGGCTTCGCCGCCGCCGAGGCCGAGCACTACCGAGTCGCCCCGGGGGACAGGGTGCTGGCCTTCGCCACCCCCAGCTTCGACGCCTCGGTGCTGGAACTGTGCCTGGCCCTGCCGCACGGCGCCCGGCTGGTGGTGCCCGAGCCCGGTCCGCTGCTCGGCGCCCACCTGGCCGAACTGCTCCGGGAACAGCGGATCACCCACACCCTGCTGCCGCCCGCCGCCCTGGCCACCCTGCCGGCCGATACCCCCGGAAGCCTGCCCGCGCTGAAGACCCTGATCGTCGGCGCCGAGGCCTGCGGCGCCGACCTGGTCGCCCGCTGGGCCCCGCACCACCGGATGGTCAACTCCTACGGGCCCACCGAGGCCACCGTGGTCGCCACCTGGTCGGCGCCGCTGACCGCGGACGGCACCGCCCCGCCGATCGGCCGCCCGCTGCCCGGCACCGGCGCCTACGTGCTGGACGCCCGGCTGCGGCCGGTGCCCGACGGCGTCCCCGGCGAGCTGTGGCTGAGCGGACCGGCCCTGGCCCGCGGCTACCTCGGCCGCCCGGGTCTGACCGCCGCCCGCTTCACCGCCGACCCGTACGGCCCGCCCGGCGGCCGGATGTACCGCACCGGCGACCTGGTGCGCCGCGACCGCCACGGCGAACTGCACTACCTGGGCCGCGCCGACCACCAGCTGAAGCTGCGCGGCCACCGGATCGAGGCGGGCGAGGTGGAAGCGGTGCTGGTGCGCCACCCGGCCGTGCTGGACGCGGTGGTGAGCGTCCGGGAGGACGAACCCGGGCTGCCCCGGCTGGTCGCCCACCTGCTCGCCGCCCCGGGCGTCGAGCCGCCGACCGGCGCCGAGCTGCGCGCCCTGGCCGCCCGCTCGCTGCCCGGCCACATGGTCCCCTCGGCCTTCGCGGTGCTCGACCGCTTCCCGCTCACCGCGAGCGGCAAGACCGACCGGGCGGCGCTGCCCGCCCCCGGCCCGGACGGGGCCGGGCCGGCCGAACGGGTCGCGCCCCGCACCCCCACCGAGGAGGCCGTGGCGGAGATCTGGGCCGAGACCCTGCACACCGCCGTCGGCGCCACCGACGACTTCTTCCAGCTGGGCGGCGACTCGATGCGGGCCCTGCTGATCGCCTCCCGGGCCAACGACGCCTTCGGCGTCACGCTCACCCCCCGCGACGTGCTGGTCTCCCGCACCGTGGCCGCTCTGGCGGACCTGGTGGAGGACCTGGTGCTGAGCGAACTCGAAGCCGCCGCGCCGGCCGGGCCCGACGAAGCCGCCGCCGCTCCGGCCGCCCCCGACACGACCGCCGCACTGGACGGCCCCGACGATGACGAACGGTGAGGAGCCGACCATGACGCCTGAGACGCCTTCCAAGCGGGAGCGCGCCGCCGCCCTGCCCGCCGACCTGCGCGAGGCCCTGCGGCAGCGACTGGCCGGCAAGGCCGGCGGCGCGCGGACGGCCGCCGAGCGGGCCATCCCGCGCGCCGACCGCACCCGGCCCCTGCCGCCCTCCTTCGTCCAGCAGCGGCTCTGGTTCCTGGACCGGCTGCGCCCCGGCGACCCGCGCTACAACAGCGCCGTCGCCCTGCGGTTCACCGGAGCGCTGGACCGCGCGGCGCTCGCCGCCGCGCTCACCGCCGTGGTGGCGCGCCACGAGGCGCTGCGCACCGTCTTCGCCGAGGACGACGGCCGGCCGGTGCAGACCGTACGGCCGGCCGGGCCGGTGGAGCTGCCGCTCCGGGAGCAGGCCGCGGGAGAGAGCCTGGACGCGATCCTGCTCCAGGAGTACTCACGCCCCTTCGACCTCGGGCAGGGGCCGCTGCTGCGCGCCCTGCTGGTGGCCGAGCCGTCGGGCGGCCACGTACTCCAGCTGACTGCCCATCACATCGTCACCGACGGCTGGTCGATGGGCGTCGTCCTGGACGAGCTGTGCACCGCCTACGACGCCCTGGCCCGCGGCGCCGAGCCCGAGCTTCCCGAAGTCGCCACCCAGTACCCGGACTTCGCGCTCTGGCAGCGCGAGCGGCTGTCCGGCGACCGGCTGGAGAGCCAACTCGCCTACTGGAGGCGGAAACTGGCCGGCGTGGTACCGGCCGGGCTGCCGCTGGACCACCCCCGGCGCGGCGAGGAGGCCGGCCCCGGAGCCCTGCACACCTTCACCGTCCCCGCGCCCCTCACCGCCCGGCTGCGCTCCCTCGCGGCCGAGCGGCAGGGCACCCTCAACACCGCGCTGGTGGCCGGCACCCAGGCGCTGCTGGCCCGCTGGTCCGGCCGGCCGGACGTCACCGTCGGCTCCCTGCTCGCCGGGCGCACCCGCACCGAGCTGGAACGGGCCGTCGGCTGCTTCGTCAACACGGTGGTGCTGCGCACCCGGGTGGAGCCGGAAGCCTCCTTCCGCGAGCTGCTCGCGGCCGCCACCGAGACCGGCAACGACGCCCTGGCGCACGGTGAGACGCCCTTCGAGCGGCTGGTCGAGGCGGTCGGCGCGCCCCGCGAGGCCGGCCGCAACCCGCTGTTCGACGTCCTGGTGCTGCTGCACCCCGCCCCGCCCGCGGCCGGCGCCCCGCACGGACTCGCCACCGCCCCGGTCACCGTGCCCCGGCAGGCCGCCACCTTCGACCTCAGCGTGGAGTTCGTCCCCGACGGCGAGGCGCTCACCGGCGTCCTGGAGTACCGCGCGGACCTGTTCGACGCGGCGACCGCCCGCCGGATGGCCGAGCAGCTGCTGCGGCTGCTGGAGGGCGCCGCCGCCGAGCCGGACCGGCCGCTCGCCACCCTGCCGCTGCTCTCCGAGCGGGAGACCGAGCAGGTCACCCGGGACTGGAACGCCACCGCCCTGCCCGTCGAGCCGGCCGGCCACCCCGAACTGTTCCGCCGCCGGGCCGCCTCGACCCCGGGCGCGCTCGCGCTGGTCGCGGGGCAGGAGCGGCTCGACTACGCGACCCTGGACGACCGCGCCGAACGGCTCGCCCGCCGGCTCCGCGCCCTGGGCGCGGGCCCGGAGCGGCTGGTCGCCCTGCGGCTGCCGCGCACCGCGGACCTGGTGGTGGCGGTCCTCGCCGTCTGGAAGGCCGGCGCCGGGTACCTGCCGCTGGATCCGGCGCTGCCGGAGGAGCGCGTCCGCTACCTGCTGGCGGACGCCCGTCCGGCCCTGGTGCTGGACGAGGAGGCGCTGCGCACCCTGCCGGACCCCGGCCCCGGCGAGCCCGCCGACCCCGGCCCGCTCGCCCCGCCGGACCTCGACACCACCGCGTACGTGCTCTACACCTCGGGCTCCACCGGCCGCCCCAAGGGCGTCACCGTCCCGCACCGCGCGCTGGCCAACCTGCTCGCCGCCCACCGGGCGGGCTTCGTCGCCGACGCCGGCGGCGGCCCGCTGAACGTCGCGCTCACCGCCTCCTTCTCCTTCGACACCTCGCTGGAGGGCGTGCTGCTGCTGGCCGACGGCCACCCGCTGCACCTGGTGGACGAGACCACCCGGATGGACCCCGCCGCCCTGGTCGAGTACGTGGTGCGCCACCGGATCGACTTCCTCGACCTCACCCCCTCCTACCTGCGCCAACTGCTGCCCGCCGGGCTGCTCGACGACCCCCGCCACCGCCCCCGGGTGCTGATGCTCGGCGGCGAGGCCGTCACCCCCCGGCTCTGGCGCGAGCTGGCCGCCCGACCCGGGGTGGCCGCCTACAACTACTACGGCCCCACCGAGTGCACCGTCGACGCGCTCGCCTGCCGGATCGACGGCGGGGACCGGCCGCTGGTCGGCCGGCCGCTGCCCAACGTCCGCGCCTACGTCCTGGACGGGCGGCTCCGGCCGGTGCCGCCCGGGGTGAGCGGCGAACTCCACCTGGCCGGCGAGCAGGTCGCCCGCGGCTACGCCGGCCGCCCGGGTCTGACCGCCGCCCGCTTCACCGCCGACCCGTACGGCCCGCCCGGCGCCCGGATGTACCGCACCGGGGACCTGGCCCGCTGGACCACCGACGGGCGCCTGGAGTACCTCGGGCGCGCCGACGACCAGGTCAAGGTGCGCGGCCACCGGATCGAACCCGGCGAGATCGAGGCGGCCCTGCTCGACCTGCCGGAGGTCGCCGCCGCCGCCGTCATCGCCGTCCCCGACGCCCACGGGCACCACCGGCTGGCCGCCTACCTGGTCTTCGCCGAAGACGCCGCCGGGCCGGCCGCCGGCCCCGCCTCCGGCCAGTCCGCCGAACGGGCCGCCGAGCCGGCCGTCCGCTCCACCGCCGACCTGCGCGCCGCGCTGCGCCGGGTGCTGCCCGACCACCTGGTGCCCTCCTCCTTCACCGTGCTCGACGCGCTGCCGCTCACCACCAGCGGCAAGGTGGACCGCCGCGCCCTGCCCGCCCCCGAACCCGACGTCCGGGCCGGGGAGTTCGTCGCCCCCCGGACTCCGCAGGAGGCGGCCCTCGCGGCCATCTGGGCCGAGGTGCTGGGCGTGCCCCGGGTCGGCGTCACCGACAACTTCTTCGAACTGGGCGGCGACTCGATCCTGAGCATCCAGGCCGTCTCCCGGGCCCGCGCGGCGGGCCTGCGGATCGGCTCCCAGGACGTCTTCCGCCACCAGACCGTCGCCGACCTGGCCGCCGCCGCCCGCACCGCCGAGGCGCCCGCCGCCGAACCGCGCCACCAGGACGGCCCGGCCCCGCTCACCCCCGTCCAGGAGTGGTTCTTCGCCGCCCACGGCCCGCTGCGGCACTTCACCATGTCGCTGCTGCTCGACCTGCCGCACGGGCTGGACGAAGCGGCCCTGGACCGGGCGCTGAGCGCGGTGGTGTCCGCCCACCCGGCGCTGCGCACCCGCTTCACCCGCACCGCCGAGGGCCGGCGTCAGGAACCCGTCGCCGACGCCGGGCGGCTGCTGCACCGACTCGACGCCCACGGCGACCGCGAGCGCGCCGCCGAGGCCGCCCGCGCCGAACTGGACCCGGCCACCGGCGCCCTGCTGCGCGCCGTCCTGTTCCGCGCACGGGACACCGGGACGCGGCCCCAGCTGTTCCTGACCGCCCACCACCTCGCCGTGGACAGCGTCTCCTGGCGCGTGCTGCTCACCGACCTGGCACAGGCCTACCGGCAGGCCGCGGCGGGCGGGACCCCGAGCCCCGCGCCCGCGCCCACCGCGTTCACCGAATGGGCCCACCGGCTCGCCGGGTTCGTCCGGGCCGGCGGCCTGGACGAGGAGCTGGCGTACTGGACCGCCGAGACCGCCGCCCCCGCCGAGCCGCTGCCCGTCGACCTCCCCGGCACGCCCACGGCCGGCTCGGTGCGCACCCTGCGCAGCCGGCTCGACCGGGCCACCACCGAGGCGCTGCTGCGCAAGGTCCCCGAGGTCTACCGCACCCAGGTCAACGACGTGCTGCTCAGCGCGCTGGGCCGGGCCCTCGCCGACTGGACCGGCGCCGGGAGGGTCACCGTCGCGCTGGAGGGCCACGGCCGCGAGGAGCTGTTCGACGGCCTCGACCTCTCCCGCACCGTCGGCTGGTTCACCACCCAGTACCCCGTCACCCTCACCCCGGTCGGTCCGGCCGAGGCCCCGGACTGGGCCGCCACCCTGAAGCAGGTCAAGGAGCGGTTGCGCGCCGTGCCCCGGCGCGGCCTCGGCTACGAGGCCCTCGCCCGGCTCGGCTCGCCCGCCCCCGGCGCCGAGGCCCTGCGGGACGTCCCGCTGCCCCAGGTCAGCTTCAACTACCACGGCCAGTGGAGCGCCCCAGAGAGCGGCGACTTCGCCCCCGCCGGGGAGGCCCCCGGCCGGGACCTCGCCCCGGACGAGCCGCTGGACCACCTGCTGGACATCGCCGCCGTGGTCGCCGACGGCGAGCTGGAACTCACCTGGCACTACAGCGACCAGGTCCACCGGGCGGAGACCGTACGGGAGTTGGCCGAGGCGGTGAGCGCCGCCCTGCGCGCCGTCGTCGAGCACTGCGCCCGCCCCGGCGCCGGCGGCCGCACCCCGTCGGACTTCCCGCTGGCCGGCCTCGACCAGGCCGCGCTGGACCGCCTGGTCGGCGACGGCCGGGAGGTCGCGGACCTGCTGCCGCTCACCCCGCTCCAGGAGGGCATGCTCTTCCACCGCCTGGTCGGCGGCCCCGACGACGTCTACCTGGACCAGGCCGCCCTGCTGCTGGACGGCGTCGCCGACCCGCAGGCCCTCGCCCTGGCCTGGCAGCGGGTCGCCGACCACACCCCGGCGCTGCGCACCTCGGTGGTCTGGGAGGACGTGCCCGCCCCGCTCCAGGTGGTGCGCCGGGGCGTCCGGCTGCCGGTCACCCACCTCGACCTGCGGGCCGTCGACCCGGCCGAGCGGGCCGCGCGGCTGGCCGAACTGAGCGCCGAGGACCTCGCCCGGGGCCTGGACATCGCCAGCGCCCCGCTCACCCGGCTCACCATGGTCCGGCTGCCCGACGCCCGGCTCCAACTGCTGTGGACCTCCCACCACCTCGTCCTGGACGGCTGGAGCCTCGCCCAGGTGCTCAGCGACGTGTTCGAGGAGTACGCGGCGCTCACCACCGGCGGCGCGCCCGCCCCGGCGGTGCGCCGGCCCTTCGCCGACTACGTGCGCTGGCTGGCCGAGCAGGACGCCGAAGCCGCCCGCGCCCACTGGCGGTCCGTCCTGGACGGCTTCGCCACCGCCACCCCGCTGCCCGTCGACCGGGTCCGGCGCGAGGCCCACCGCGCCCGCTCGGCCGCCACCCACACCGCCGCGCTGTCCGAGGAGGTCTCCGAGCGGCTCGCCCGCACCGCCCGGCGCTCCGGCCTGACCCTCGGCACCGTGGTGCAGGGCGCCTGGGCGCTGCTGCTGTCCCGCTACAGCGGCGAGCCCGACGTCCTGTTCGGCACCACCGTCTCCGGGCGGCCCGAGGAACTGCCCGGCGTCGAGTCGATGATCGGCATGTTCATCAACACCCTTCCGACCAGGGTCCGGGTGGACGGCGCCCGCACCGCCGGCGACTGGCTGCGGGAACTCCAGGAGGCCCAGGCCGAGGCCCGCCGCCACTCGGCGGTCTCGCTCGCCGAACTCACCGGCTTCAGCGACGTCCCCGCCGGCAGCGCGCTGTTCGACAGCATCGTCGCCTTCGAGAACTACCCCTTCGACGACGCCCGCGCCGCCGGCACCGGGGTGCGCCTGCTGGAGGTCTCCTCCCGGGACGCCACCAGCTTCCCGCTGGTGCTGCGCGCCTACCAGGGCGAGCGGCTCGGCTTCGACCTCGCCTACGACCCCGAGCTGTTCGACGCCGAGACCGTCCGCGCCCTCGCCGGGCGGCTCCGCCTGGTGCTCACCGAGCTGGCCGCCGGAACGGACCGCCCGCTGCGCGAGCTGGCCTGGACCACCGAGCAGGAGCGCCGCCGGCTGCTGGTCGACTGGAACGGCACCGCCGAGGGCCGCCCCGAGCGCACCCTGGTCGAGCTGTTCGAGGCGCAGGCCGCCCGGACCCCGCACGCCGAGGCCGTCGGCTGCGCCGAGGAGCGCCTCGACTACGCCGAGCTGGACGCCCGGGCCGGCCGGCTCGCCCACCGGCTGGCCGAGTTCGGCGCCGGTCCCGAGCGGTACGTCGCCCTCGCGCTGCCGCGCACCGCCGACCTGGTGGTGGCCGTCCTCGCCGTCCTCAAGACCGGCGCGGCCTACCTGCCGCTGGACCCGGGCCTGCCCGCCGGACGCCGGGAGGAACTGCTGCGCGACGCCGCCCCGGTGGCGCTGGTCACCCGGGAGGAGCCGGACGGCGTCGGCGTCCCCGTCCTCGCGCTGGCCGACCCCGGGGTGCGCGCCGACCTCTCCCGCCGCCCGTCCGGCCCGCTCGGCCCCGGCCACCGCCCGCTGCCGGACAGCCCCGCCTACGCCATCTTCACCTCCGGCTCGACCGGCCGCCCCAAGGGCGTGGTGGTGCCGCACGCCAACGTGGTGCGGCTGTTCGAGCAGACCCGGGAGCGGTTCGGCTTCGGCGCCGAGGACGTCTGGACGCTGTTCCACTCCTACACCTTCGACTTCTCGGTCTGGGAGCTGTGGGGCCCGCTGCTGCACGGCGGCCGGCTCGTGGTGGTGCCCGAGTCCACCGCCCGCTCCCCGGAGGACTTCCTGCGGCTGCTCGCCGAGGAACGGGTCACCGTCCTCAACCAGACCCCGTCCGCGTTCCACCAGCTGGCCCGCGCCGACGCCGAACACCCGGAGCTGTCAAGCCGGTTGGCGCTGCGCACGGTGGTCTTCGGCGGCGAGGCGCTGGACGTCACCCGGCTCGCCGACTGGTACCGGCGCCACCCCGAGGACGCGCCGCGCCTGGTGAACATGTACGGCATCACCGAGACCACCGTGCACGTCACCCACGTCGAGCTGGACCGCGCGACCGCCGCCGAGCCCGGCCCCGGCCCGATCGGCACCGGCATCGCCGACCTGCGGCTGTACCTGCTCGACGGCGACCTCGCCCCGGTGCCCCCGGGCGCCGTCGGCGAACTGTACGTGGCCGGCGAGGGCCTGGCCCGCGGCTACCTCAACCGGCCCGGGCTGACCGCCACCCGCTTCCTCGCCGACCCGTTCGGCGCCCCCGGCACCCGGATGTACCGCACCGGCGACCGGGCCCGCCGGCAGGCCGACGGCACCCTGCGCTACCTGGGCCGCGCCGACCAGCAGGTCAAGATCCGCGGCTACCGGATCGAACCCGGCGAGATCGAGGCCGCCCTCCAGACCCACCCGGGCGTGGGCCTGGCCACCGTCGGCGTCCACCAGGACGCGGCCGGCACCCGCCGGCTGGTCGCCCACGTGGTCGGCGAGGGCGCCGTGCCGCCCCCCTCGGCCGCGGAGCTGCGCGCCCACCTGGAACGGCTGCTGCCCGCCTACCTGGTGCCCGCCGCCTACGTCCCGCTGGCCGCCCTGCCGCTCACCCCCAACGGCAAGCTCGACCGGCGCGCCCTGCCGCTGCCCGGCCCTGACGGCTTCGCGGCCGGCCGCGAGCGCACCGCGCCCCGCACCCGCGCCGAACGGCTGGTCGCCGAGGCCTGGACGGAGGTCCTGGACGCCGGGGAGATCGGCGCCGAGGACGACTTCTTCGCCCTCGGCGGGGACTCCATCCTCGCCGTACGCGTCACCGCCCGGCTGCGCGCCGCCTTCGGCGCCGCCGACCTCTCGCCCCGGCTGCTGTTCACCCACCCGGTGCTCGCCGACCTGGCCGACGCGCTCGGCACCCCCGGCGGGGGCACGGCGGCGCCCGTCATTCCCGCCGCCGACCCGGCCGCCGAGCCGCCGCTCTCCCACGCCCAGCAGCGGCTCTGGTTCCTCGACCGGTTCGAGCCCGGCAGCACCGAGTACAGCTCGCTGTCGGTGCTGCGGCTGCGCGGAGCCCTCGACCGGGCCGCGCTGGCCGGAGCCCTGGACGCGCTGGTCGAGCGGCACGAGGCGCTACGGACCACGTACGCCGAACGGGACGGCCGGGCCCGGCAGGTGGTCCACCCGCCCCGGCCCGTCGAACTGCCCTGCGAGGACGTCGCCCCGGAGGACCTGGACGCCCTGGTGGAGCGGATCGCCGCCACCCCCTTCGACCTCGAAGCCGGCCCGGTGCTGCGCGCCCGCCTCGCCCGTACGGCCGCCGACGAGCACGTCCTGGTCCTGGCCGTGCACCACATCGCCACCGACGGCTGGTCGATGGGCGTGCTGGGCCGCGACCTGGGCGAGCTGTACGCCGCCGTCGTCGAGGGCCGCCGGCCGCGACTGCCCGCGCTGCCCGTCCGGTACACCGACTACGCGGCCTGGCAGCGCACCCGCACCGCCGCCGCCGAGGCCGACCTCGACCACTGGCGCCGGGCCCTGGACGGCCTCGCGCCGCTGGAGCTGCCCACCGACCGGCCGCGCCCGGCGGTGCGCGGCCGGGAGGGCGCGCTGGTCACCTTCGCCGTGCCCGCCGAGCTGACCGCCCGGCTGCGCGAACGCGGCCGGGAGGCCGACGGCACCCTCTACACCGTGCTGCTGGCCGCCTGCCAGGTGCTGCTGGCCCGTTGGACCGGCCGGCGCGACATCGCCGTCGGCACCGTCACCTCCGGCCGCGAGCAGGGCGAACTGCACGACGTGGTCGGCATGTTCGTCAACACCCTGGTGCTGCGCGGCGACATCCGCCCCGAGCTGCCCTTCCACCGGCTGCTGACCGCCGCCCAGCGCACCGTGCTGGCGGCGCTGGCCCACCAGGAGGTGCCCTTCGAACGGCTGGTGGACGTCCTCCAGCCGGAGCGCGACACCAGCCGCACCCCGCTGTTCCAGGTCATGGTGGCGCTGCACAACCTCGGCGCCGAGGCGCCCCGGCTGCCCGGCCTGACGGTGGAACCGCTCACCCCGCCGGTCCGCAACGCCGCCTTCGACCTGTCCTTCGACTTCGCCGAGCACGACGGCGGCCTGACCGGCTACCTGGAGTACAGCACCGGGCTGTTCGACGAGAGCACCGCCCGGCGGCTGGCCGACGCGCTGGGCACCCTGCTGGCCGCCGCCGCCGAAGCGCCCCACACGCCCGTCGGGGCGCTGCCGCTGATGACCGAGGACGAGCGCGGCGCGGTGCTGCGGCAGGGCCGGGGCGAGCCGCTGCCCGCGCCGGACACCACCTTCACCGCCCTGTTCGAGGCGCAGGCCGCCCGCACCCCCGGCGCCACCGCCCTGGTCGCCCGGGACGCCACCCTGGACTTCGCCGCCCTCAACGCCCGCGCCAACCGGCTCGCCCGCCACCTGGCCGCCCTCGGCGCCGGCCCGGAGCAGGTGGTCGCCGTGCGGCTGCCGCGCACCTCCGAGCTGATCGTCGCCCTGCTCGGGGTGCTCAAGGCGGGCGCCGCCCTCCAGTTCGTCGACCCGGACCTGCCCGAGGAGCGGGCCGCCCTGCTGCTCGACGACAGCCGGCCCCGTACGGTGCTGACCGAGCGGGCCCTCGGCGAGGTGCCCTGGGACGACCTGCCGGGCCACGACCTGACGGACGCCGAGCGAACGGCCCCGCTGCTGCCGGAGCACGCCGCCTACCTCATCCACACCTCGGGATCGACCGGCCGCCCCAAGGGCGTGGTCGTCGAGCACCGCCAGCTGGTCAACCTCTGCCACGACCACCGGGCCGGGGTGCTCGCGCCGCACACCGCCGACGGCCGCCGGCTGCGGGTCGCGCTCAGCGCCTCGCTCTCCTTCGACACCAGCTGGGAGGCCCCGCTACTGCTGGCGTTCGGCCAGGAGCTCCACCTGATCGACGAGGAGACCCGGCTCGACCCGCAGGGCTTCCGCGCCCTGGTCGTCGACCGGCGGATCGACGTCGTCAACGTCACCCCCTCCCTGCTGCGCGAACTCACCGCCGCCGGACTGCTCGCCCCCGCCCCGCACCACCCGCGCGTCCTGCTGCTCGGCGGCGAGGCCGTCCCCGCCGCCACCTGGCGCGAACTGTGCGCCGCCCAGGCCGAGTTCGGCGTCACCACCTACAACCTGTACGGGCCCACCGAGTGCACCGTCGACTCCGCGTACGCCCGCTGCGCCGACCACCCCGAGCGCCCGGTGATCGGCCGCCCGGGGCGCGGCACGCGCGCCTACGTGCTGGACGGCGCGCTGCGCCCGGTGCCGCCCGGCATGCCGGGGGAGCTGTACCTCGCCGGGCGGCAGGTCGCCCGCGGCTACCTGAACCGGCCCGGGCAGACCGCCGCCCGCTTCCTCGCCGACCCGTACGGCGAGCTGTTCGACGACCCGGGCGCCCGGATGTACCGCACCGGCGACCTGGCGCGCTGGGACGCGCACGGGCAGCTGGAGTTCCTCGGCCGGGCCGACGCCCAGATCAAGATCCGCGGCTTCCGGATCGAGCCCGGCGAGGTGGAGGCCGCGCTGCTGACCCACCCCGACGTCGCCGACTGCGCCGTCGCCGCCCGCGACCAGGGCGGCCGGACCCTGCTGGTCGGCTACCCGGTGCCGGCGGGCCGCCGGGTGCCGCCCGCCGAGGAGCTGCGGGCCTGGCTGCGCCGCACCCTGCCCGACCACCTGGTGCCCACCGCCTACGTCCCGCTGGCCCGCATCCCGCGCACCACCAGCGGCAAGACCGACCGCCGCGCCCTGCCGGCCCCGCCCGCCCAGCCGGACCGCACCACGCCGTACGTCGCCCCGCGCCCCGGCACCGAGCAGAAGCTCGCCGCCATCTGGGCCGAGGTGCTGGGCGTGGAACGGGTCGGCGCCCGGGACAACTTCTTCACGCTCGGCGGCGACTCCATCCTCAGCATCCAGATCGTCTCCCGGGCCCGCGCCGCCGGACTCTCCCTCACCACCAAGGACGTCTTCCGCTACCAGAACATCGCCGAACTCGCCCTCACCGCCGGCGAGTCGACGGAGGCACCGGAGGCCGGCGGCGCCGAGCCCGGCGAGGCGCCGCTCACCCCGATCCAGCACTGGTACCTCGACGGCCGCCGCCCCGGCGACGCGCTGCGCTTCACCATGACCCAGCGGTTCTCGCTCGCCCCCGACACCGACCCGTCCGCCCTGAGGACGGCGGTGCTCGCCCTGGTGGACCGCCACCCGGCGCTGCGCACCCGCTTCCGCCACGGCGCGTCCGGCTGGCGCCAGGAGGTCCGGGACCAGGCACCGGACGGCCTCTTCAGCCACCACCCGGCCGCCGCCGAGGAGCGGGTGCGCAGCGCCGCCGAGGAGGCCCAGCGCTCCCTCGACCCGGTCGAGGGCCGGATGCTGCACGCCCTGCACTTCGCGGGTGACGCCGAACGGCCCGGCCAACTCGTGCTCACCGTCCACCACCTGGCCGTGGACGGCGTCTCCTGGCGGATCCTGCTGGCCGACCTCGAAGCGGCCTACCGCGCCGCGCGCACCGGTGCCCCCGTCGGCCTGCCGGAGCCGGGCACCTCCTACGCCCGCTGGGCCACCCGGCTGGAGCGCCACACCCGCTCCGGCGCCCTGGACGGCGACACCGCCTACTGGACCCGCACCGGCCAGGCCCCCGCCGAGCTGCCCGCCGGGCGCCCCGGCGCCAACACCCACGGCACCGCCGCCACCCTCACCGTCACCCTGGACGAACCGGCCACCGAGGCGCTGCTGCGCCGTGTCCCGGCCGTCTACCGCACCCAGGTCAACGACGTCCTGCTCAGCGCGCTGGGCCGCACCCTAACCCGCTGGTGCGGCCGGGACACCGTGCTGATCGGGGTGGAGGGCCACGGCCGCGAGGACCTGTTCGCCGACCAGGACCTGTCCCGGACGGTCGGCTGGTTCACCGCGGAGTTCCCGCTCGCCCTGCGCGTCGACCCCGAGGCCGGCTGGCACGACACCCTGCGCTCCGTCAAGGAGCAGCTGCGCGCCGTCCCGCTGCGCGGCCTCAGCCACGGCGCGCTGCGCCACCTGCGCCCCGGCGCCCTGCCGGCGGCCGCGGCGGCCCCGCTGGTCGGCTTCAACTACCACGGCCAGTGGGAGGCCCACGGCGGCGCGGACGGGCTGCTGCGCGGCTCGCTGCCCCCGGCCGGGCGGGACACCGACCCGGACGAGCCCCGCCCCTACCTGCTGGACGTCATCGGCGCGGTCCAGGACGGCCGGCTCGAACTCGGCTGGACCTACCCCCCGGCCGTCTACGACGAGGCCACCGTCCGCGCCCTGGCCGAGCAGACCCTCCAGGCGCTGCGCGACCTGGCCGAGCACTGCGCCCGCCCCGGCGCCGGCGGCCGCACCCCGTCGGACTTCCCGCTGGCCGGCCTCGACCAGGCCGCGCTGGACCGCCTGGTCGGCGACGGCCGGGACACCGAGGACGTGCTGCCGCTGACCCCGTTGCAGTCCGGCATGCTCTTCCACGGGCTGGTCGACCGGGACGGCGCCTACGTCGACCGGATCGCCGTCCGGCTGGCCGGCGTCGCCGACCCGGAGGCCTTCGCCGAGGCCTGGCAGCAGGTCGCCGACCGTACCCCGGCGCTGCGCACCGCCGTGCACTGGCGCGGCCTGCCGCACCCCGTCCAGCTGGTCGCCCGCCACGCCGCGCTGCCCGTCCGCCACCTGGACTGGCGCGCACTGCCGCCCGAGCGGCGCGCCGCCGAGACCGAGCGGCTGCTCGCCGAGGAGCGGGCCGCCGGGCTGGACCTGGGCACCGCGCCGCTCACCCGGCTGGCGCTGGCCGCGCTGCCCGACGGCGAGGTGCTGCTGCTGTGGTCCACCCACCACCTGATCCTGGACGGCTGGAGCACCGGGCAGCTGCTCACCGAGGTGTGCGAGGAGTACGCGGCCCGCACCGGCGGGCCACAGGCGCCCCGGCCGGTCCGGCGGCCGTTCGCGGACTTCCTGGCCTGGCTGGGCGAGCAGGACGGACAGGCCGCCGAGGAGCACTGGAGCTCCGCGCTGGCGGGGTTCACCGAACGGACCGCGCTGCCCTACGACCGCCGGCCCGCCGGAGCCCACCGCGCCCGCGCCACCGCCTCCGTCCACCGCGCCCTGGACGAGGCGCTCTCCACCCGGCTGCGGGAGATCGCCGCCGCCGCCGGGCTGACCGTCAACACCCTGGTGGAAGGCGCCTGGGCGCTGCTGCTGGCCCGGTACGCGGGCGTCGAGGACGTGGTCTTCGGCACCACCGTCTCCGGACGCCCGGCCGAACTGCCCGGCGTCGAGACGATGATCGGCCTGTTCATCAACACCGTGCCGTGCCGGGTGCGGATCCCGGGCGGCGGCGTGCGGGCCTGGCTGCGCGACCTCCAGGCCCGGCAGAGCGACGGCCGCCGGCACGACCACCTCGCGCTGCCCCGCATCCAGGGCCTGAGCGAACTGCCCACCGGGGAGCCGCTGTTCGACAGCATGCTGGTGTTCGAGAACTACCCCGTCGACGAGTCGGCCGCCGACCGCACCGGGGTCCGGGTGGTCGAGGTGCGCGCCGACGACGCCACCACCTTCCCCTGGTGCCTGCGCGCCCACCTCAGCGGGCAGCTCGCCTTCGACCTGGCGTACGACCCGGCGCTGTTCGACGAGCGGACGGCCCGGGACGCCGCCGACCGCCTCGCCCTGCTGCTGACCGCCCTCGCCGACGGCCTGGACGGCGAGCTCGCGGCGCTGGACCCGCTCACCCCCGCCGACCGCGAACTGCTCGCCGCCTGGGACACCACCGCCCGCCCGGCGGCGCCGAGCAGCCCGCTGCGGATCTTCGCCGAGCGGGTCCGCAGCGCCCCCGACGCCCCCGCCGTGCGCGACGGCGGCCGGGAGCTGACGTACCGCGCGCTCGACGACTGGTCCGACCGGCTCGCGGCCCGGCTGCTGGCCGACGGGCTGGCCCCCGAAGGCCGGGTCGCGCTGGTCATGGACCGGAGCGCCGAACTGGTCGTCGCCCAGCTGGCCGTGCTCAAGGCGGGCGGCGCCTACCTGCCCGTCGACCTGCGCGCCCCCGGGGAGCGCCGCCGCGCCCTGCTCGACCGGGCCGGCGCGGCCGTGACGCTCACCGCCGAGCGGGTCGCCGCCGTCCGGGACGACGCGGCCACCTCGGATCGGCCGGCGGCCGACCCGGACCGGCTGGCGTACGTGATGTACACCTCCGGCTCCACCGGCGAGCCCAAGGCCGTCGCCGTCCGCCACCGTGACGTGGCCTCGCTCGCCACCGACGGCCGCTTCGCCGACGGCAGCTGCGCCCGGGTGCTGCTGCACTCGCCGGTCGCCTTCGACGCCGCCACCTTCGAGGTGTGGGCGCCGCTGCTGAACGGCGGCTGCGTGCTCGTCGCCCCCGACGGGCCGGTGGACGCCGCGCTGCTGCGCCGGCTCGCCGGACCGCAGGGGCCGACCGCGCTCTGGCTCACCGCCGGGCTGTTCCGGCTGCTCGCCCAGGACGCCCCGGACTGCTTCACCGGCCTGCGCACCCTGTGGACCGGCGGGGACGTGGTGCCTGCCGCCGCCGTGCGCCGGGTGCTGGCGGCCTGCCCCGGGCTGACCGTCGTGGACGGCTACGGACCCACCGAGACCACCACCTTCGCCACCGCCCACGCCCTGTCCGACGCCGCGGCGGTGCCCGGCACCGTCCCGATCGGCCACCCGCTGGACGACCGCCGGGTCCACGTCCTGGACCGGCGGCTGCGGCCCGTCCCGCCCGGCTGCGCCGGTGAGCTGTACCTGGCCGGCGAGGGCGTCGCCCGCGGCTACCTGGGCCGCCCCGGCGCCACCGCCGCCCGCTTCCTCGCCGACCCGGCCGGCCCGCCCGGCGCCCGGATGTACCGCACCGGGGACCTCGCCCGGCGCCGCCCCGACGGCACCGTCGAGTTCCTCGGCCGCGCCGACGACCAGGTGAAGATCCGCGGCTTCCGGGTCGAGCCCGCCGAGGTGGAGGCCGCCCTGGCCGCTCACCCGCTGGTCACCGACGTGGCCGTGGTCGTCCGCGAGGACCGGCCCGGCGCCCGCCGGCTGGTCGCCTACCCGGTCGGCGCCGCCGACCCAGAGGAACTGCGGGCCTTCGCCGCCCGCGCCCTGCCCGACTACCTCGTCCCGGCCGCCTTCGTCCCGCTCGGCGCCCTCCCGCTGAGCCGCAACGGCAAGGTCGACCGCTCCGCCCTCCCGGCACCGGAGCCCGGCGACGGGCGCCGCGAACGGGTCGAGCCGCGCACCGACGCCGAACGCCGCACCACCGAGGTGTTCGCCGACGTCCTCGGCATCCGCCCGCCCGGCACCGACCGGAGCTTCTTCGAACTGGGCGGCGACTCCATCCTCAGCATCCGGCTCGCCGCCCGCCTCGCCGAGGCCTTCGGCACCGACCTCGGCCCCCGCGCCGTCTTCGACCACCCCACCCCGGCCGGCCTGGCCCGGCTGCTCACCTCGGAGCCGGCCACCCCGGCCCGCCCGCCCGTCCTCCCGGTGCCCCGGGACGGCGCGGCCCCGATGTCCTACGCCCAGCAACGCCTCTGGTTCCTGGAGGAGTTCGCACCCGGCGGTGCCGAGTACGTCACCGCGCTCGCGCTGCGGCTGCGCGGCGCCCTCGACGTCGGCGCGCTCGGCGCGGCCCTGACCGCCCTGGCGGCCCGGCACGAAGCGCTGCGCACCACCTTCGACAGCGTCGACGGCCACGGCGTCCAGCTCGTCCACCCGCCGGCGCGGGTGCCGCTGCCGCTGCACGACCTCTCCGGCCGGCCCGAACGGGCGCTGCGCGAACTGCTCGCCGCCGAACGCGCCCGCCCCTTCGACCTGCGCCGTGGCCCGCTGCTGCGCACCGCGCTCGCCCGGCTCGGCGACGGCGACCACGTGCTGGCGCTGACCCTGCACCACATCGTCACCGACGGCTGGTCCACCGGCGTGCTGCTCTCCGACCTGGCCCACCTCTACCGCGCCGAACTCGGCTCCGCCGGAGCCCCGTTGGCGCCCCTGCCGGTGCAGTACGCCGACTACGCGCACTGGCAGCGCACCACCGGCGCCCCCGCCGAGGAACAACTCGACTACTGGAAGCGCCAGTTGGACGGCGTCGCGGCGCTGCGGCTGCCCACCGACCGGCCCCGGCCCGCGGTGCGCACCAGCCACGGCGCCACCGCCCGGCTGGAGCTGCCCGCCGAGACCGCCCGCCGGCTCGCCGAGGTCGGCCGCGAGCGCGGCGCCACCCTGTTCACCACCCTGGTCGCCGCCGCCCAGGCCTACCTGGCCCGGCTCGGCGGGGACACCGACATCGCCGTCGGCACCGTCACCTCCGGCCGCGACCGGGCCGAGGTCCAGCAGCTCGTCGGGTTCTTCGTCAACACCCTGGTGCTGCGCTCCCGGGTCGACCCCGGGCAGCCCTTCGCCGGGCTCCTCGGCGAGGTGCGGCAGACCGTCCTGGACGCCTTCGCCCACCAGGACGTGCCCTTCGAGAAGGTGGTGGACGCCCTCCAGCCGGAGCGTGACACCAGCCGCAGCCCGCTCTTCCAGGTCCTGGTCGTGCTCCAGAACACCCCGGCCGCCGAACTCGACCTGCCGGGCCTGGAGGTGACCGACGTCGAGACCGACAACACCCGGACCGCCTTCGACCTGGTGCTGGAGTTCGCCGAGGCCGACGGCGGCGCGCTGCACGGCCTGCTCACCTACAACACCGACCTGTTCGACCCGGCCACCGTCGAACGGATGGCCGGCCAGCTCGCCGCCCTGCTCACCGCCGTCGCCCGGGACCCGGAGCGCGCCGTCGGAGCCCTCCCGCTGGCCGGCCCGGACGCCCCGGCCGCCGAGCCGGGCGGGGCCTTCCGCCCGGTGCCCGAGGCCACCCTGCCCGAACTGTTCGAACGCCGGGCGGCCCGCACCCCCGAGGCACCGGCCCTGCTCGACGGCGCGCGGCAGCTGACCTACGCCGAACTGGACCGGGCCGCCAACCGGCTGGCCCACCAGCTGATCGCGCGCGGCGTCGGACCGGAGCGGCTGGTCGCCCTCGCCCTGCCCCGCTCGGCGGCCGTGGTGGTCGCCCAGCTCGCCGTCGCCAAGGCCGGCGGCGCCTTCCTCCCGGTCGACCCGGACTACCCGGCGCCCCGGCGGGAGTTCATGGTCCGCGACGCCGGCGCCCACCTGGTGCTCGACGACCCGGCCCTGGTCTGGACCGCCGACGGCCCGGACACCGCCCCCACCGACGCCGACCGCGCCACCGCGCTCACCCCCGCCCACCCGGCGTACGTCATCTACACCTCCGGCTCCACCGGCACCCCCAAGGGCGTCGTGGTCACCCACGCCGGACTCGCCGTCTTCGCCGCTGCCGCCGCCGAGCGGTACGCCGTCGGACCCGGCGACCGGGTGCTCCAGTTCGCCTCGCCCAGCTTCGACGCCTCCGTGCTGGAGCTGTGCGCCTCCCTGCTCTCCGGGGCCGCGCTGGTCACCGGCGAGGAGGGCCCGCTGGTCGGCGAGCGGCTCGCCGAGGTGCTCGCCGCCCGCCGGATCAGCCACACCCTGATCCCCCCGGCGGCGCTCGCCACCATGGACCCGGCGACGGCCGCCGCGCTGCCCGACCTGCGCACCCTGATCGTCGGCGCGGAGGCCTGCCCGGCCGACCTGGTCGACACCTGGGCCCCCGGCCGGCGGATGGTCAACTCCTACGGCCCCACCGAGGCCACCGTGGTCGCCAGCTGGACCGGCCCGCTGGCCCCCGGCACCGGCGCCCCCGCCATCGGCCACCCCAGCGGCGCCACCCGCGCGTACGTCCTGGACACCGCCCTGCGGCCGGTGCCGCCCGGCGTCACCGGCGAGCTCTACCTGGCCGGACCGGGCCTCGCCCGCGGCTACCTCGGCCGCCCCGGCCTCACCGCCCGGCGCTTCCTCGCCGACCCGCACGGTGCCCCGGGCAGCCGGATGTACCGCACCGGCGACCTCGCCCGCCGCGACGCCGACGGCCAACTGCGCTTCGCCGGCCGCGCCGACGAGCAGATCAAACTGCGCGGCTTCCGGATCGAGCCCGGCGAGATCGAGAGCGCGCTGCGCCGCAGCCCCCTGGTGCGCGACGCCGTCGTCACCGTCCGCCCCGACGGGCCCGGCGGCGGCCGGCTGGTCGCCTACGTCGTCCCCGCCGACGCCGCCGAGGGCGCACCCGCCCTCGACCTGCGCCTCCACCTGGCCGAGTCACTGCCCCCGCACCTCGTCCCCGCCGCCTTCGTGGCGCTGGAGCGGCTGCCGCTCACCCCCAACGGCAAGACCGACCGGCGGGCCCTGCCCGACCCCGGGCCCGTCCAGGCCACGGCCGCCCCCGGCCGGGCGCCGGAGACCGGCACCGAACGCCGGATCGCCCGGATCTGGGCCGACGTCCTCGGCCTCGAACGGGTCGGCGCCGACGACAACTTCTTCCTGCTCGGCGGCGACTCCATCCTCAGCATGCAGGTGGTCTCCCGGCTGCGCCGCGACGGCCTGCACCTCGCCACCCGGGACCTGTTCAGCCACCAGACCGTGGCCGAACTCGCCGCCGTCGTGCGCACCGCCTCCGAAGGCGCCGACGACGGCCCGGTCACCGGGGACGTCCCGCTCACCCCCATCCAGGAGTGGTTCCTGACCACCCCGCGCGCCGCCCACCACCACTTCAACCAGTCCACCCTGCTCGAACTCACCGCCGACCCCGACCCGAAGGCCCTGGCCGCCGCACTGGAGGCCCTGCTGGAACACCACGACGGCCTGCGGATGCGCTTCACCCGCGACGAGAGCGGCTGGCACCAGTTCAACCCGCCGCCCGCCCCCGCCGAGGACCTCCTGCTCCGCTACGACCTGGCCGGACAGTCCGCCGGGGCCGCCGACCTCGCCATGGCCAAGGCCGCCGACGAACTCCACGCCGGCTTCGACCTCGCCACCGGCCCGCTGCTGCGCGCCGCCCTGTTCACCGGCCACCCGGAGCACCCCGCGCTGCTGCTCCTGGTCGCCCACCACCTGGTCGTCGACGCCGTCTCCTGGCGGATACTGCGCGACGACCTGGAGAGCGCCCACCGACAGGCCGTCCAGGGCGGGGCGATCACCCTGGGGGAGCGCGGCACCTCCTTCCGGGAGTGGGCGCACCGGCTCTCCGCCCACGTCGCCGAGGGCGGGCTCGACCACGAACTCCCCTACTGGCAGGAGGCGGTGAGCGCCCGAGCGGCCCTGCCCGGCGCCCGGCCCGCGCCCGGCGGGGACAGCGGAGGCGACGACGGCGCGCGTGCGGCCGTCACCGTCGAACTCGACGAGGCGGACACCGAGGCGCTGCTGCGCGCCGCCCCCGCCGCCTACCGCACCCGGGTCAACGACGTGCTGCTCGCCGCCCTCGCCCTCGCCCTGGCCCGCTGGAGCGGACAGCCGAGGATCGGCCTGGACCTGGAGGGCCACGGCCGCGAGGACCTGCTGGAGGGCGTCGACCTGACCCGTACGGTCGGCTGGTTCACCACCGTCCACCCCGTCGCCTTCGACGTCCCCGACCCCGACGACCTCGGCCCGGACCGCGACTGGCGCGCCCTGGTGAAGTCCGTCCGCCGGCAGCTGCGCGCGGTGCCCGGCAACGGGCTGGGCTTCGGCGCGCTGCGCACCTTCGGCAGTCCCGAGGTCCGCGAGCGGCTCGCCGCCGGCGGCCACGGCCAGGTGGTCTTCAACTACCTCGGCCAGTGGGACGCCAAGCCCGGGAGCGCCGGCCACGGCCTGGTCCGCGCCGAACTCGGCTCCTACGGCCAGGACCACGACCCCCGGGACGGCGGCTCCCACTCGCTGGAGGTGGTCGGCGCGGCCCAGCACGGGCGCCTGGCCTTCACCTGGCACCACCGGCCCGCCGTCCACGGCACCGAGGCCGTGCGCCGGGCGGCCGAGGACTTCGCCGAGGCCCTGCGGCGGATCGCCCGGCACGCCCGGGAAGGACGGTGACCGGCCCCCACCACGACCCGCACCCAGGACCGGACGCACCGAAGACCGGACGCACCGAAGAACCGACGATGACGAAGGAGCCCGACATGGACGAGAACACCCGCTACCAGGTGCTGCGCAACGACGAGGAGCAGTACTCCCTGTGGCCCGCCGACCTGGAGGTACCGGCCGGCTGGCAGCCCGTCGGCACGGAGGGCACCGAGGCCGAGTGCACCGCGTACGTCGACGAGGTGTGGACCGACATGCGCCCCAGGAGCCTGCGCGAGCGCATGGAGAACGCCGGAGCCTGACCGGCCGCCGTCCCGGCCGCCGCACCACCGAACACCACGAACCCGAGGAGAGCACCATGACCCCTCCGCTGCGCACCGAGCACCTGGAGTTCATCCCCTACCGGCCCGAGGACGAGGACCACTTCGTCGCCCTGCTCCGCGACGCGGAGGTGTGCCGCTGGATGGGACAGGACCAGGTGCCCGAGCCGGACATCCGCACGCTGTTCCGCGCGATCCTCAGCGACGTCTACCCGCAGGCCCTCTTCGACGTGTGGGGCCTGTGGGCCGACGGCGAGTACGCGGGCCACGCCGAGGTCAAGCGCACCGGCAACGTCGACGGCCACGAGCTGGTCACCGCGCTGGCCCCCCGGTTCTGGGGCCGGGGCCTGGGCGGCGAGGTGGTGCGCGGCCTGATCCGCTACGCCGGCGAGGAGCTGGGGCTCAAGGAGGTCTACGGCATGGTCGGCGCGGAGAACGTCCCGAGCCTGACGATGTGCCGGCGGCTGGGTTTCCGGCACCTGCGCGACGTCGTCGGCGACGACGGCTCGGTGACGAAGCTGGTGGCCGTCTCCACCGACCGGGCCTGACCGGACCGGGCCCGCGGCACACCGCGGGTCCCTCGGACCGCCCCACCCGGGCCGCCCGGCCGCCCCCGGTCATCCGGGTGGCGCGACCCGCAGCGTGAGCAGGGCGATGTCGTCGTCGCTCTCCGCGCCGAGGGCGATGACGAGTTCGTCGCAGAACACGTCCAGCGGCGCCCGGGCGAGGGCGGCGGTGTGCCGGCGCAGCCGGTCCATCGAGTCGTCGAGGGACTGCCCCCGGCGTTCGATCAGGCCGTCGGTGTACAGCAGCAGGGTGGAGCCCGGCGGCAGGTGGTCCAGGGCCGTGGGGCGGGGCAGGTCCGGGTCCATGCCCAGCAGCAGGCCCGCGCCCCCGGTCAGGAAACGGGTCTCGCCGTCGCGGGTGGTGAGCAGCGGCGGCAGGTGGCCGGCGGCGGAGTGGAGCAGCTCCGCGGGGCCCGCCTCGCCGCCCTTGACGAGTGCGTAGACGCAGGTCGCCGTGGACTGCGGGGTGAGGGTGGTGCTCGCCCGGTCCAGCTGGCGCAGCACCTCGCCGGGCGGCTCCTGACGGTCGACGGCGATGCCGCGCAGCATGTTGCGCAGGGCGCTCATGGCCACGGCGGCCCGCAGGTCGTGCCCCGCCACGTCGCCGATGACGAGCACCAGGCCGCCGTCGGGCAGGAGGAAGGCGTCGTACCAGTCCCCGCCGATCTCGGCGGTGGTGCTGGAGGGGACGTAGCGGGCCACCAGGTCCAGGTGGCCGACCTCGGGAAGGTCCGGCAGCAGGGCGCGCTGGAGGCGCTCGGCGGTGCGCCGGGTGTGCTGGTGCAGCCGGGCGTTGTCCACCCCGAGGGCGATCCCCCGGACCAGTTCCGCGACCAGCAGTACGTCGTCGGTGGTGAACGGGTGCTCGTCACGGGTGCGCACCAGGGTCAGGGCGCCGAGGACCTCCCGGCGGGCCCGGAGCGGGGCCATGATCGCGGTACTGGCGCCCAGGCGCTCGAACAGCTCCAGCTGCCGGGCCTCCAGCGGGCTCTGGGCCCGTTCGGGCGGAGCGAAGTCGGTGACCAGCAGCGGGCCCGCGCCGCGCATCACCCGGGGCAGGGAGCCCTGGGTGTCCTCGGCCAGTGGCGGCAGCCGGCCCAGCAGCGCCGGGGGCACCTGCGCCTGCGGGTCGCCGTGGACGACGCAGACCCGTTCCACCCCGGCCCCGTCCAGGAGGTCCGCCACGCACCAGTCGGCCAGCCGCTCGGTGAGGACCCGGCAGACCCGGAGCAGCCGGTCGTGCAGGTTCAGGGTGCTGCTGAGCGCGCTGCCGGTGTCGGCCAGCAGGGACAGCCGGTCCAGCGCCGCCCGGTCGACGCTCGCCCGGGTCGACTTGCTGGTGGTGGTGGGCAGGTGGACCGGGCCGGGTTCCGTCCGCGGGCCGTGCAGGTTGCGCAGCCCCTGCGGGTCCTGCGGCGCGCCGGAGGGGCCGGTGCGCGCGGTGAGCTGGGCGACGAACACGGTGCGCCCGTCGATCGCCTCCTGGGTCTGGACGCACAGCCGGACGGGGATCAGCCGGCCGTCCCGGTGCAGCGCGGGCAGCGGGACGGAACGGCCCAGGATGCGGGGCTGTCCGGTGAGCAGCAGGGAGGTGAAGGCGGCCTCGTGCCGGCCGCGCAGGTGCTCGGGGATCAGCGTGGTGAGCCGCTCCCCGACGAGCTCCCGCGGCGACCAGCCGAGCAGGTCGGCCGCGGCGGCGTTCACCGCGATGATCCGGTTGAGGTCGTCGGCCGCGACGGTCGGTTCGGTGGCGGCCTCCACCTCGCTCGCGTCCCACGGGGCCAGCTCGGTGGGGGTGCCGCTCGGGGCATCGGGGTTCATCGTCCAGGCGGTGGGGTCCGCGCCGGACAGCTGGGAGGTGATCTGGTCGAACAGCCACTCCCGGAAGGCCCGGATCTGGGGGAGCGCCGGGAGGGTGAGCAGGGTTTCCTGCTGGGCGGCCGTCTCGGCGCCGTCGAGCACCCGGGCGAGGGTGGCGATGGCCGGGGCGGCGTGCGCGGGGAAGGCCACGAGCAGGGAAAGCGTCGAACTGTCCGGGGTCTCCTGCTGCACCGAGGCCGTCATGCACTCGCTGACGGTGTTCCCGGCGTCCCGGGCGGTGGCCAGGTCCTCCTGGGACACGCCCACGCGCTCCTTGGTGCAGCCGTCGAGGTACAGCTCCCGCAGCAGGCTCTCCCACTGCTGCTGCGCCGCCCAGTACAGGGCGTACGGGACGTCGATCAGCGTCACGTTCGCGGTCGGGCAGGCCGGCGCCACGGTCTCCCAGGCGGAGGCCGGGGGGTCCGGCCGCCCGGGCCACAGCTCGAACCAGACCGTCTTGCGGTCCGCGTCGCTGTGGACGCCGTGACTGGGCGCCAGCTCCTCCACCAGACCCAGCCCGCGCCCGGTGCCGGCGTACGGGTGCTGGTCGTGCGGCACCAGGCCGACGTCCGGCCGCCGGTCGCTGACCCGCACCAGCACCCGGCCGTCCTCCGACCAGGCCTGCACCTCGAACTCGGTGCGCGCGTGCAGGACGGCGTTGGCCGTGAGTTCGCTGGTCAGCAGCTCGGCGGTGTCCACCGCCTCCGGCGGGGCGCCGGCCAGGGCCGACCGTACGAACCGCCGCGCCAGCGCGACGTTCTCCGGGGCCGGGGCGAAGCGCCGCGTCGGTGTCCCGGGCGGACCGAGGATGCCCATACCGGGCTTCTGCTCGGAAACACCGGCCCTAAAAGGGGCTCTCCTGCCGTATGTGTGGATGCGCTGATCTACGGCTGGACGTGAAACACGCCGTCCTCTGTGATCCTTGAGGTGTCGAAGCCCAAATTGGA
>NZ_JBVITE010000015.1:0-142489 GCF_055575155.1 Kitasatospora sp. NPDC034533
TGATGTTGGGCCCCCCCACCCCCCCCCCTTCCCCCCCCCCACAAAACCCCCCCCCCCCCCTCCCCCCCCCCCCCCCCCCCCCTTGCTTTCCCCCCCCCCCCCCCCCCCCCCCCCCCCGGGCCCACCATCCGATCCCGAGCTTCCGAAGGAGCCCCGCGATGACGTCCAGAAGAGCGCCGCGCTCCCGCCCGCCGCCCGTACGCGCCTCCCTGGAACCCCCGATGTCCTCCACCCCGAAGTCCGACGCCGCCCCCGCGTCCGTCAAGTTCCCCCACCGCTCCAAGCGCGGCATCCTGCTCGGCCTCAGCGCCCCGCAGCTGGTCGCCTCCGCCACCACCGGCCTGCTGCTGCTCGCCGTCCTCACCACCCGCGGCGTCACCGGCGCCCTCCAGCTCATACCCGTCTGGGCCACGGTCGCCGCCGTCGTGTTCGTCCGCTACCGGGGCCGCACCCTCGCCGACTGGGCGCCGGTCGCCGCCCGCTACGCGCTGCGCCGCCTGCGGGGACAGCTGCTCTGGCTCGCCCGCCCCTCCTCCCGGCCGGTGCGCGAGGGCCTGCTGCACCTGCCCGGCAGCGCCGCCAGCCTGCGCGTGGTCACCGCCCCGGACCGCCGGTACGGCGCCGTCCACAATCCGCACGCCGGCACCCTCACCGCGATCGTCAAGGTCTCCTCCCGCGCCTACGCGCTACTCGACCCCGGCACCCAGAACGCCAACGTCAACGGCTGGGGCCGCGCACTCGCGGCCCTCGCCCGCACCGGCCAGGTCGCCCGCGTCCAGGTCATCGAGCGCACCGTCCCCGACTCCGGCGACGCGCTGCGCCGCTACTGGGAGGAGCACGGCCGCCCCGACGCCCCGCTCGCCAGCGCCCTCTACGGCGAGCTGATCCAGAACGCCGGTCCGGCCGCAGCCCCGCACGAGGCCTACGTCGCCATCGCCCTCGACTTCAAGGGCGCCCGGCGGCTCATCTCCCAGGCCGGCGGCGGCCTCACCGGTGCCTTCGCCGTCCTCGCCCAGCTGACGAGCTCGTTCGAGCAGTCCGCCCGCACCGCCGGCCTCAACCCGACCGGCTGGCTGTCCGCCGCCGAGATCGCCGCCGTCGCCCGCACCGCCTACGACCCCAAGTCCCGTGCCGCCCTGGACCGCTGGTCCGAGGACGGGCGCCCCAGTGCGGCCCCGGCCGCCGCCGGACCGGTGGTCGTGGTGGAGAAGGCCGACCACATCTCGACCGACTCCGCCCACCACGCCACCTACTGGGTGGAGAACTGGCCGCGCACCGAGGTCAACCCCGGTTTCCTGCACCAGGTGCTGTTCGCCTCCGGAGTGCGCCGCACCATCTCCCTCTCGTACGAGCCGCAGGACCTCGACTCGGCGATGCGCGACGTGCGCCGCAAGAAGGCCTCCGTCATCGCCGACTCCGCCGAGCGCGCCCGCAAGGGCCAGGTCTCCAGCGAGGCCGACTCCGTGGAGTACCAGGACATCCAGAACCGCGAGCGCCAGCTGATCGCCGGGCACGCCGACGTCGCCCTCACCGGGCTACTGACCGTCTCGGCCGACACCGAGGACGAACTGCGCTCCGCCTGCGCCGTGGTGGAGACCGCCGCGGTGGGCGCCCAGCTCGATCTGCGTCCGCTCACCTGGCAGCAGGGCGAGGCGTTCACCGCCTCCGCACTGCCGTTCGCCCTCGCCGTCTGACGCCGGTCCTCCCGCCTTCCGAAAGAGCACCCCGATGCCGGCCACCACCCCCCTCGCGCAGGACTTCGTCCCGTACGCGACCGCCGCGATCGACTTTCACCGCGCGCTCAACATCCCGACCGGCCCGCTGGTCGCCTCGCGCGCCGAACTCGACTCCCTGCACGAGCACCTGGTCTCGCTGCACGGCCTGCTCGACGCGCACGCCCAGCGCACCAGCCCGCTGCTGCCCGGGGAGGGCGACCACCTCAAGGCCGCGCGCATCCGCCTGTGGCAGGCCGCCGACCACCTCCACGCCGCTTACCACAGCGCACCTCGGCCCGGCACGGGCGAAGTCCCCGCTCCCGAGGCATGTCGCGCCCGCCGGCCCGAGGGCGCGCCCGAGCTGACCATCTGCCGCCGCCACCAGCAGACCGCCCATCTGGTGCGCCGCCGCGCCACCCCCGCCGAGCTGCACTCCCCGTTCACCGGCCTCGTCCGCCACTGACCCCGGAACCCGTGATCATGTCCAGGAACCGCGCCACCGCCTCCCCGCTCTTCGTCCCGCGCAAGACCACCCGCGCTCAACAGCGCGCCGCCCGCGCCGAGTTCGCCGAGGCCCGCACCAAGGCCCGCTCCGCCCAGGCCCCCGCCCGGCGCCGCGAACACGAGGGCCCCGACCCCGACCTACGCCCCACCTACCCTGCCTCCGGGCGCCCGGGCCCCGCCTCCGCCCGCGGCGGCAAGCTCCGCCTGCCCAAGCACCGCCTGACCACCGCCGTCGCCGGCGGCGCCTACCCCTTCCTCGCCGAGGCCGGCCTCGGCGCCGAGGGCGCCTTCGTCGGCCGCGACCTCCACGCCGAAGGCTCCTTCTGCTACGACCCCTTCACGCTCTACAACTCCGGTCGCATAGAGGGGTTCACGAACCCGAACGCGATCCTGTGCGGCGTCATCGGCATGGGCAAGAGCGCGCTCGCCAAGTCCATCGCCACCCGCTCCGTCGCCCACGGCTACAAGATCTACGTGCCGAGCGATCCGAAGGGCGAGTGGACCGGGCTGGCCCAGGCCCTCGGCGGGCAGACCATCGCCCTCGGCCCCGGCCTCCCCGGGCGGTTGAACCCGCTGGACGCACCACAGCGGCCCGCCGAGGTGAGCGAGGAGGACTGGCGCACCGAGGTCCGCAAGCGCCGCCTGCTCCTGCTGGCGAGCCTCGCGGCCACCGTGCTCAAGCGCGACCTGCTACCGATGGAGCACACCGGCCTCGACGTCGCCCTGGACCTGATCGTCGCGGACGCCGACGCTGCCGGCACGGTGCCGCTGCTCGGCGACATCGCCCACATCCTCGGCCGTCCCGAACGCCTCGACGCCGCCCTCGGCGGCCAGGCCGGAAGCCTCGGCCACGCGACCGACGACCTCGCGCACGCCCTGCGCCGCCTGGTCCACGGCGACCTGAGCGGCATGTTCGACGCCCCGTCCACCGTCACGTTCGACCCGGACGCGCCGATGCTCTCCATCGACCTGTCCCGCCTGGGCAGCAGCGGCGACGACACCGCCCTCGTCCTCGCGATGACCTGCGCGAGCGCCTGGATGGAGGCCGCCCTCGCCGACCCCGCCGGCGGCAGGCGTTGGGTGATCTACGACGAGGCATGGCGGATCATGCGCCACGTCGGCCTCTTGGAGCGCATGCAGCAGCAGTGGAAGCTCTCCCGCGGGCTGGGCATCGCCAATCTGCTGATCCTGCACCGACTGTCCGATCTGCTGTCCGCGGGCGACGCCGGATCACGAGGACGGGTGCTGGCCGAAGGCCTGCTCGCCGACTGCTCGACCCGGATCATCTACCGCCAGGAACCCGACCAGATCCCCGCCGCCATGGCCCTGCTCGGCCTCACCGGCGTCGAAGCCCAGGCCATCGCCGCCCTCACCCGCGGCCGGGGCCTGTGGAAGGTCGCCGCCCTCTCCTTCATCGTCCAGCACCTCCTCCACCCCAGGGAGAAGCAGCTGTACGACACCGACTTCCGCATGGCCGCCTGACCACCTCGGCCCTTCAAGGATCCTGAACTCACGTGCCCAGCAACGACGTCGAGCCCTACCTCGACCACTCCCACCTCACGGCGGCCGACTTCACGGCGTTCGAGCAACTGCTGGCCGCCCAACGCGACCGCCGCCCGTACACCGACTCCGACTGGAACCTCGTACTCAGCTCCAGCACCCGCGGCGGCGACGGACGGTGGTCCACCTACGCCCTGTTCCGCCCCGACGGTGCCTTCGGCAACCCGTCGCCCGACGACGAGACGTACGTGCGGGTGTACTTCGACGAGGACGGCCGGGCCCTGCCCGGCTGGACCGTCAGCCCGCACGCCCCCGGCCGGGACCCTCGCCGAACTCCGTAGCCAGGCCTGGGGCTGGGGACGGCTGCCCTGAAACACCGCTGCCGCCTCGTACACCGCTCTGACCCTCACTGGCCCCGGACGGCGAACGCCTCCTGGCCGTACGGACCGACGAGGTCACCACCGCCCTGGGGCGAGCTGCGCAACGCGGAGGCGTGGGCCGAGTCCTCGCGGATCGCGGACGGCCCGATCACCACGCTGGCCACGCACGTCACGGCCTCCCCGCGCCTGCCCGCGAGGAGCAGGTCAAGGCGGCCGCCGCCCGCTCCGGCCACCCTCCGGGCCAGAGCGCCCCGGTCCCGGTGCCAGCGCCGACTCCGCTCCGGCCGGATGCACGGCACCCGGCCCGGTGACCAGTCGCCCTACCACCGGATTCCGGCCGGGCCAAGCCGCCGGATCCCCGCACCATCTGCACCGCGGCCCGCTACCCGAGGGCAATCGCCGCAGCTCTCCGGCCGGACCGCGCCCCTGCCCCTGAAAGAAGCCTGCTGTGCCTCGTCCGAACAGACAGCGCTCCGCCCACCGCTCCCACCACCCGACCACCGAAGCGGAGCCCCATCGTGCCTGCCGCCGAACCCACCCAGCTGCCCGACGTCGCCATCGGGCACCACCCGAACCACGGCATCGTCGCCTCCCTGCCCACCCACTCCCCGGCCGCCCAGTGGATGCTGGAACGCCTCGACTTCCAGCGCCTCCCCGGCCACCCCACCCTCTACACGCTCACCGACCAGCACCGCGAAGCCCCCGAACGCGCAACGTGGGCCGCCAAGCTCCTCACCGGCGCCGGCTATCGCGTCGACACCGACATGGCCCTGGCCCACGTGAACACCAGCAAGCAGGAACGGACACAGGCGCGGACGGCCACGGTCCAACCGACGCCCAGCCACCAGCCGGACAGCGGTCCGGACGTCGCCATCGCCGAGCACCCGACCCTGGGCATCGTCGCCGCCGTGGGCAGCGACTACCCCTTCAGCCCCGGCATCTTCCTGGAGACCGACGGCTGGCGCCACCACCGGGACTTGGACGTCTACTTCTCGCCGGCCGGAACCCGGGCCGAGTCGCTCGACGTCGTGGCGCACACCGTCACGGGACTACGGCGCGGCAACTTCCAGGTCGCCCTGGAGCCCCGGCTCGCCGCGGACGTCGCCGCTCACCGCGCAGAGGTCCGGCAGACATTCGCCACGCACAAGTTCCGCGTCGACGAGGCGGCGCTCAAGGGTCCCGCCTCCCAGCCTGCTCCTGCCGCCGCGCTCGGCGCCGGCAGGCCACCCTCGGCCGTCGACCCGCGCATCGCCTTCGCCCGCGCGCGGTGACCAACCCGCACCACCGTGCCGCGTTGAGGAAGCCTCCACCTCCGTTGCCGTCGCCCCCTCCGACGACCCCTCGTTCCTCCGCTGCCCGCTCCCGCAGCTCGCCCAAGAGCCGGACGTGGCCTTCGTCGTCCACCCCGAGCTGGGCATCGTCGCCGTCCTCCACGACCACCCGCCACGCGAGCTGGCCGAACTCCTCGCCGCGGCGGGATGGTGCCACCTGACGGAGCTCGACATCTACCGCGCGCCCCCCGACAGTCTCGACGCCATCGCCGAGGCGACCATCCGCCTCCGGCAGGACCGGTACACCGTCGCGGTCGAACCCGCCCTCACGGACACCGTCCTCACCTGCGCCACCACCAGTGACCGCCACCGCTGACCGCCCAACCCCGCGGCCACCACCCAGGGGGCTGCCATCCCAGGAGCACAGCATGCAGCCCGTCGTCCAGTTCTCCGAGGACAACCTCGGCATCACCGCCCGCACCCGTCGACCGCTTCCGGCCGGCCGATTCGCGGCCATCACCGTCCCCCTGGCGAAGCGAGAGGTCGAGTTCACCATCGACTTCGAAACCGGCCAACACATCGAGGCGCGACTCCCGGACGGCAGCTTCCTGGTCGCCGGCCCCACGTTCGACGACACCGACGAGGAGTTCGAGACGACGGGACCGCAGAACGGCTGGTTCGTGGGCTGGCTCGACCCCCGCGTCGGCAAGGTCGAGGTCGAGCCCTTGTACGACAGCCAGTTCGGGGAACCCGACCAGCAGCACGGAACCGATGTCGCGCCGATGCAGGCTGCCATCGACGCACACCTCGACCGCTGCGGTGTTCCGACCGAGCAGGACGTACAGGACCGGTGGAAACGAGCTGAGTCGCTGCTTCACCGAGCCGGATTCGTCCCGGTCACCACCAGCTCTCAGCAGACCCACCACCGGCTTCCCTCCGCCATGGCCGACCCAGCAGAGCGCCGGGCGGTGGTGACACGGGCGATCGACTACCTGCGCGCCGAGGACTTCGCGTACGACTGCCCGGCCGACCTGGTCGACCAGACGGCCGCTCCCGCCGCCCGACGCGTTCCGCACCCGGGCCTCGCCGACCCGGCGGTGAGGGCCACGGGCGTCGCAGACGTCACCGACGCCCGCGTCAGCGCCGCCCTCGCCACCTCTCCGACCGCCGTGCACACCCGTACCGGGCAGCAGGCGCAGGCACCGACCGCGCCCGCGCCGCCGAGCGCCGGTCGCCCGGGCCTGCGCCACTGACTTCCACTGCCCGATGACCACTCCCAATCACCAAGGAACAGATAGATGGCTGTGAAGAAGGTCTGGACGATCACCCACGCGTGCGGGCACGAGGCCGAACGCGACCTCGGCGCCCGCCCGGCCGACCGGCGAGCCAGCTTCGCCGACTGGCTCGCGAAGCAGGACTGCACCGACTGCTGGCGCGCCGCCCAGGACAGCGACGAGACGGGCAAGGCGGAGTGGCTGGAGGCCAAGCGCGCCGCCGAACAGGCCGAGTCGGAAGCCTGGTCCCAGCAGTACCGGATGCCACCGCTGGAGGGCACCGAGCGCGGCATCGCCTGGGGCATCCGGTGCCGCCACCAGGTCCTCGCCGCTGCCTACACGGCCCTCGTCCTCGACGCCGGCATGCCGGAGCCGCAGTGGGAGCAGATCGAGGACCAGGCCCGCACGATCACTCGCGCCGGCTGGTGGATCGACCAGCGCGCCTCCGAGCCCGCCGATCTGCCCGAGCTGCTCGACGCGGCCGTGGACACCGACCGGCCGACCGAGAACCCCTTCGTGTAGGCCCCGGTGCCCTGCCTCCTCGGGCAGGGCACCGGATCAGCCCCTCCTCCTCAGCCGTCCGACTCAAAAGCACCACGACGGCCGCCCCCCCTGTACCACAGCGTCCGGCGCACCGAGGGCACCACCGATCCGCTCACCGCAGCTCGCTGACGCTCGCGGAACACCCGGCCGGGCCTGGCCGACGCCTATCACCGAACTCCAGCCCGGCCAAACCGCCGAAGACGCGGATCCTCGCTCTGCCAGCCCGCCCGCCGGGCTCCACCGCCCGTCCGAGAGGGGACGCCGTGATCGCCCACCTGCAGCGCGCCACCACCACGGCCGCGCTGATCCCCGCCCTCTACGGCCTGGACGACCCGCGCGGCCGACTGCGTCCCCGGCTGATCAGCGCCGACTACCGCGGCGCCGACAAGCAGCTGCAGCTGCCCCTGTTCGGCGACCCGCAAGAGGTCCTCGGCGGCGGCGTGCTGGACGCGCCGGCCCTGCGGATCGGCGCCCGGGCTCCCGAGCTCCCGGTGTGGATGTGCTCGGTGCACTCGGACCCCCGTCACCCGGACCTGAGCGACGCCCAGTGGGCCGACGTCGCCCGGCGCCTGGTCACCGCCACCGGGCTCGCCCCCGCCAGCGACCCGAACGGCTGCCGGTGGGCCGCAATCCGCAACGGCGACCGGTCGGTGCACGTCGTCGCCACCGTCGTGCGCGAGGACGGATACCTCCACGGCACCTACCGGGACCCCTTTCACGTGCAGGCCGAGTGCACCCGCATCGCCGCCGAACTCGGTCACCTCACCCACACCGTCACCACCGCCAAGGACCACCGGATGCCCGTCATTACCGTCAGCGCCGGGCCCAGCGGCAGCGTCGTCGCCACCGGCACCAACGACGACCTGTCAGCCACCCTGCTCCGTCACGCCGGGTTCAGGCAGATCGATGACTGGCACGGCCGCCGCCATCGGCTGCCCACCACCACGCCCAGCCACGAGGCAGCCGCCTGCGCCACCCACGCCGCCGAGATGCTGCGGGCCGCCCGCTACAAGGTCGACCTCGATCCCCGGCTCGACGTCGCACCGCCCGCCACCACGGACAAGCGGATTCTCGATCTCACCGACGCGCTGCAGGGCAGCACGGACTTCGCCGAACTCGCCGGGGTGCTCAATCAGTTGCTGGACCCGGACGACGGGATGCTCGTGCGCCTCCAGGAGGCCCTGGAGACCGCCTCCGAGCAGATCACTGATCTCGAACCCGACCAGGTCGAACTCTCCGACCGGTTCGGCTTCGCGTCCGACCAACTCGTCGAGCTCCAGGCCGACCTGGCCGAGGCCGTGGACGAGGTCCAGCGCGCCGGGTCCCCCGCGCCGGGCGCCACCGACGTCCAGGCCGCCGACGATCTGCGGACCCGCGCAGCCCTCGCCCGCAGCACCAGCCCGGGCGCTCCTGCCGCAGCCGCCCCCACCCGGCTGCCGCCCGTACCGGCCGCATCGGTCGGGCCCGTCGCCCGCACCCGCTGAAACGTTCCGCCAGCCCCGATGCCGAGGAGAGCAGTTCCGTGATCCGCACCAGAGCCGAGCGCGTACCGCCCACCTCCGCTCGCTCGTACCTCCCAGGAACCCCTCTTGCCTGCCCCGCGCACGAGCGCGCCGTCGACCACCTCCGGCACGGACGCGCTGCTCTACCTCATGTTCGGCGTCCTCGGCGCTGCCCTCGCCTTCGGCTCCCTGGCCTGGCTGACCGGCAACCTCACCAACGCCTTTGCCGGCTCCGGCCCCTGGGCACCGTTCAACGCTACCGACGCCCTGCTGCACCCCGACCGGCTGTGGCCCCACCTCGGCCCGGCCCCCGTCCTGGTCGGCGCCCGCATCGTCCCCGGTGCCCTGACCCTCACCGCCACCGTCACCACCCTGGTGCTGTGGCTGCGCCACCGCTCCGGCGCCAGGAGCGGCCTGGCCCGCAAGGCGGACATGGCACCGCTCCTGGACACGGAGATCACCAAGAAGGCCCGCAGCCTGCGCCCGAGCCTGAACGGCCGGGAGTGCAAAAGAGGTAGAGCCGAACGACCGGGGCATCCTGATCGGCACGCTCTCCCCAGGCAAGGCCGAGGTCCGTGCCTCGTGGGAGGACGTGATGGTCGCCATCATGGCGCCGCGCTCCGGTAAGACGAGCGGCATCGCGATACCCGCCATTCTGGCGGCCCCCGGACCGGTGTTGCTGACCTCGAACAAAGCGGCGAACGACGCCTTCACCGCCTGCGCCGACGCCCGCACGAAGGTCGGCAAGGTCTGGACACTCGACCCGCAACAGATCGCGCACCACCCGCGCGAGATGTGGTGGGACATCCTCGCGGACGCCCGTGACCTCGCCGGCGCCAAGCGCCTGGCCGGGCACTTCGTCACCGCCTCCGTCGACGAGTCCAGCGGCTCCGACTTCTGGTCCACCGCGGCGAGCAACACCCTCGGGTCGCTGTTCCTGGCCGCCGCCAGCCACCGCCGCCCGATCACCGACGTGCTGGCCTGGCTCGCCTCGCCCTCCGACCGCACCCCCGTCGACCTGCTCACCGACGCCGGCCACCACGCGGTCGCCGCCCAGCTCCAGGGCACCGTCACCGGGGCCACCGAGACCCGTGACGGGATCTACGAGACGGCGCGGCAGTACGCCAGTTGTCTGCTGGACCCGGAGATCGCCGCCTGGGTCACCCCCACCCCGGATCTGGCGGAGTTCAAGCCGTTCGACTTCGCCTCCTCCCGCGACACGCTCTTCCTGCTCAGCAAGGACGGCGGCGGCTCCGCCAGCGCGATCATCGCCGCTGCGGCCGACGCGGTGATGCGCGCGGCCGTCATCGTCGCCGAACGCAACGGCGGCCGACTCGACCCGCCCGCCCTGTGCGTCCTCGACGAGGCCGCCAACGTCTGCAAGATCAGCGACTTGCCGGACCTCTACTCCCACCTCGGCAGCCGGGGCGTCATCCCGATCACCATCCTGCAGTCCTATCGCCAAGGCCAGCGCTGCTGGGGTGAGGCCGGAATGGACGCGCTGTGGTCCGCGGCCACCGTCAAGGTGATCGGCAGCGGCATCGACGACGCCGACTTCGCGGACAAGCTGTCGCGGCAGATCGGCGAGCACGACGTGCAGACCGTCTCCGTCTCCAACTCCGACAGCGGCAAGTCGACTTCGGTCTCGATGCGCACCGAACGCATCCTGCCGCCCGACGAGATCCGCGCCCTGCCCAAGGGCAAGATCCTGCTCTTCGCCACCGGCATGCGGGTAGCGATGCTCGACCTCAAACCCTGGTACAAGGAGCGCTCGGCCAAGGAGATCGGCCCGGCTTCCTCCCGTGCCACCAAAGCCATCACCGAGCGCGCGCTCGCCAAGGCCGGCCACGGTCGCGACGACTTCACCCTCTCGGCCTGAGCGTCCTCCATGGCACCGGTCGACAACACCCCTCGGCCGGCGCCGCACGTGCTTCCCTTGCTCGCCTAAATTCCCCTTGCCCTTCAGGAGTTCCGCATGTCCGATCCGAACACCGTCAAACGCCCGCGCGCATCGGCCCCGCTGTCTGGGGCGCCGGTGGTCCGGCGCGGGGGCCACTGGTGGCTGGTCACCGGAGTCGGTTCCTTCCTCGTCTCCGACCTGGTGTTCACGGGTGAGCTGGACCGGTTCGCCGCTGCCAGGGCCGCCGCCGACCACGAGGTCGCCCGTCTGCGGGCCGAGGATGACGGGGCAACGTGATGGACCCGCTGCTCACGGGTGAGCAGGCCGTGCTCGGCGCGGTGCTGCTCGATCCGCGCCAGCTCGACCGCCTGGGCTGGCTGGAGCCGCACGACTTCTACCGCCCGGCCCACCAAGCCCTGTTCGGTGCCCTGCGTACCCTCGGCGGTACCGGGCACCCGGCGCTCGCCGCCGAGGGCGCCGTGCCGCTGGCCTGGTTGAACGACAGCCTCGCCGAGGCGGGCCGGCACGTGCGCGGGCTCACTGCCTCCTACCCGCACGCCTTGATCGCGGCCTGTCCGCGGCCGGCCAACGCGCCGGTCTACGGCCGGATGGTGCTCGAAGGCTCCATCCACCGCACCGTCGCCGAGCACGCCTCCCGCCTGCTCGCGGTCGCCGAGGAGGGCACCCGGCAGCACGAGGCCGACGACACGGTCGCCCAAGCCGACATCCTGGTGGGCGTCCTGGCCGACGTCGCCCGGCGCTGGGGAACCCCGCCGAGGCCGCAGGCCCCCGCTCTGCCGCTGGTCGTCGCCGCCGCCGCACCCGTGGCGAGCCAGATCGAGGACGAGCGGTTCCTGCTCGCGCTGCTCGTCCACCAGGACGGCGCGATCGACGAGGTGTTCGGCTGGCTTCGGCCCGGCGACTTCGCCGACCCGGGCCACAGCCACCTCTACCGCTGCCTCGGGGCGCTCCACCACCGGGGAGAGCCGATCGATCCGGTCACCGCACTGTGGGAAGTGCAGCGGCGGGGCCTGCTCGCCGACGGCACCCTCACCGACGAACGCCTCTCCGCCCTGCTCGGCAACGGCGCGGTCGGCTCGGCCGAGTGGCTCGGCGAGCAGCTCCTGCGCGGCTCCCTCAACCGCACCGCGGCCGTCGCGGCCCGGCAGATCGCCGCGCAGGCCAACGGCGACCGGCTCGCCCCCGGTCAGCTCATCGGCCAGGCCCTGTATGCGCTCGGCCCGGTCGACCAGGTTCGGGAGCGCTGGCGCGCAGCCACCTCCCCGCCCGAGCCGCAACCACGGCCGCGCGCCGACCAGGCCTCCCGCGTCAGCGCCGCGCTCGCCCGCAGCCCCGCCCGAGTCGCCGACCGCACCATGCCCGGCCCCGCCTCCGCCCGCACCCCACCCGCGGTCACCGACCCCGCCGTCCACACCCGCCCCCACCGGAGCCCCTCGTGAACACACCCGTTAGCGAATCCGTGGCCCTGCAGTCCCTCGCCCTTCGCCTCGAAGCTCAGGAGGCGAAGCTGCCTGCCGTGACCAGCCCGCCGACCCGGCTCTCCGAAGCCTCCTCCGTCGGCCGGCAGATCACCGACCTCGGCCACCTGATCGCTGAGATCGGACAGGCCATCGAAGCCCGGGTGGCCGTAGAGCCCGTCCCCGAGCACGTCCTGCGCACGGCCTGGACCTACGGCGAGGTCGCCGACCGGATGGGCCAGACCGTCTCCGCCCTGGGCGCGGCCACCGACCAGCTGGCGCACCTCGATCCCCTGCGCGGTCGGCGCGACGTCGACCAGGCCCTGGCAACCGCCGGCCAGGTCATCGAGGAAGCGGTCTCGACCGCTCACAGCGAGTTGGCGGAGGCCCGGCGGTCCATCCGGACGACGGTCTCGATCATTGATGGACAGCAGGCGCGGGTCGAAGCCGCCCAGGCCCGCTCAACCGCCGCCCTCCCCGGGTCCGCGCCGTTCACGCAGGCTGCCGCCGAGGCCCCGCGCGTCTCCCTGTCCCTTGTGCGCTCGCGCTGAACCGTCCCGACACCCGCTGTCAGGAACCACCCGTGAACGCACCCGTCAACGAGCCGCTCGCCCTCCGCACCCGGGCGAGTGCCCTCCAGCAGCAGGAAGCGCTGCTGCCTTCCATCACCGGCCCCGCCGACGTACCCGACGCCGCGCAGGTCGGCCGGCAGATTGCCGCGCTCGGCACACACATCCGAGAACTGGAGGACGAGCTCTCCGCCCGGGCCGCCGAAGAGGCCGCGCACGGCGATTCGATCCGCACCGCCATGGCGCACCTGCTGAGCCGATCGGCCACCACCGCCCCGCCTGCTCCGACGGCCCCGGGCGCCCCGGCGCCAACGCCAACTGCGCCTGCTGCTCCCGCCGTCCGGAGCCGACAGTGACGCCGACTCTCCTGGTCGCCGGCCACGGCCCGCTGGTCGGGAGCCTGTGCTCCGGGTACGGCGGTCTCGACCTCGGGGTCCTGGCCGCGCTCGGCGGCCGGGTCGCCTGGCACGCCGAAGTCGATCCGGGTGCCTCCCGGATCCTGGCCCGCCACTGGCCGCACGTGCCGAACCTGGGCGACATCACCAAGATCGACTGGTCCCGCATACCGCGGGTGTGCGTCCTCACGGCCGGATTCCCCTGTCAAAGACGTCTCGGTCGCCGGCCGCCGCGCCGGTCTCAACTCCGATACCCGATCGGGCCTTTGGCTGCACGTGGCACGCGCGGTCGAAGCCCTCCGCCCACATCTCCTGGTAGTCGAGAATGTACGAGGACTCCTCACCTCCCCCGCCGCCGTCGCCTCCGATGGCGACGGTGGAACAGTGTCCGTGGTGCATGGGAGACGACCCAACCCATCCTGATCTGCGGGCACTTGGCGCTGTACTCGGCGCCCTGGCCGAGCTCCGGTACGACGCGCGATGGCTCGTGCTTCGCGCATCCGACGTCGGCGCGCCCCACCACCGGGCCAGGGTCTTCCTCACCGCCTGGCCCACCGACGGCGGCGCTACTCAAAACTCCCACGTCCAACATCGCGACGAACGGCGGCTCGCAACATCCGGAGAAGAGGAAGCGCGGGGGCCATGGGCCGAATTTGGCGGACGAGGTGGAGTGGCTGCTACCCACGCCGAAGGCGTCGGACGGGATCAAGGGCTCGCCGAACCAGCGGCACGGCAGCGGGGACCTGACCCTGCCCTCGGCAGCGGCCTCGCTCCGGCCCTCCTCACCCCGGAACCCAGCCTCGCGTTCCCGCAGGCGGCCGGCTCCGCCCGCGCCGGAAGCGATGGCACTGCCGCTGCGGGCGGAGGACACGCCGCAGTCCGACTCGACCCCGGACGATGGGGACCGTACGCCACCGCCGTCGCCCGATGGGAGACGCTCACGCACCCGGCACCGCCGGCCACCGACGAGGGCGGCAAGCTCCGGGCCGAGTTCGTCGAGTGGATGCAAGGGCTCGCGCCGGGCTGGGTGACCGCCACCCCGGGCCTGGGCCGACCGGCCCAGCTCACCGCCCTCGGCAACGGCGTCGTCCCCCAACAGGCTCGCCAGGCATTGGAGTTGTTGGCACCTCCCTTCCCTCCGTGCCCGCGCTGTCGTACCCGATGAGGAGCTTCTACCCCTTCTTCCCGGCCGTACCAAATCCCGGAATCCGCGGACCCTTCTCCCTGCAGCCGCACCGAGCCGAGGGGGCTGTCATGCCTACGCATGCCTCGGTCCGGCGCGCCCGCGCGCCGCCGGCCGTACGACCGAAGGACCTTCTCCTTGAGCACCACCACCGCCTGCGGCCCAGCCCAGGACAGCAGCTACCGCGCCGTCCTGGGCTCGCCGCACGTCGCCCGCCTGCTGGGCGGCACCCTGATCGGCCGCCTGCCCACCGGCATGGCGCCGATCGCGATCCTTCTGCTGGTGCGCGCCGAGCACGGCCCGCTCGCCCTGGCCGGCGCCCTCGGAGCCCTGTACGGCCTCGCCTCCGCGCTCGGGCAGCCGCTGCTCGGGCGCCTGGTCGACCGCCACGGCCAGACCCGGGTCATCGTCGCCGCCACGGCCACGGCGAACACGGCGTTCCTGCTGCTGCCGTGCACCGGTCCGGCGCGCCACCCGGTGCTCGCGGCCTTCACCGTCCTGTTGGCGGGGCTGGCGACGCCGCCGCTGGAAGCTGGCCTTCGGGCGCTGTGGCCGGTGCTGCTGCCCGACGCCGGGCGCCAGCGCACCGCGCTCTCACTGGACAGCAGCACCCAGGGCCTGGTGTTCGTCGCGGGTCCGCTGCTGGCCACCGGCTTCGCGGCCGGCGCCGGAGCGGCCACCGCGCTGGTGGCGACCGCGGCGCTCGGCCTGCTCGGCCCCGGGCTGGTCGTCACCGCCCGCCCCTCCCGCGCCTGGACCCCGGCCGAGTTCACCGAAGCGGTGCACTGGACGGGGCCGCTGCGGGTGCCGGGCCTTCGGGTGCTGTTCGCCGCGCTGATCGGCACCGGTGTCGCGCTCGGCGCCGTCAACGTCCTGGCGCTGTCCGCCGCCGAGCGCTACCACGCCGGCTGGCTGGCCGGGGTGATGCCGGCCGCGCTCTCCATCGGCAGCATGCTCGGCGGACTCGCCTACGGCCGACACGCCTGGCCCGGTGTCCCCGCCAAGCACCTGGTCGCCGCATCCATCGGCTTCGCCGCCGGATGGTTGCCGCTGCTGCCCGACCCCGCGCCCGCCGTCGCCGTCCTGGGCGCCGTGCTGCCCGGCACCTTCCTCGCACCGCTGCTTACCGCGAGCTTCCTGACCGTCGACCGTCTCGCTCCCGAAGGCGAAGCGACGGAAGCGTTCGCCTGGCTGATCGCCTGCATTGGCGTCGGCCAGGCCGTCGGCACCGCCCTCGCCTCCCTCGCCGCCGCCATCGGCCCGCAGTTGCTCGCGCTCGTCCCGCTCGCCGGGGCCGCCTTCGCGCTGTGGCTGCTGCACCGCTTCAACGACCGCCTCTCCACCTGAGCACCACGCTCGCTCTGAAGGAAAACGCCGTGAACACCACCCTCTTCACCGTCGCAACTCCCGCCAACCGCATGCACGTTGTCTGGGACTGGAACGGGACGGTCAAGGACGACCTCGACGACCACGTCGCCGCGCTGAACGCGACCCTGCCCGCCCTCGGCGGCGCTCCGGTAGACCGGGAGACCTACCGGGCCAAGCACACCGTCCCGATCCCCAACTTCTACGCCCGCCTGCTCGGCCGCACGATCACCGAGCAGGAGTGGATCTCCAGCGACAACGCCTTCCTGGCCCACCTGCGCGCCCAGCCGGTGCGCGTGCGCGACGGTGTCGTCGAGCTGATGACCGGCCTGCGCGAGGCCGGCCACACCCAGTCACTGCTGTCGCTGTGCCCGCACGACACCCTGGTCCGCGAAGTAGAGCAGGCCGGCATCGGGCACTTCTTCACCCGGTACGAGGGCCGCACCGGCCCCTCCGGCGGCACCAAGGCCGCCCCGCTCGCCGCCCACCTCGCCGCCCTCGGCCTCACCGACCGGGCGCACCGGGTACTGCTCGTCGGCGATGCCGTTGACGACGCGGACGCCGCCCACGCCAACGGCGCGTACGCGGTGCTGCACACCGGCGGCCTTCACCACCCCGCCAAGCTCGCCGCCTCCAGCCACCCGCTCACCGACACCCTCGCCGACGCCGTCGCTCTCGGCCTGCGCCTCGCCCAGGGCCGAAGCACTCAGCTGGCCTGCTCCTAGTACTCCAGCAGCGCTTCTCCATTTCTGCTGGTCAACGGCTTTGGAGTGGGGAGTGTAGTGGCGTGGAGGCGGGTGGGGGACGGTCTTTGCCGGACCGTCCCACCATCGGGTGACCGCGCCGCATGTGATGTGGGTGCTCGGGCAGTACGCCGATGTGATCGACGATGCACCAACGAACGTGTGGGATCAGGAGCTTGGGGATCTGCTCCTGCGGATCGGGGCCCGCTTCACGCGCGTGGAGCCCCGGCGTCGTGTGCGGGACTACGTCCGTGGGCTGCTCGGCCAGGTCGGCCGCAAGAACGGCTGGCAGCTCGCCGAATACGCCGGCCATGCCACCCCTGACGGCCTTCAACGGCTGCTCTCCCGCTGCCGCTGGGACGCGGACGAGATCCGCGACGACCTGCAGGCCTACGTCGCCGAACACCTCGGCACCGACGACGGCGTGCTGATCATCGACGACACCGGCTTCGTCAAGAAGGGCACCACCTCCGCCGGGGTCCAGCGCCAGTACTCCGGCACCGCCGGCCGCACCGAGAATTGCCAGATCGGCGTCTTCGCCGCCTACGCCACCCACCGCGGCCATGCCCTGGTCGACCGGGAGCTCTACCTGCCCAAGTCCTGGACCGATGACCGTGACCGCTGCCGATCCGCCCGGATCCCCGACGAGCGCGTGTTCGCCACGAAGGGCGAACTCGCCCGCACCGTGATCGCGCGGGCCCTGGCCTCGCCCCTGCCCATCGCCTGGGTCACCGCCGATTCCGCCTACGGGCAGGACTCCCACTTCCGCCGTTTCCTCGAAGATGCGCAACTGTCCTACGTCGTGGCGGTGCCCAAGTCCCAGCAGGTCCACGGTCCGCGGATCGACCACCTCATCAAGCAAGCCCCGCCCGAGGCCTGGCAGCGGCTCTCCGCCGGCAGCGGTGCGAAGGGCGAGCGGTTCTACGACTGGGCTGCCGCCCGCCTGCCCGCCGTGTGGGAGTTCGACGGCGACGAGCCCACCCGGCAGCGCTGGATGCTGGCCCGCCGCAGCATCGCCAGACCCGATGAGCTCGCCTACTACCTCGCCTGCGCGCCCCTGAACGCCACCACCGCCGACCTCGTCCGTGTCGCCGGCTGCCGCTGGAAGATCGAGGAGTGCTTCCAGAGCGCGAAGAACGAATGCGGCCTGGACCAGTACGAGGTTCGCCGGTACGTGGGCTGGTACCGGCACATCACCCTCGCCATGCTCGCCCACGCCTTCCTGGCCGTGATGGCCGGCCAGGAACGCGAAAAGGGGGCACTGCCCGGGACACGCCCGACCTCGTGGACCTCACACCGGCCGAGATTCGCCGTCTTCTGGCAACTGGACCCCACCACCGCATTCCCGGCCACGGCCACGCACTGAGCTGGTCCCGGTGGCGCCGACGACACCAGGCACGCGCCCGCCACTGCCACTACATGCGGCGCGGTCACCCGATGGTGGGACGGTCCGGCAAAGACCGTCCCCCACCCGCCTCCACGCCACTACACTCCCCACTCCCAAGTCGTTGACCAGCAGAAATGGAGAAGCGCTGCTGGAGTACTAGGCCGTGTCGTCAAAGGGTCAGACCCACATGAGGAGTGAGGCGAGGGTGGCGGCGGCTTTGTAGGACACGACGGTCTTGTCATACCTGGTGGCGAGGCCGCGCCACTGCTTCAAGCGGTTGAAGCAGCGTTCGACGACGTTGCGGTGCTTGTAGAGCTGGCGATTGAACGCCACGGGGCGACCGCCGTGGCTGCCGCGCCGCAGCCGGTTGGCGATCTGGTCGGCCCGCTCGGGGATGGTGTGGCTGATGCCGCGCTGCCGCAGCCAGGCTCGGATCGCCTTCGAGCTGTAGCCCTTGTCCCCGAGGACGTGATCGGGACGGGTCCGGGGCCGTCCTTGTCCGATCCGGGGCACTCGTATGGCGTCCATGACGGTGGTGAACTGGGTGCAGTCGTTGGTGTTCCCGCCGGTCAGGACCAGGGCGAGGGGGCGACCGAGTCCATCGACGGCCAGATGGAGTTTGCTGGTCAGCCCGCCCCGGGACCGGCCGAGCGCCTGGTTTTGGGTCCCCCTTTTCCTGCCCCGGCGGCGTGCTGGTGGGCCCGTACGACGGTGGAGTCGACCGACACGAGCCAGTCGATGTCGCCGGCCGCGTCCGCCTCCGCCTGCGCGGCCCGCAGCATCCGGTCGAAGGTGCCGTCCTCGGCCCACCGCCGGAAGCGGGTGTGCAGGGTGGCCCAGGAGCCGTACCGGGGCGGTACGTCCCGCCAGGCCACCCCGGTCCGGAACTTCCACACGATCCCGTTAAGCACCGTCCGGTCGTCCAGACGCGGGCGACCGGTGCCGGGCCTGGGCAGCAACGGCTCCACCAGGAGCCACTCGGCATCGGAGAGTTCATGGCGACGTATCACCGCACCATGATCCACTAGCCAAGATCACTTTGACGACACTGCCTAGGAGCGGTTCAGGGTTCAGATATCCGCGAAACCGTCGAACGGTGCTTCCAAAGGCCCAACACACCTGGCCGGAGCCTGGCAATCCGGTGCGACAAGAGACCGGAAGGCTACGCGCCAGCCTGCAACTTCGCGGATCGATCAATTGGTTGGAGCTCCTCACCTCAACCACACGATCCGAACTTCGGTGTAGCTACAAGAACCTGTGAGGAGCTGCAGAAAGATGGCGGAAGCTGAAGCTATAGTGGTGTTGCTTGCTAGCAAGCAACAGTTGATTGCCAGCAAGCAACTAGGTTCCACATTTACTGTGGAATAAAATATTGGTGATGCTAGCAGCTAGGTTCGATCTGCCTAGTTGCGTGTCCAGAACTCTCGAACAAGAGAGCCCGAGCTGACTGCAACCAGGCTCGGGCCCCGTAGAGAGATCGAGTGGGTCCGGCCGACTTGCTACCGGCCGGGCTTACTTATTTGCCCGGCTGTCCGTCCGGCACTCGTGCTCGATCAGAGGTGCGGTTTCAGCGCACCAATTGCTCTACGCATCCTGCCACTGCGGCCACCGCCGTTAGTGCCGCCAGAGTGATCTCGCGCCAGCTGATGCGCGAGGACGTCTGACCCTTGGTGCGTGGCCGCTGCTTTCCCATCGTGCTCTCCTCCTGTCGTCGCAGTTGCTGCGCTTGGCAGCCCTCGATCCATATCGAGGCGTATCAGGGGCGACAGGACTTGATCGGCAGTCAGCATACCCGCTCTAAGGGTTGACTCATGCATTTCCTAGTGTTCTCAAATGCGAACAGACGGACTCCCATTCGAGAAGCCGATTCGCCCCAGGGTTGGCCAGCGGGCTCGTGACTGGGGGATTCTGACATGTAGGTCACTCCCATCTGGGAAGTGGCCTCTCGCGTGCAGTCGGGCCGCACGAGGTCTGCCAGGGGCGATCAGCAAACGGGCTGCTCACCGGGGTGGGCAGATGCCCAGCCGCTGACCAGCCTGGTGCTTGATCAGAACCTTCAACAGCCCCTACCAGCAGTCGGCGGCTGAGCCAAGCCGCCGATCCCGCGGACCATCTCCCTCGACAACCGCACAGGAGCCCTGCCGTGACCCGAAGAAGACCGTCCACCCTTGTTCGCCCCGCCCGTCCAAACCCCTGGATATGCCCATGTCCGACCCGATGCCGGGCACCCCCGAGCCCGAGCCGATCCGCATCCCCGACGAGGACCTCGACGACCTCGTCAGCGCCCTGAACCGCACCATGGCCGAGGTCCGCCAGCACGGCGTCATCCTCGACCGTCTCGGCTCCGAATCCGACGACGAGACGGGGTCCGGCTCCATCGAGCCGGACCCCGGCAGCGAGGACGCGCCCGAGGCCGCTCCGCCGCTGTTCATCCTCGCGATGGGCGGCGCACAGTACGCCGCCGAGTTGGCCGAGCTCTCGTTCTGGGTCACCCACATCCTGCTGCCCGTCTACGGCCGGGAGATCGGCTCCACCCGCCCGTGGTGCGCGAAGTGGCCCGAGCACCCCGAAGCCGTCGCCCGCCTCCACGCGCTGTGGCTGGCCTGGCAGCAGCTGACCGCCGCCGAGGCCGGCCAGGGCGGCCCTTCGACGTGGCATCGCGACCACCTCGACCACTCCATCGCCCAACTCCGCTCTCCGGACGGTCCGTTCGCCGCGTGCACCACGAGCCCCTCCCGGCCGGCCCACCGCGTCCTGTCGACCCCCGACCAGCTGGGACTCGCCGCATGAAGGACGCCGACTTCCGGCTCGACGACCTCGAACCCTCCGACGAGCACACCGCCGAACTGTACGACTCCACTTGGGTTAGCGACTTCAAGACGATCTCCCAGCACGATGTGGGCGACCGCAGTTTCATCATCGGCTTCGATGCCTCGGCCACCTGGGGCTACCCCAACATGCCCAACATCGCCTCCTTCGATCTCGTGCGCGACAGCAGCCAGGCGACCTTCAGCATGCACAGGTCCAAGCACGCCACCTTCGCGTTCGCGCAGAACTGGCTCATCAACCGCGGCTGCCCTCCGGACGCGCTCGCGCCGACCATCGACGTCCCCAAGCCCGCCGACGAACTGACCGTCCAGGTCGAGAACCGCATACGGCGCTCGGGCGAGGGCCTTGCGGTCGTCGACTACCAGGTCATCGACGGGTCCGACGTCGAGGGCTGGAGCATCGCCGTCGACCGCCAGGACAAGCAGCTGCCCGTCCGGCTGTTCCTGGAAACGCTCCAGCCCGACCAGTACACGTACACGGTGCGCGAGGGGGCGTTCGCCAACCATGCCGCCGCCGAGAACTGGCTGGAGCAGCGTTCCACTCCGCTGCCCGACGCGCCGGAGTACCGCCTCGATGCGGCGGCCCTGCGTACCCGCGCCGCCCTCGCCCGCAGCACCACCGCCCCGGCCGCCGTCACCGCCGCCAACGTTCTGGCCGCCGCGCCCGCAGCTGTCGCGCGGCCCGATCGGGGGCGGTCGCTGTGAGCCACGCGAAGTTCGGCTTCTCCGCCCACCCCGACGCGATCGCCGACCTGCGCCAACTCCCCGACGCCATCCGCGACCAGGCCCTGCTGCACCTGCAGGACCTCGTGCACGGCGAGCGCGTCGCCAAGCGCCTCGACGGCCGGCTGGAGGGCTGCCACAAGGTCTACCTCGGCGTCGGCGACCAGTTCGCCAGCCACCGCCTGGTCGTGCAGTTCCGCGACGCCCCGCCGGCCTCAAGGCACGCACGCGAGGTCCATCTCGTCGCCGCCGGCCCGCGGCTGGACTACGCGGTCTACCGCTCTGCCCAGAACCGCCTGGGCCGCACCGGGCTCAACCACCCCGCCGGTCTCAGCCCCGCTGAGGAGGCCCGGGTGCGCGCCGCCCGCGCCCGCTCCACGCGCCCGGCACCCGCGACTGCCCCCGGCACCGCGTACACCACAGCCTCTCCCGGCTACGCCCCCAACTCCGCTGCCCGAAAGGCCCGATGATGACCACCGCACCCACCCACGCCGAACTCGCCACCTGGCTCGTCGAGGCCGCCGAAGCCGTCTCCGGCATCGTCACCACCCAACACTCCACCCCACTCTCCCGCTCCTACCTCCACCCCGTCCTCGGCCCGCTCGCCGCCGGGCCCGAGGTACTCACGGACCTGGCGAACCATATGGAGGACCTGCTCGACGAGGAGCTGCCGACCACCCCGGCCACCCTGTTCACCCTGGCCTCCTACGCCTCCGCCCTGGGCTGGCTCACCGAGTCGCTCTCCGAACTGACACAGACCGTCGACGCCCTGGCCACCATGGCAGGCCTTCCGCCGCGCCCCGGTGCCGCGCCCACCGTCCCCGGGGAGCTGGAGGGCTTCGACCTCTCCGGCTACACCCCGCGCGACCAGGAGACGGTCACCACCCTGGCGGCCGAAGCCGCGCTCCCGCCCGGCCTCTACCTCCAGGTCCTGGGACGATCCCTGCTCGCCGCCTCGGACTTCACCGACGCCTGCATGGAGATCGTCGGCGCCCTGACCGAGGACGCCCACGACCTCCTCAAGGAGTCGGTCAGCTTCATACGCCTGGGCGGCAACGGCCCCGACAGCCTGCCCACCCTCGTCCGCTCCCTCATCGCCCGGATGGAGACGACCGAGTGAACCCGCACGACCAGCTGGCGAAGCCGACCCCTGCCATGACCACCGCCGACGCGGCACGCGTGGAGAACGTCCTGCGCCAGCTGGCCCCGAAGTGGACCACGCACTTCGTCCACACGATCGCCAAGTACGGCCCGGAGATGCGCGTGCGCGACGTCGCCCACCACCATCCGGCGATCAACCAGCCATACGTGAGCAAGCGCCTCGCCGCCATGGCGGACGCCGGGCTGGTGAACCGCGACGCCACCTTCGACCGCTGGGCGCCGTACCGGCTCAGCGCCGGCGCGCGAACGCTCGGCCCCCTCTACCGCGCGGTAGCCCAGTGGTCCTCCGAGCACCTCGACCGCCCACCGCAGGACCGGTCCGACCGGATCGAGGACGCCCTGCGCCGTCTGCACCTGATGGACACCACCGAGGTGGTCCGGCTGCTCACGGAACACGGGAGCATGCGGGTGGGCCACCTCGGGGAGCGCGTCGGCGTCTCCGAGCAGCTCATCGCCACCCGGCTCAACCGCATGCAGGCCGACGGCCTGGTCGCCCGCACCGGCTCCCGGCACGGCGCCCCCTACATCCTGACCGACGCCGGGCGCGCCCTCGCCCCCGTGTACGCCGCCGTACAGCAGTGGGACAACCGGCACTCGGCCGCCCCGGCCGTTCGGGTGCCGGCCGCCACCCGCACCCTCGTCACCGGAGCGGACACCGTGCGAACCGCGGCGGCACTGCGGCGAAGCCCCGCCCCCACGGGCCTGTTCAGCCATGCCCCGGCCCCGCAGCCGCGTGTCCCCGCAGCGGTGACGGCGGCCTCCCGCCCTTCCCGCGGGCGGTGATCACCACGAACAGCCAGCCCAGAACCCCTCCCCCTCTCCGGCTCCCCCGCGCCCGCACCCCACCGACGGCGTGCGGGCCCGCCCCCACCGCGTTCAGGATCCTCCCGGTGCTCTCCACCTCCCCCTTGCTCGTCCACCCGCTCCGCCTCGCCGGCCCCGGCGACCGACGGCTCATCACCGACACGCTCGACGCCGCCCCCGGCTGGAGCCGAGACCGCTCGCCCGACGGAGCACTCCGCTACACCAGCCCCTGCCGAACCACCGTCATCACCGGTGAACCCGCGACCGGCCACCCTGGCGCCTGGACCGTCCACGGCTACCGCTCGCCCGGCACCGCCCCACTGTGGCGTGCGTCGTTCGCGCCCGGCACGCCCGCCGAGATCACCGCCGCCTTCACGACCACCCTCGTCCACGGCCTGCGCAGCGGGCACCGCGACTACCTGCGCGGAGGCCCCCACCACCTCCCGGCCACCCCCGCCTCCGTCCTCGCCGACCGCGGCTGGCGGCCCGACCAGAGCACCCCGGGCTTCCACGACCAGGTCGCACCCGACCTCACCGCCGTCTACCGGCACCGCATCGGCCACCAGCCGCCCGACGCCGAGGCCACCGGCCGGACCCCGCCGGCCTGGAGCATGCTCGCCGGAAACCTGCGAAACCCCTCCTGGCGTGCGGACTTCACCACCGGCGTGCCCTTCTACCCCCTCGTCCGCGCCACCCTCCTCTTCAGCTCGCCCGCGCCCGTGGAGCGGCGGCGCTGCGACATCCCCGTCCACCACCTCCCTCACCTCACCGCCCGGCCGCCCTCCGAAGCCGCGGACGCCCGCCCGGCACCTCGCAGTCGGCCGGCCGCACCCGCCATCCCGTCCGCCGCCCGGCCCGCACCCACTACGGTGCGCCGCCGCTGACCCTGGACGATCCGATGCCGCACACCCCCGAGAAGCCCCGCGAGTACCGGGTCACCCCCCGCTACCTCGCCAACGGGGACGCCAACGGCTCCCCGGCCATCCAGCGCCTCCTGGACGCCGGTTGGGCCCTCGGCAGGGACGAGCTGGCGAACACCTTCGTCACCGCGCCGGACCTGCGGGCCCGCCTGGCCTTCCTGCCCGAGGGCGAGGACTCGACGCTGTGGAAGATCAGCGCGAGGCCGGACGCCTTCGCCCCGCCGCAGTGGCTGGTCACCTTCGACGACCGCACCCCGCCCGAGGTCGTCGAGGACTTCACCGCCGCGCTCGCCGACGCCTACGCACAGGGCCCCGAGGCCTACCTGGGTGACGGCGGCCGAACCTCCGGAGCCGACACCGCCCTCCGGCTCCTGGCCGACGGCTGGCGTCTGAACCCCACCACCCCGTTCCTGAGCTACCAGTCGCCCGACCGCCTCATCCAGCTCCACCGGCGGGACAACCCGCTGCGGCACGAAGCCGAGATGGCCGGCGACACCGAGCGCTGGCTGTTCGAGGTCGGCCCGCCCCGCGGCGTCTGGTACGCCACCGTCTCCTCGCGCCTGCCCGAGCACCTGCTCCAGACCCTCACCACCGCCGTCGCCGACCCGGTACCGGTCAACCGGTACCTGCGGCGCGTCGACCTGGAGCACCTGCCCGCCGTCGCGACCGCGACCCCGACGGCGCCGAGCCCCCTGGAGGTGGCGCGCGTCGGGGCGGCTACCTCCCGCTCGCTCTCCGTTCCCCGCACCGCGCCGTCCGCGCTCGCCTACAGCACCACCACCCGCCCTCCGGCGCTCCCGGCCGCCTCTGCCGGACGCTCCCGCTGACCACCCGCGCCTCAAAGGAACCCCGTGCCCGACGCCACCGCCCTGGAGCTCGCCGACGCGATGATCGAGAAGGCCTGGGGCCGGCCGATCACCGAACTGGAGAAGGCCGCGACCCGCCACCCCGTCGAGGATCCCCTGCTGCGCGCGGCCATGCACAGCCGCGGCTACCTCACGGTGGTCTCCAACTCCGTTGCCGTGCACCAAGAACGGCTGCACGCCCTCACCCGTCCCGGTCACGTCCCCGCCTTCTACGACCTCGACCGGATCACGGAATCGGCGAGCACCCTGCGGACCGCCCATGCCGAGAGCAACACCACCTTGCAGGCGATCCGCCACGTCGTCGACGCCCGCGAACTCGCCCTGCAAACTCAGAACGGTCCCGGCACCGAGCGCGTGAAGGCCGCCACCGCGCGCAGCACGCATGCTCCGCGTCCGGTGAGTCTTCCCGCGGAACGGCCCGCCCCGCCGACCGCAGCCGCTCCAGCCGCCTCGGCCGCGAACCGGCGGTAGCGGACGGTCAGTTCACGTCCTGGTCGTGGTGGGCGCCCGGGTCGGCGGCGCCCACCACGCGGGCCAGTTCCTCCAGCGTCAGCTCCACGCGCCGGCCGTCCGCCAGCCGGGCCTGCGCCGCCTCGTCCTGTGCCCGCTCGGCACGGCTCGCCGTGTTCACGGCCCACTGGCCGTCGGCGATCACGGCGATGTCGCCCCTCGTCCACGCCCGGCCCGCACTGCGGATCTTGCGCTCCAGCGCCGCCATGTCTCGGCCTCTGCTCGGCTCCAACGCCGTCCCCCTTCAGACCTGCGTACGGCGTCTCGCCGTAACCCTTCTTCAGCACCGGGCCCCGCCGATCCATTCCCGGGCCGGTTCGCCCACGGCAGACCGGTCGTTACCGGAAACGACTACGGGCTTCGGTACATCGCATGTCAACGTACTCATGTCGCCGAAACCGCAGGTCAACGAAGGGACCCGGCCCCATAAGCACGTCCACCAACCTCCTGCCCACCCCCATCCGCCCCGCCGTCCAGGAGCGCGGCTGGCTCTCCCCCGACCACGGTGCGGAGCCGGTGCTCTCCCTGCTCGACGGCCTCGGCTGGACCATCGTGGACACCCCCGAGGCCAACCTTCACTGCACCAGCCCGGACGGGCGGGTCTACGTCGGCTGGCTGCCCGAGGTCCCGGGCGCGTGGCAGCGCGGCATCGTCTGGCGCGTCCACGTCCGGCCCGCCGATGCCGCCGCCTGGAGCCAGGAGTTCGGCACCCATACGCCTTCCGAAGCCGTCGCCGGGTTCCTCGCCGCGCTCGCCGCCAACCCGTCCCGATAGACCAACACCACCGACCGGAGCACTACTTGACCACACCCCGACTGGACCACATCGTCGCCCACGGCACCCCCCGCACCGGCCTCGGGCTCGCCCTCGACGACCCGCGCATCGCCTGTGCCGACGGCTTCTGCCTCTCGGTGCTCGCCCCTGACCCCGCCGAGACGTACCTGCTGCCCGCCCGGACGCTCGAAGTCGGCTTCCCGACTCGGCGGCCCGAGCCCTGGAGCCGCTGGCGGTCCTACCTCGAACCGGCCGCCGACGAGGACGGCCCCACGGAGTCCGTGTACCTGTACGTCCCCGCCGCCCTGGTCCGGGAGCTGATCGAGGCCCACGGCGGCGAAGCCCGGCTCCTCCCCCGCCAGCGCTCCTGACGCCGTGTCCCTCCCGGCCGGGTCGGCCACCTTCGCGCTCGGCCGCCTGGCCACCGACGGCCTGGTGGTGCGCGAAGCCGAGGGCGGGCCGCTGGCCCTGCAGTCCTACCGCCTCGCCTGATCACCTGCCCCCGAGGGAGGCAGCACGAATACCCATCACGTCGACTTCCACCCTGTCGTCGTCACCGCCACCACCGAGCACCGCGGGAGCCGCCGCATCCTCGCCAGCCCCCATCTGCGGATCGTACGCGCCGACCAGGTCCTCCCCGACGACCTGATCGTCTCCGCCTTCCAGCCCGCCGGTCCCCACCGCTTCCGCCGCACCGACTACTTCGCCTCCAGCCCCTACCCGGCCCGCCCCGGGCTCTACAACCCGGACTGCGGCTGCGGCGTCTGCTGTCTCCCCGACGTCCAAGGCCCGGACGGCACCGTCGTCCTCACCACCGGCCAACCGTGGGACACCTGCGATCCGTGGCCCGCCGACGACCTCGTCCTCATCCGCCCCAACTCCCCGCCGACCATCGCCCCGAGGAAACGCCCGTGCCCCAGAACCTGACCGTCGCCCACCTGATCGCCCAGCTCCAGGACCTCGACCCGGGCCTGACCGTCCGGCTCGCAGTGAACCCGGACTGGCCGTTCTCGCACCTGCCGGCCGCCACCGTCCTCGTGCACAACGACATCGTCTACCTGCCCGAGGACGGCCAGGAGGGCTACCTGCCCACCGCCGTCCGCGAAGAACTCGCCTGGGCCTGAACCACCCGACCGAAGGAGAACCGCATCCCCACCCCCGATCGCCCGGACCTCCCCCGACCGCTCGACCACCTCGCCCTGCGGCCCATGCCGCCGGGGATGAGCGGAGCCCTCGTCCACAGCATCCCCGCCTCGCCCGACCAGCCGATCAAGGTCTCCTGGATCCCCGACCCCGCACCCCGGCTGCCGCTCGGCCGCATCCGACTCCGGTGGGAACCAGCCATCGGAGCCGGCTGGGACGTCACCGCCCACCTCGGCCTCGCAACCACTGAGGTGCACCTGGCCACTTGGACCGCCGCCACCGACGACTGGCCCCGCCTCGTCCGCCCCACCCTGCGGGAGGTCACCGCGCTGTGCTCCGCCCTCGCCGTCGCCACCGCCGCGCTCCGCGTCGCGGTCTCCTCACCACCCGCGGTCGCATGCCCTTCCCATTCAGACGCAGCGAGAGCGGCCTCCCCCGTATCTGGTTCGTCCTCCACCTGCCCCCAGTCGACCGACGAAGAAGGGGCAGCCGAGGAACAAGAGCTCTGGGGCTACCGCGAGGTAGCAGCGCATCTGGGCATCAACCTTCGCGCCGTTCACGCCCGACGCGCGCGTGGTTCCCTACCTGCTCCTGACGACACGAGCGTTCCTGACCGCCCCCGCTGGAAGGCGAGCACGTTCCAGAGCTGGAAGCCCCGAGGCCAGGGCTATCGCCGTGACCTCCAGAACGCTCCGACCGACGACGAAACCACCGATTGACCAGGCAGGTACCCAGCCACTCCCGGTGCTCGTCCAGCCCGTTCAGCCTCGACCGCCGCTCCCATTCAGCACTTGGCGCCTCACCGAGCATACGAGCAGCAGTACAGAGGACCGCCACCATTCGGAGGCGGTCCTCTCACCGTCCGGCCCACTCCCAGTCGATGTCGACGGGCGTCCCTCCGGAGGCCACGGCACGCCGAGCAGCACCAACAGCGGGAGGAGCTCCGTTAGCGCAAGGCGTTGCTCTTGATCGCTATGCGATGACACCGGCAACCTTCGGTGGCCGGCCAGGCAGGCGCGGATGTTCGGCCAGTGGCCTCCGAAGTACCCACACAGCAGAGTGTCAGTGGTGCAGGAAAGAATGCAGGCAGAGAGGAGGAGAGATGACTTCCGAGCAAGGCTCCTTGCATGACACCTTCCCTGCCCCTAACGGGTGCCGTTGGTGCGGCATCAACGAGCGATCCCATGCACGGCAATGGGTGGAGGAGGCAGGCTGGCATGCCTGGACCACCCCGACCAGCGAACAGCGCAAAGCAAGGATGAAGGCCCGACGTGTCGCCCAGCTCGAGCAGACCATGCAGTCCGGAAACGATCAGCCTGCCATCGACCGCAAAGCCGCAAACTCCTCCCTGAGCTGCGGCGGCACATCCGACGGAGAGAGCAAGGATGTCGCCAGCTCGTAAACCATTTCAGGCTTCCCGCCAGGACTTGCACTTGCTTGCTCCTGGATCATCTCCAAGATGCCCTTGCTGAACTTTCTGCCATCACGATGGGCCTTGAAGTCCGCGGCTTCCCAAGGCAGCTGGCCTTCAGGACGAGGCCACTTGTTGTTGGCTACCCGGGCCCACTGCTCGTCCTCGAAGATCTCCTCGAGTTCGTTGAGGCCCTTCGCCTCACCCACGAACGACACCTGCGTCGCCGGGTCGAGACCGTACCAGCGCAGCTTGTCCTCCCGGAAGAACTTGGCGACGTTACGGCTGTCAGCGTCGACGAGCAATCTGACAGTACGACGCTGGCTGGCCAGATACCGGGCGAGATGAAGAGCCCCCTCGTTGTTGTTGCAGGCCCACAGGGCAATACCCGCAGCCTGCAGCGACAGACCTTCCGAGAGGCGGAAAAGCACGGGGATGGCCTGCTGTTCAGTGGGGCCCTCCACGGCGAGGAAGCAACGCTCGTGGAGCAGGACTGAATTGCGCAAGCCCAGCGCGGAAGCGATCTTCCCGAGGTGCACGTCGATGCCTTCGTGCGTGTCCTCGGCAAGGCGTTCCATGACGGTACGCCCAGCCTCGAGTCTCAGGTGGACAACGTCAGCGATGTCAACCCCGTCGATGAGGTTCATCGAATGAGTAGCGACGATGACCTTGACCGAGTCCGTCGCGCACTGGCGACGGATAAGGTCCATCACCGTCCGCTGGTGGCTGTAGTCCAGGTGTGTATCGGGTTCGTCGTAGGCGACGATCGTCTGGACGGGTGGGGTGTCATCCTCACTGGGCTGGGGGTCTTCCAGAAGCTTGCTCGTCCATTCCCAAACGGCGAGGGCGATCCGGCGGTTGCTTCCGCGCCCGGACCTGGAAAGGTCGACACGCTCGCCGCGGGACCGGGAGATGTGCAGATGAGCGTGCTTGAAACCGTGAGAGAACGAGATCTCCGGTTCCACTGAGACGTCCACGAGGTCGGGGCAATGCGATTTGATGTGCTCACACAAATCGGCGGCATCAGCCTTGACCGAGGTTGTCACCTCGGACTCGATCTTCCGCAGCCGCTTCTGCAACCCATCGTCGCCGAGATGGGTTCGGTAGCTTCCGTCCAACGCCGTGTGAATGGCCCGGTCCGGGCTCTCGTCCTTCCCGCTGAACGGCAGCAGTCTCGGAAGCCGTCGTACGAGTTGATTCGGAAGTACGATCCACTCCCAGGCCTGGGCCGACTGGTCCGCGTGTGCGACCAGTGCGGCTTGCAGGTCGGCCTTCACACCCTTGCCTTCAGCGTGCAAGCCGAAGGTTTCCATCAACTCTTTCAGCTCCGAGACGAGCAAGGATCCGACGTCCCGAAGCCTGGGATCGGCCGGGATCCGGGCCCAGTATTCGAGCACAGGCGCAGCGTCGCCCTCGACGCGGCGGCGGATCCTCAACTCGGGCGGAAAGCCCATCGCCTGTTCCGAGCTGTCCAGCGCAAAACTTCCCTCTACCCATGTCAAGGCACAGCGACCCGGCATAGCGGCGGAGGCGTCGAGTCCGTGCGTGGTTTCGTAGGTCCGATCCTGTTCGGTCAGACGGTACCCGCCGAGGAGAAAATCGAGAGCGGCGAGCACTGCACTCTTGCCGCCATCATTGTGGCCGGCAAGGATCGTCGGCGCGCTGACAGGAATGTTCTCAACCAATGTCAGCGAGCGGAACCCACTGATGGAGAAGTCCTTCAGATGCACAGTTTCAGCCGCTCCGCTCTCCCCTGCCGCCACTCCGTCCCGCAGGCAGCACCAGCCCACGGGGGGACGCAACTGACGTCACCTCCGCCGCAGACGACCATCGTAGGCTCATCGGCACGACGCCCGTGCCCGGGTAGCGGCGTAACACCAAGCTGGGGCTCGAGGCCTCGATGAAGCGCGGACCCCGTGCAGGACCACGATTTGGGACTGGCGAGACATCAAGATCATTCCAGGTAGAGCCCGGCGAAGAGGCCGTCGAACCCCAGGACGGTGCGTGCCTCGTCGAGGGTGCGGTAGTGCGTCCAGGATGGGTCGGCGATCATCGCGTCGAAGTCCCGGCGGGTGATCTCGGGTTCCAGCCACTCCTCGCCGCAGCGGCAACCGATCCAGACGTGGCGTCGGTGGTTGACCAGCAGCCAGTCCCGGCACGCCCGGCACTTCGGGCAGATGACAGGCATACCGCGGAGCGCCAGTTCGGTGGGGCACTTCACGAGGCGAACCGCGTCCGGGCCGCTCGGCGGTCGGCTGTCGGACTCCAGCTGCCGGAGGGGGTCGGCAGCCGGGGTGGTGGTCGGGCTCGGGGTGCTGGTGGTGCACTCATCGGTTCTGGTCACGGGCTCTCCGTTCGGTGCTCGGATTCTTGCGTAACACCTGGTGGGGCCGGGTGTCGAGGGGGTTTGTGCCCGACGGGCTGGGCTGGCGGGGTCAGCGACGCGGGGTCGGACGGTGCGAGTCGGTCGCGGGCCGGGTCGGTGCCGACGGGGCGGGGCGTTGTGCGGGGCGGCCCGGCTTCGCGCCGTTCCTGGTGGTTGCCGGAGCCTGGTGCGGGGGCTGGGAGCTCGCAGGAAGGTCGGCTATGCGGCGGATGCGCCAGACCAGGACGTCGTCGCGGTTTCGGGCGGTGTCAAGTTCGCGCCAGGAGGAAGCTTCCTCCAACAGCGCCTTCGGGTCGTGGCCGGCCTGCTCGGCTTCGGCGAGGACCGCAGCCAGGGCATCGTGGTTGAGGCCCTGTACCGACGGCCGCCGGTCGCTGCCGAGGACGGTGTGGATGGTGGTGTCGTGGCGGCGGCGCTCGGCCGTGGGTAGAGCGCGGCCCGCCGCCCGCATCGTGCGCATCGGAGAGGCGGCGGCCCGCTGGTAGGCGGCGCGCAGGTGGTCGGTGGCCTGGCGGGCGGCAGCGGCCTGCTGGGCGTGGCCGCGGGCGGAGTGCCAGCGGGCGGCGGCCAGGGTGACCAGGACGAGGGTGGACAGGACCATGGCGGTGGCGCCGCCGTCCTCGCCGCGGCCGAGGGCGCTGCCGGCGTGGACGATTCCGCGGGCTGCGGAGCGTAGGGCGCGGATGTCGGCGGTCTCGGCGCGGACGTGGCTGCGGGTGGCGCGTTCGAAGGCGCGGGCGGCGTCTCGGAGTTCGGTCCGGGCGGCAGCCGGGGAGGTCTGGGCGAGGGCGTCGAGGAGTTCTCCGGCGCCGACGAGTTGGGCGGCGGCTTCGTCGTCGTCCTGGTCGAGGACGGCGAGGGTGTACTCGGCGATGCCGGCGGCATCCCGACGGCCATGGGCGGGAGCGGAGCGGGCGGTGCGGGCCGGGCGATCGTCCGGTTCCGGGGTTGCGGTGACGGGGGCGGTGTCGAGGCGGCGGCGGATTCGGGGCAGGGAGAGGTCAGGGGCGAGTTTGGACCCGGGGAACCAAATGGGCTCGCCGGCACGGTTGCGGTCGCCGGGCAGAGCCACGTTGTAGCCGAGGACGTCGCCGGAGGGGGCGTGGCGCAGCTTCACCCGAAGGCCGGCTTCGCGCAGGCGGGTGAAGAACTCCTGCTCGTTGTCGGCTCCGGCGACGGCTTGGCGGACGGCTTCGCGCAGGGTTTCGCGTGGGGGCTCGGTGCGGCCGGTGCGTTCGGCCTTGAAGTGCTCCTGGCTGGTGGGGTTCTTGGCGGCGGTGCCGTCGCCGGGGTTGAGCCGGCGCAGGCCGTACTCCTTCTCGATGAGGCGGGCTTCGGCCTGGGCCTTGCGCTTGTCGAAGGAGACGTTGGCGAGGCGGCCGTCCTGGCGGACGAGGGTGGCGGCGATGTGGATGTGGTCGTCGGCGTGGCGGACGGCGACCCAGCGGCAGGCGGCGGTGTCGCCCTCGGGGGCGATGCCGGTGGCGTGGACGATGCGCCGGGCGATGGTGGCCCACTCGGCGTCGTCGAGGTGCCGGTCGCCGGGGGCGGTTCGGAGCGAGCAGTGCCAGATCCGGGTGGCCGGTGCCCGCCGGCCGAGGGCCTTGACCGGCTGGTCGAGCTGGTTGGCGAGCTTGGCGACCTGGTGGCGCTCCGGGTTGGGGCCCGGGTCGGGCGCGAAGCCGTTCCAGGAGGCGACGAGGTGCTGGTCGGTGTGCTCCTCGTGCTTGCCGGGGCCGAAGAGGTAGTCGATGAGGGGGAAGGCGCGGTCGGTGCCGGTGCGGATCTTGGGGATCACCGGCGGATGAGCCAGTCGACGGCGTCGTCGACCGCGTCGATGGAGGCTTCGACGCGGGCCAGGAGCTGGCGGAGCTCGGCGCCCGGCTGGCCGCCGGCGTTCACGTAGTGGGCGAGCTGGTTGAGGTTGTTGCCCACGGCGCCGAGCTGGCGGTTGGACTCCATGAGTTCCTGGATGCCGCGCCGGTAGTCGGCGACGGCAGCGCTGGGGTCGCTGCTGGCGGCGGCAGCCACCGCGGCGGCAGCGGTGTAGCCGCCGGGGGCGAGGTCGGCTCGGGCGGCGGCGCACTGGAGGAGAGCCCACTCGGGGTCGCTGAAGCGGGGACAGACGCGGTTGGCGCGCGGCACGCTCTGGCGAAGGCGTCGGCGCGGCGTGGCGCGGGCGGCGGTCGGCTGTTGCTCCTCCTCCCCCGTGGTCGGCACCCCTGGGCCGACTTCCCGGTCGGCGGCAGGCCCCCCTGGGTCTGCCGCCGACCGGGATGCCTGCGCTCCGTTCGGGGCGCAGGCGGGGTAAGGACTCCTTACCCCACAACTTGCTCCGCCAGGAGCCCTGTTGCGGTCGCTCTCCGGTCCAGGGGTGGTGCTGTCCTGGGCGGCGGCGGTCATCGGCTGGCCTCGGTGCCGCGCTGGCGAATGTCGAGGAGGAGCTCCTCGATGAAGTCGAGGGCGAGGACGGGGTGGTGGAGGGTCCAGGGGCGGGAGTGCTGGCCACGCTGGACGCTGCGGGCGCCGTCCGGGCCGGTTTCGACGCGGTGGAGGTGGCCGCGCCGGGTGAGGACGGCAAGCCAGGCGTCCGCCTCGGCCCAGGTCGCGGGGGCGGTGCGCATGGTGGGGTGCTCCCGTTCGACGGTGACGCGGGTGGGTGACCGGCCGGGGTGACCTGGTCGGTCACCCCGGCGCTTGGTGTCGGTCAGTTCCGGTCGGCGGTGACCGGCTGACCGTGCTGTTCGCGCAGCTGGGCCATCAGGTGGGTCAGGGTCGCGCTGGACAGCGGTATCTGCTGACCCCGGATCGCCTCGGCGACCACCCGGCGGGTCAGCTTGTCCTCCTCCCTGACCGCCTGCCGGGCGATCTTCAGCAGGTCCTCGGTGTCCAGGTCAGGGCGGCGGTCACCGTCCCGGTCGGTGACCGGAGAGGCGGTGACCGGCGGCTCGACCTGCGGTCGGTCAGTGACCGCCCGGACGGTGTCCGGGTGACCGCCCAGGTCAGAGCGCTTGGTCAGGCTGACCGCGCTCACCGGGGTCGGCTGCGGCTTCGGCGTCGGGGCGGTGACCGGGCGGCTGACCGGCTGACCGGGGGCGGGGCGACCGGCTCCGTCCTGACCGGCGGTCAGCACCGCCAGCCGCTCGGTCAGTGCGACCTCCTCGGTGGTGACCTGTCCGGGGTCAGGGGTGACCTGACCGGGGTCGGCCTCGGCCGGCCGGTCGCCGTGACCGCCCCGGCCATTGGGGCCGACCGGTCCGCGGGCGATGAGGATGTAGAGGTGGACGGCTCCGGCCAGGGCGAGCGGGGCGATGGTGGACAGCACCGCGACCACCGTGTCGCCCAGCCGAAGGCCCGAGGTGGCGTTCTGCTCGTTCAGCCGGACGGCGTGCAGGGCGTTGGCCCACAGGCTCGTCCCGGTGGCCGCACCGAAGAGCGTCCACACGTAGGTCCGGGCCCTCAGCGGTGCCGTGCGCAGAACGAGCAGGGCGCGCACTCCGTAGGCGATGAAGCCGTCGACGATGATCGGGAAGAGGTAGGTGAGGAGGCCCCTCACGTGGATGGCGATGGCCATCTGCTGCAGCGCGTCGTAGGAGAGCGCGCAGCCGGCGGCACCGAGGGCGATGACGACCGCCCGGTCCCAGCCGGTGACGTGAGCGGCGGTCGGGTTGGTCGTGGTGGCGGTGCTCATGCGGCCGTCCCGAAGGCGTCGCGGACCAGCTGCTCGGTGCCGGCAGCGCCGGTGCCGGCCGAGGCGGTGCGGGCGGCTTCCTCGGCAATCTGCCGGTGGCGGATGGCTCGGCGGGTTTCGCGGTAGAGCTTGAGGGCGTGCTCTTCGGTGACCTTGAGGAGCCAGGCGAGGCGTTCGACGGGGACGTCCTGGCGGTATCCGGCGAGGACGACAGCCCGGCGTTCGGCACGGGTGAGGTGGATGTCGCGTCCGGCGAGGGTGTCGTTGACGCGGCTGTAGTCGAGGCGGTCGTTGATCTTGACGTGCAGGGGTTCGCGTTCCTCCTCGGTGAGGCCGCCCCGGATGCCGTGGGTGTCGCCGGCTTCGAGGGCGGCGTCCAGGCAGGCGCGGGCGACGGGGCACTGGGCGCACAGGGCCTTGGCCGTGGCGATCCTGTCGGCGTCCTCCGGCCCGGGGAAGAAGGTCTCCGGGTCGACGGGGTTGTACTCGCTCGGGGTGCAGACGGCCTGGTCCTGCCAGGTCTGGTCGCCGAGCGCGCGATGGCGGGCAGGGCGGGTCGTGGTGGTCATGCGGGTGTGCTCCGATCGCTCTCCGCGCGCGAGGTCGGCGTCGGCGGAGAGGTGCGCTGGGTCGGTGGAGGTCGGGCGGCTCGCCGTGATTGCGGGCGGCCGGGCGCGGCGGCGGCTCAGGCGGCGCGCTGGAGGCGTCTGCGGTCGACCGGCTCGAAGGCCACCCGAGTGGTCATCTGGGCGAGCCGGGAGGTGACACGGTCACCGAGGCAGGTGCGCAGGTCCTTGATCGGCAGGTTGGTGGTGATCAGGGTCGGGAGCAGGCTGTTGTAGCGGCGGTTGATCAGCCGGTAGGTCTGCTCCTCGACGAACTCCGAGCTCTTGGCGGCGCCGAGGTCGTCCAGGAGCAGCAGCGGCACCCGGCTGTAAGCGGCGAGGACCCGCTCGGCGTCGGTGTCCGAGCTGGGCCGGAGTTCGGCGTAGAGGTCGGCGGCGGTGGTGGCGCGCCAGCGCACGCCGATGCCGGCTTGGACGAGGGCGCGCACGGCGCCGTACGCCTCGTGGGTCTTGCCCGCGCCGACGACCCCGGCCATCAGCAGGCTGGGGCCGGTGGCGACCTGGCGGCGAGCACCGAGGCTCGGCGGGGCGGCCTGGGCGGCCACCTGCCGCACCCAGGCGAGGACCTGGGGGTGCTGGGCGAGCGCGTCGCGGTAGCGCGGCGGCAGCCCGGCGGACAGGGCTTGCTCCGGCGAGTATGGCTCCGGCTCGTCCGGGAGGGCGTCGACCGTGTGCTGGTCGATGCCTCGGGCGGCGAGGATGCGGGCCATCCGGTCGAGCACCGAGGGGGCGTCGGCGAGGGTCTGCGGGTCGCGGTGGGTGCGCATCACAGCTCCTCGGCGTAGGCGGCGACGGCGTCGACCGGGTTGGTCCACGCCTGATAGGCGGGCACGTTAGGCCGGGATCCCGGCCTGGCCAAACCGGCGCCTCGTGCGTTCATGGCGTCGTTGACCAGGCTCGGCAGCCGGGACGGATGGCCCTGGATCTCGGCGAACCGGCGCAGCCCGGCGCGGACGTGGTCGGCGGTGATGCCCTCGTCCAGCAGGCTCTTGACGACCTTGCCGAGGTGGCCGAGCACGCTGCCCGGCGGGCGCTCGGCGCAGGCGGCGACGTACTCGCCGATCAGCTGGCCGGCCGAGACAGTGTCCGCGACGGGCGCCTGGCGCCCCGTAGGGAAAGAAGATCCAGGATCCAAGATCCTAGATCCAGGCGCCGAGCCCTCGTCGAGGGTTCGGCGAACCTTCGGGGAGGCTTCGCCGAATGCCGTCTGACCTGCGGCTTTCCGGGGAGCAGGAACCGGCTTGCGCTCGGCGTCGACCGCCTGGTCCACCGCTTCGGCGGCGGCCGCCGGGGAGGGCTCGCTCGGCGGGTGGAGGGCTGGCGGAGGATTCGCCGAGGTCTCGGCGAATCCTCCGGGAGTGCTCGCGTCCGCCTCGATCGCGGCTCCCGGGGCGTCGGCGAGGGCGGCCCGCTGGATGCAGGGGCCCTTGCAGACGCCGCACCGCTCCGGCTCGCAGTGCGGGCACGCGGGCAGCCGGGACAGGCTCGGCTTGTCGATCTTCTGGTGCTTGCGCCAGGTCGGGTAGTGGAAGTACCGGCGGCCGTCGCAGCCGGTGTACCGGCATACCGCGCCGACCGAGGCGAGCTGCTGGAGGTGGTTCTCGACCTCCGTGCGGTTGATCTCGTCGCGCATCGGCCAGATGAGGCCGTAGACGATTGCCGCGTTGTCGCGGTGGCGACCGTGGTCGTCGGCGTGGTTGGTCATGCCGAGGAAGGTGACCATCGCCGGGATGGAGACCTCGGACAGCGTTTCGGAGACCCAGGTCTCGGGCTTGACGGACCGTATTCGCGCCATGTCAGCGCCCCCGAACCGGGCTGTCCGTACGGACGGCGAGCTGCCCGTCGACTAGGTCGAGGATGTGCGGGCGCGACCAGTCGGCGTCCGGGAAGGCCCGGACGATCCACCGCGCGACGACCCTTCGGGCGACCGGGCTCAGCCGGATCGGACGGCCGGCGGCGTCGGTCGCCCGGGCGTAGGCGTGCGGCCACTGGGTCACCGGGTCGGTGAAGCCGACGGTGACCGCGGCGGCACCCGGGATCATGTCCGCGAGCTTGGCGGCGAGGCGCGGCCGTGCGTCCGTGTCCGGGCAGGCCAGGGTTCCGCTGGGTGCGGCGGGCATGCAATACTCCCTGCTTCGTAGGAGCGCGCGCGGCGGTCCTCGTGCGAAGAAGTCCCGCTGCGCGCGTGGTAGTGAATCGACACCCCTCGGGGCGTCGGGTCCGGCGTCCAGGAGTTGGTAGCTCCAGGACGCCGGTCTCATGTGGGGGTCCGCAGGGCCGGCGCTCAGCCGCCCACCCTCCCCTGGCCGCAGGCTGACCGTGCGGCGGGAGCAGCACCATAGGGGCAACGCGGCCGACAGATCCATCCCGTCTTCGGTACGCGGTCGGGGGCACCGGAAGAGGTCGCGGGAAGCCGGGCTCCATCCGTGACAGTCAGTGCCCGGAAGCGGCCGCCGTTCCCAGGTCTTCGGCAGCCAAGGTCACCGTACGTACGGACCCGGCGGGCCGCCCGAGCTCACGCGCGGTAACTCCGACCCGGGTTGCGCAGCCGATGGGCATCGGCCTTCCCGGTCCCCAATCCCGACCGGGAACAGCTGAAGCTCCATTACCTAATTCCCCATCAAACAAGTAGCCCGCGATTGCGGCGACAGGGAGACATTAAGTAGCGGCCCGGACGCCGGTCAACAATTCAAGGGTATCTACGCGAGAAGACCGAAGGCTTTTTCGGAGACTGAGAAATGATCTTCCCCTGGGGGCGGCGGCAACACTCCGCAAGCAGAGCGCCCAGTTGCACGTAGCAAAATTCCCCCGAGCGCTCACAGTGAGCAAGCACCCCAGTATCAATACTCAGCGTCACGTGACGAATACCACGCGCCGAATAATTCCACGCCAGCAGCGGACTTGACCCCTATATGCGCGACCGAATCCGATGCTCAGCGGCGGGTATATTCGCTGTCCGAGCGACCCATCAGCGGGAACTCATCGACAATCCGACATGCAATACTTGGGGCTGAAAAAGATGCGCGCAATAGCCGTCCGGGAGTTCGGCGGCCCGGAGGTCCTGGAGCCCACTGAACTGCCCGAACCGGAGAGCCGCCCCGGCCACCTTCGCCTCCGTACCCGGCTCGCCGGCGTCAACTACGCCGACGTCCACCTGCGCGAAGGGTCGTACCCCGCGCCCATGCCCGCCCCATTCGTCCCGGGCAACGAGGTGCTCGGCATCGCCGAGGACGGGCGCCGCTACATCGCGCTCAGCCGCGGCGGCGGCTATGCCGAGACCGCGGTCGTCCACCGGAAGCTCGCCTTCGAGGTGCCGGACGGCATCGCCGACCACGACGCCGTCGCGCTCACGCTCCAGGGCAACACCGCCTGGCACCTCCTTTTCACCGACCTGCGGGTCACCGCCGTGGACACCGTCCTCGTCCCGGCCGCAGCAGGCGGCGTCGGCTCCCTTGCCGTCCAGCTCGCCAAGCACGCCGGCGCCAAGGTCGTCGCCATGGCCTCCAGCGAGGAGAAGCGCCGGATCGCCACGGAGCTGGGCGCGGACGCCGTCGTCGACTCCTCCACCACCGAGGACCTCACCGCGCGGATCCTCGACGCCGCCGGCGGCCACATCACCGCCGCGATGGAGATGACCGGCGGCGACGTCGTCCACGCCACCCTCTCCGCCCTCACCCCGCGCGGACGCCTCGCCGTCTTCGGCTCGGTGACCGGCGCCAACGGCCTCGTACCCATCACCAGCCTGCTCGCCGGGTCGAAGGCGGTCAGCGGCTTCTGGCTGCCGAACCTCTACCCGTCCCGCACCCACCTCAACGACTCGATGTCCGCACTGTTCACGGCGGTCACCGAAGGCTGGCTCAAGCCGCTCAACGGCCCGGTGTACAAGCTCGGCCAGGCCCGCCAGGCCCACCACGACCTCGCCGCCCGCCGTACCACCGGCAAGATCGTCCTTGACGTCGACCGCTGATCGGCCACCCGTCCGGTCCTCCTCCCGTGCACCCGCCCTCAGCGGGTTACCGCGGAACGTCCCCCTCGCGTCGTCGCCGGACGACGCGACGATCCCCCGGAAGCCGAACATGACGAGCACCACCACGCCCGCGCCCGACACGACACCCACGCAGCATCAGGTCGACGCACCGAGCAAGCCGCCGTCCTCGCTCGCGGCCCGCGCCTTCGCCGTCCAGCGGGCCTTCACCCAGCTCTCCGGCGAGGTGCACTCGCTGCGCGCCATCGCCGCCACCGCCGGGCTGGACGACGCCACGACCCATCGGATCCTCAAGACCGGTGTCACCGACGGCGTCTTCGAGCAGATCGGCCGCGGCCGCTACCGCCTCGGGACCGGCACCGCCCGCGCCGGCGTCCAGGCCATGGCCCACTCCCCCAGCGCCGCGTCCACCCACACGATCCTCGAACGCCTCCACGCCTCCACCGGCGGTCTCGCCCTGCTCTACGTGCTCTCCCCCTTCGGCGGCGCGAAGCGTCTGTGCACCGACTACGTCATCGGCGACATCGACCCCGCCGAAGTCGGCATGTCCGCCGAGGACGTCGTCTCCGTCTCGCGCTCCCTGCGCACCGGCGCCTCCGGGCGGGTCATCCTCGCCCACCTGCCCCGGACCATCCAGGACCTGGTGCTCGCCGAGGAGGTCCCGCCGACCGCCGGCCCCGGCGTGATCCGCGACAACGACGCGCTCAACGCGTCCCTCGACGAGATCCGCAGGCTCGGCTTCGGGGTCGGCCGCCAGGAGTGCATGCCCGGCTGGGACTCCGTCTCCGCCCCGGTCCTGTGGCACGACTCCATCATGGGCTCCGTCCTCCTCCTCCGGCGCTCCGCCGAAATGCCCGCCGACCTCCGCCCGTTGATCTACCACACCCGCAAGGCGGCCGAGAGCATCAGCGAGCTGACCACGAGCCCGATCGCGGCCGCCATGTAGCCCGCGGTTGCCGATCAGCCCAGCGCTGTCGCCTGTGGACGGAACCGGGCGGCAGCGCTGAGGTTTTCGGGATGTGTCTCTGCCCCTCACCGAATTCGGACCGGGCGCCTGGGGGTCGTGTATCGGCCACCCAGCAGCGGTGGCACTTACCGGCTTGATTCGGCAGGATCCCTTCCATGAGCTCTCAGGGCAGCGGGCTGGCACCCGCTTGGGTAGCGCGCAAGGTCGTCGCGTACGACGAACTCCAGGCCGTGGCAGGCTCGCTGTGGTGGCTGCAGTCCGACCCCGACCACGGCGGGGTCCGGCGCGTGATGTGTTCGGAGCGCACCGGCAAGACCTTCGCGGTGACGCCATCCGATTTCGCAGTCGGGAGTGAGTTCCACGCCTACGGTGGCGGTAGCTTCGCCGTGGTCCAGAACGGCTTGTGGTTCGTCAGTGACGACGGTTCCCTCTTCCACCAACCGCTCGGCCGCGCACCGGGCAGGACCCTGCCCGTGCGCGGCTCCGAACACTACGGGGACCTCGCTCCGGGCCCGGACGGCAAAGTACTCGCAGTTCGTAGCGACGGCGCTGCCGACGAGATCATCGCTGTGTCGCCAGCCGGAGACCTCAAGGTCCTGGTTCGCTCCTCCGGGTTCCTCTCCTGCCCTCGGCTCGCAGAAGACACCCTGGCCTACCTGGAGTGGGGCCGGGACCAGATGCCCTGGGACAGCTGCCGCCTCCTGCTGGCCGACATCCGTTCCGGCCGCTCCGGAGCGGGTCGGGTCGTCGCAGGCGGCTCCTCGGAGTCCGTGGTCCAGCCGTCCTGGGGGCCGGACGGACTGCTGTACTTCATGTCCGACCGAACGGGTTGGTGGAACCTCTACCGGCTTCGCGACGACACGGTGACGCCGGTCCTGCCCACCGATGCGGACTGCGCGCCGGCCCCTTGGGAAGCGGGCTACCAGTCGTACGGCTTCGCCCCCGACGGCACCGTCGTGCTGACCGTACTGAACGGGTTCTCCACCGAACTCGTCGCCGTCGATCCCGCCGGTGGTCAACGCCGGCTCGGCCCGAACCTCACCTCGGTGAAGCCGTACATCGCGGTCGACGACGGGCAGCTCGCCGTGATCGGTTCCACACCGTCGGCCGCCCCGGGCCTGTGGTCACTCGACCTCACAGCGCAAGCCGACGCCCTGGCAACCCCGGTGTGCGCCCGGTCAGGGGCCGTTCCGCCTTGGGTGCCTGTCCCGCCGTCAGTCGGCACGGCACCGGGTGCGGACGGTCGTGTCCGCTTCCTGCTGCACCAGCCTGCTGGAACAACGGCGCCCGTGCCGCTTCTGGTGCGGGCGCACCCCGGTCCGACGGACGATGTGCCCCTACGGCTGGACTGGACGACCCAGTTCTTCGTCAGCCACGGCTTCGCCGTCGCCGAGGTCCTCTACCGGGGCAGCACCGGCCGGGGCCGCGCCTTCCGACAGGTGCTGCACGGCCATTGGGGCGAGTACGAGGTCGAGGACTGCGCCGCCGTGGCCGAGCACCTGCTCTCGACCGGCGCGGCACTGCCCGGGGCGATGTTCATCAGCGGAGCGAGCGCCGGCGGGTACACGGCGCTCCAGGCGGCGAGTCGTCCGGGGCCGTTCACCGGTGCGACGGCCACCTCGGCGATCATCGACCCCGCACGGTGGGAGCTGTCCGTCCCGGAGTTCCAGCGCCCCCACGCGGCCGCCCTCCGCGGGCCTGCCGGAGCCGTTACGCCGGAACGGATCCGTTGCCCCGTGCTGGTGATCCACGGAACCGCCGACACGATCACGTCCGCCGAGGAGGCGATGCAGTTCGCCCAGGACCTGGCCGCCCTCGGCGGTGACCACGACAGCCTGTTCCTGGAGGACGGCGACCACTACCTGTCGGTACCCTCCGACCTGGAACAGGCCCTCCGCGCCGAGCTCGACTTCTACCGCCGTCTCATGAGCCGCCCGGGAGTGTGACGGCCATGCCGTCGGCCTCGGGCAGCACGGCCCGGGTGAACTCGCGAAGCTCCCGGGCCGGGGCGTAGTCGGCATGGACCCGCAGGTCGGCCAGGACACCGGCCACCCGCTCGACACACCGGCCCGACCCGGTCCTGGCCGCGTAGGCGACGGCGTCCCGGCCCGCCGCGCACGCCCTGTCCAGGTCCCCGGTGCGCAGCCAGGTAGCGGCGAGCAGAGCGGCGTCGATCGCCCGCCGGCGGACCCTGTCCTCCCCCACGCCGCTGAGCGCCTCTGCGAGTTGGCTCCTCGCGGCCGGGGCACGACCGAGGTCGTGGAGGCAGTGGGCCACCTCGTCCGCGAGGTAGGCGTGGTTGAAGTAGCGGATCCAGGTGGGCTCGTCCTGGTGGTCAACTGTGCCGAGCAGCTTCTCGGCCTGGATGATCAGCTCTGTCGCCTCGGCCTCCCTGCTCATCCTGGCGTTCGCGCGGGCCACGACAGCGGTGATGGCTGCCCGGGTCCCCGGGCTCGCGGCGGTCCCAGCCGCCGCCTGGGCCGAGGCTGCCCAGCGCAGGGCGGTCTCTGGCTCTCCGCAGTGCAGCGCGAGGTGCCCGAGGTTCACCGCCACGAGGTAGGCGCTGTACGCCTGATCGTTGGTCACGGCCGTCAGGGTGAGCGCGCGCCGGTAGTAGGCCTGGGCCTGGTCGGGGTCTCCGGTGTCGACGGCCTGGTATCCCGCGAGCTCGCAGAACCCTGCTGTGACCCTCGCCCGCCGACGAGCGACCGGCTCGTTCGCGACCGGGCGGCGGAGAAGCGCTTCGAGTTCGTTGTCGATGTAGGAGATGACCTGTCGCTGGTAGTGCCGAGCCCCGTGCGTGTGGTCGAGTTGGCGGAACAGGCCGAGCATTCCCTCGGCGGCGGCGAGGTCGGACTCGGTCACCGGCAGCACCAACGTGGTCGCCTCGGTCGGTGAGCTGATGGACAGCCAGTCGGAGACCAAACCGCTCACCTGCGCCAAAGGCGGCCGTACGGGCGTCGCCTCCTCCTCGCCCCGGCTGTGTTGGCTCGCCGCTTGTGCTCGGCCGTCGCCCTTCTCTGGAACAGCGGGCGGCGCACCGACTGCCGCCGATCCTCCGGGGAGCAGGGACCGCAACTCGGTCGCGGAGACCTTCAGCAACCTCGCGAGCTTCGGCATCTGCCACGGCTGCGGCGTCGCCGTGCCCTTCTCCCAACGGTGGACGGTTGTGCGGTCGACGTCCATCAGCGCGGCCAACCGCTCCTGGGTGTAGCCGGCGGCCCTGCGCTGCACGGCAAGCCCTCCCCATCGTGCCATCGCGCTCTCCCCAAGAATTCCAGGTACACCAACAGTGCAGGTCATCAGCGCCTTTTCAACATCACTGCCGCACGTTGCCACAAGTCTGCACTGTTCCACCGGGGTTGGCAGGTGCTTCCGTATGAGCCCCCAAGGATTTCGCACCTTGGATCGGGGTCCTCCCTACGCACTGCCGCAGGGCCCGCCGCACCTGGGCGTCGGCAGGCTCTCCGGCCGTACTCGGGCGGCGCCCCCGTCAGGCTCAACAGCTCTCCAGGCAAGGAAGCCGATGACCACGATCCTCTCCCCTCCGACCGGCCTCGTGCCCGCTCCCCAGCCAGGCGCACCGTCGGGGGCTTCGGCGGATCCGTCTGTCCCCGTTCCCTGCGACCGGCCCGGTCCTGACCTCAGCGGCACGCCCGTCCCGCGCCTCAGCGAGGAGGCGGCGACCACGAACTCGCTTCGGCAGCCGCCCGGTACGACCCCGAGGACAAGGAGCTCACAGGCCGGCGACCCCGCGGAGACATTCATGTGGACGCTGTGGCTGTTGGGAAACATCCTCGTGATCGCCCTCGTAGCGGTGCTCGTCAGCCACGAGCAAGACCACCGAGGCGCCGCACACGGAGCGTCCCCTGCCCGGTCCACGCCCGACTTCGAGGAGGCCTGACCCCGCCATCGCTGCGGGCCGTACATGGTGAATCGGATGCTTCGCGTCCGCACCCGCTTGCCCTCCTCGGCCCGTTCTCGCCAGGCACAAAGCTCTCCTTTCCGCACCGGTCTGAGCCCGTCCGTGATTCGTCGGCCCGCCGGCCAGGACCGTCACGGACGCACGGTGACCGGACTCACTCCGACCTCCGACAGCGGAGGACTACAAGGAAGACGTATGGAGATGACTGAACACGCTCCCCCGCAGCACGCGGTGGTGATCGCCTCCGGTGGGCTGGACAGCACCACCGTCGCCTACTGGCTCGCCGACAGCGGAACTCGACTCACGCTGCTCTCCTTCGACTACGGGCAGCGGCACCGGAAGGAGCTCGACTTCGCCCAGCAGGCCGCCGGCCGCCTGAACGCCCGCCACGAGGTCGTGGACCTGAGCGCTCTCGGCCGCCTGCTGACGGGCTCGGCGCTGACGGACTCGTCGGTCGAAGTGCCCGACGGCCACTACACCGCCGAGAGCATGCGCAGCACCGTGGTGCCGAACCGGAACGCGATCATGCTCTCGGTCGCGGTGGGTGCGGCGGTCGCCGCGGGGGCGGACGCGGTGGCGTTCGGTGCCCACGCCGGCGACCACACCGTCTACCCGGACTGCCGCACGGAGTTCTTCGACGCATTCGGCGAGGTGGCGCGGGTCGGCAACGAGGGCTTCATCGCCGAGGGCTTCCGGCTGCTGGCTCCGTTCATCGACCAGACGAAGGCGGACATCGTCAGGGTCGCCAGTCAGGTCGGTGTGCCGTTCGCGGACACCTGGTCGTGCTACCGCGGCGGCGAGCTGCACTGCGGGACATGCGGGACGTGCACCGAACGGATCGAGGCGTTCGTGCTCGCCGAGGTCGAGGACCCGACCGAGTACGCCGTCGCGCAGACCGGGGTGGCCCGATGAGCGGGGTCGTCGTTTCCGGCCGGCACCGGATCGGGAAGACGTTCCGGTTCGAGGCGGCCCACTCCCTGCCTGGCCTGCCGGAGGGGCACCAGTGCGCGCGGATGCACGGCCACTCCTACACGGTGGAGTTCGCCCTCACCGCCGACCGGCTGGTGCCGCCCGGGTTCGTCGCCGACTTCGGCGAGCTCGCCCCGGTGAAGACGCTGATCGACAGCACGCTCGACCACCGGGTGCTGAACGACGTCCTGTCGGTCGCCCCGACGTCGGAGAACCTCGCCGCCTGGCTGGCCGCCTGGTTCGTGGAGCACGTGGAGCCTTCGCTGCCGGGCCGGCTGGCGTCGGTGCGGGTTTCGGAAACGGCGAGCAGCTGGGCCGAGTTCGTGCTGGAGCAACGGTGAGCCTGTCCGGGGGTGAGGTCATCGGCGACAGGGGTCTGCTGGTGGCGGAGTGCTTCGGGCCGACGTTCCAGGGCGAGGGCCCGAGCGTCGGGCAGCAGTCCCTGTTCGTCCGGCTGTCGCGGTGCAACCTCCGCTGTCCGGGGTGCGACACCCCGGAGACGTGGGACTGGTCCCGATTCGACCCGCGGGAGGTGTCCACGCGGCACGGCGTCGAGGATCTGGCGGCGTGGGTAATGGCGCGCTCGCCGCGGCTGGTGGTAGTCACCGGCGGTGAGCCGCTGCTCCAGCAGCCCCAGCTCGTCGACCTGGTGCAGTTGCTGTCGGGCCGCCGGGTTGAGGTGGAGACGAACGGCACCGTCGTCCCGATGCCGGAGCTGGTCGAGTCGGTCGCGGGGTTCAACGTGTCGCCGAAGCTGGAGGCTTTCGCCGCGCCCGGAGACCGGCGCGTCGTCCCGGAGGCACTGGAGGCCTTGGCCGCCTGCGGCAAGGCCCGGTTCAAGTTCGTCGTGCACGAGGCCGGCCAGCTCGACGAAGTCGCCTCTCTGGTAGAGCAGTTCTCGCTTTCCGAGGTGTGGGTCATGCCGGAGGGAGCGAACAGCCGGGTGGTCCTGCGCAGGATGCGGGAGCTGGCGGACGAGGTACTGGAGCGGGGCTGGAACCTGACGCCGCGGCTGCACACGCTGATCTGGGAGGCCGAACGTGGCCGGTGAGAACAGCGAAGCGCCTGAACGGCGCGGTCGTTCCGGCTCCCCGAGGCCGCGCGTGTTGGGTAGCGGCCAAGTATGCGGTGCAGTGGGGAGCGGGATCCTGCATGCCGTCCAGGCACGACCTACTATAGCCAACTCCCGTCCTGCGCGCGCACATTCGCTGATGTCCTTCCTCGTCGAACCCCGACACCTGAAGGCCGCCGCACGGGCCTGCATGCGCCGCGCGGGGTCGCCGGGCGCCGACGGGATGAGCTGGGCGCAGTTCCGGCAGGGCATGGACGACCGGCTGGAGGCCCTGGCCGAGGAGCTTCGAACGGGTTCCTGGCGACCCGGCCCGCTGCGCGAGGTGGCGATCACCACCTACACCGGAAAGGCGATGCCCTCGGTGATCCCGACGGTCGCGGACCGGGTCGTCCAGCGGGCGATGCGGTCGGCGATCGAGCCGGTGCTGGAGCAGCGGGCGTTCGCCGACTGGGTCTCGGGCTACCGGGCTGGGCGGAACCGGATCACCGCGCTGCGCGACTCCGATCGGCACCTGCGCGAGGGGTTCCGGTGGGTGGCGGACGTGGACGTGCGGCGGGTGTCGGAGGGGTCGTGCGCGGCCGAGGTCACCGACTGGCTGGCCGAGCACGTGGCGGACGGTTCGTTCCTGCGGCTGTTCGAACGGGTGCTGGAGCCGTTGCCGTGTCCGCTCGTCCCAGGCACGGCGCTCGCGCCGCTGCTGATCAACCTACGGCTGTCGCGGGCGGACGCGAGGCTCGCGGGGCTGCGCACGGTGCGGTTCGCGGACAACTACTGCGTCTTCTGCGGCGGCGCCGAGCAGGCCGGAGAGGCCCTCGACACCATCACCGGGGCGCTGGCGCGCTGTGGGCTGCGGCCCAACCTCGCCAAGTCCAAGGTCTGGGCCGGCGTGAACGCCGAAGACCTGTTCCTGATCGCCGGATGAAGGGGCAGCGATGACGACGGACCTCATCGGCCACAGGCTCACCTGGGTGCCGGTGCCGGGCGGCGTCTGCCTGTTCGGCGACCGGCAGAAGCCGGTGAAGGTGGTCGACCTGGAGTGGACCGCGACCCCGGTCACGCCCGCCCAGCTCGGACTCGCCCCGGACCACCGGCCGCTGGTCGGGGTCGCCCAGGCGCAGGTGGCCCGGATCGCGGCAGACCTGGGCGGCCGGCTGCCACTGTCGAAGGAGTGGGAGTGGGCGGCCTCCGGGCCCGAGCGCCGACGGTACCCGTGGGGAGATGAGGAGCCGGCCGAGGGACGAGCCAACCTCCGTGACCTCTGCGGAAGGCTCACCCCGGTCAGCTCCCACCCCCGGGGCCGGACGCCGACCGGGCTGTGGGACATGGCGGGCAACTGCTGGGAGTGGACCGCCTCGAAGACGATCGGCGGCGGCTTCGTGATCAGGGGCGGTTCCTACAACTCCCGTCCGCTGTACGCCCGGTGCACATTCCTCAACGCCGCGCCGGCCGAGCTCGGCTCGCCGGGCATCGGCTTCCGGGTGGTGAGGGCGGCGTGATCGGCGACCTGGTGATCGCGGGCTGCTCCCGTCGCAAGGCGGTGGAGGCTGGCCTTCTGCCCGCCCTGGAGCGCTACGCAGGAGGCATCGCCCCGCAACTGCACGCCCGCTTCGCCGATCACCCGCACGCCCGCAGTCGGATCCGCTTCCTGTCCGCGGCCTTCGGCCTGGTTCGTGCGGACGACTTGATCGCCTCGTACGACCAGCACCTCGACGCCGACCGGGTCGAGGGACTGCGCCTGATCGTGAACGGCCAGCTGCGGCGCGACTTCGCCGCCAACGGCGTCCCGCAACGAGTGCTGCTGGTCCTCGAACCCGACTACCTGGTCCTGCTCACCGACCTCCTGGCTCTGCCGGAGCGACCGGTTCTGCACTGGATCCCCGACCCCCGCGGCTGGCCCCAGGCCGCCGCCGTGCTCGACGAATGGAGGTGGCCGTGACGCACACCAGCCTCGCGGACGCGCTCAAGACCCAGGCCAACGCCCACCGGTACTTCACCACCGGGTTCACCGAGCGCACCGGCCTGAACTGGCACCAGCCCACCCCCGCGCAGGCCGCCGCCGGCCGGACGATGTCGGTCGTGATCCCGGCCCGCAACACCGCCTACGCCCTGCCGACGGTGCTGAACGCGCTCGGCGCGCAGCAGCACGCGGCCGACGTGGAGGTGATCCTCGTGGACGATGCCTCCACGGACGCGACGTTCGAGATCGCCCGCCGGCACCCGGTGGTCACCACCGCGGTGCGCCTGGCCGAGCGACGCGGCTCGGCGGCGGCGCGCAACGCCGGTGCCCGCCTCGCCCAGGCGCCGACCGTCCTGTTCGTCGACGCGGACATGGTGCTGCCGCCGCACGTGTTCGCCGATGTCGCCGTGCGCGCCGCGACCGACACCGTGCTGACCGGGTTCCGACACAACGTCACCTACCAGGCCTCGCCCTGCGGCGAGCCGCTGCTGCCCAAGGCGCCCCCGCTCCTCGGTGCCGACCACCGCGTCACCTGGAAACCCCCGGTGGGCAAGGTCCTGCCGTACTCCGGCCTCACGCTCACCGACGCACTGGACGGGCGCCCGCTGGACGCCACCAACGACTTCCAGACCCTCGGGTACGGCCGGTCCTACTACGACTGGGACCTGCCGCGGATGGTCGTCACCGCCCTACTGGCCGTTCCGCACGAGCAACTGGTCGACGTCGGCGGCTTCGACGAGGACTTCGGGGCGCTGGGCTGGGGCATGGAGGACACCCACCTCGGCGCGGCCCTGATCGCCACCGGCTGCCTCGTCATCCCGCTGCGCCAGGCCGTGGGCTTCCACCTCGACCCGCCGGACGCCGCCGCCCAGTGGCAGGCCAAGCTCGCCTCCTGGCCTGCCACGCTCGCCCACTACCGCCACCTGCTGTCCCTCCCCGCCCCCGCCGACCGCGGCGACGCTTTTGTCGCCGCCGCTGACAAGCATCTGGCCGACGCCGAGGTGATCACCCGATGATCCGCGCCTTCGCCGCCGCCACGTTCGACGGCACCACCGTCGTGCACGACCCCGCGGTGGGCACCAACCACCTACCACCCCAGCCGCTGCCCGCCGGCTGCGTCGCCTTGGACGACCATCAGGTGGCCACCTGGCCCGAGGCGGATCCCTCCACGCTCGCGCTCGAATACCCGCTGAGCATGTGCTGGTCCCCGATCGTGCGCTGCAACCTGGACTGCCCGCAGTGCCTCGACGACAAGACCGTGCGCGAGTCCACCCCGGCCGAGCGACGCATCCTCGCCGGCCACATCGCCGCCTCGGGGGTCCTGGGCGTGGACATCTCCGGCGGCGAGCCACTGCTGCTGCCCGACCTGCCCGAGCTCGCCCGCGCGGTCCGCCGCCAGGGCACCAGCGTGGTCAGCTGCACCACCAACGGCTGGCACCTCACCCGCCGTGCCGAGGAACTCACCGACTCCCTCGACGCGATCCGCGTCTCCCTCGACGGCGCCACCGAGGCCACCCACGACCGCTGGCGCGGCCAGGACAGCTACCGGCGCGCCGTCGCGGGCATCCGCGCCGCCGTCGACGAAGGCCTGTTCGTGCAGCTCCAAATGGTCCTCATGCAGTCCAACCAGCACGAGGCCCAGGAACTGCTGGACCGCGCCGCCCAACTCGGTGCCGGCGGGGTGACCTTCCTCCAGATGCTCCCCATCGGCGAAGGCACCACACTCGCCGCCGAGCAGATGCTCACCGACGAGCAGGCCCAAGAGATCGTCGGCCCGCTCGCCGTCCCCGACGGCGTCCGGGTCCGGCTGCGCACCCGCACCAGCGCGGGCGGCTTCACCGTCCTGCGCGCCGATGGCTACGCCTGGCGCAACACCCGGGGTGCCACCGGCATCTCCGCGTTCGTCCCCGTCACCGGCCCGGCCGACCTGCGCTTGCCCACGTCCGGGGGTTCCTCGTGACCAGTTCCTCGCGCACCGGCAGGCGGGTCTTCGCCCAGCGCGTCCCGTTCGCGCCGACGCACTACCAGTGCTTTGACGCGGCCCGCCTGATCGCCGAGTCCGTCGTCGGGATCGACCCGGACGTGACCTGCGTGATCGGCATCGCCTCCGGCGGGATCAAACCGGCCCGCCTCATGGCCGACTACCTCAAAGTGCCCTTCCACACCGTCGCCGCCAAGCACAACAACAGCGACGCCCCGTTCCAGCAGGCCACGGGCGACGTCGAGGTTCAGCTCGCCAACTCCCTGCCCGGACGCCTGTCCGGGACAGTGCTCCTCGTGGACGACATCGCCGGCACGGGAGCGACGTTCACCGCCGTCAGCAATGCGCTGAACGACCGGCTCGACTACTCCGCCGAGATCATGACGGCGGCACTCTTCCGCAACCGCGGGTGCACGCAGATCCCCGACCGGTGGGCCTGGACCGTCGACGACTGGGTCGTCTTCCCTTGGGAAACGCCGCACAGCGGCCAGACCCAACCCGTCCCCGCCCTGAAGTGGGTGAGCGCCCGGTGATCACCCGCCCCTCCTCCCGCGGCGTCCTGCTGGTCCTCGTCTCCTGGACCCCTGACGCCCCGGCCGGCATCGAACGCGCGACGGCCGCGCTGGCCCTCGGCCTCTCCCGAAACGGCCACCGGCCCATCATCGCCACCGCCGCACCTCAGCCCGAAGGCCCCGGCCTCCCCGGCGTCACCATCGCCCGATTGCGCCTCGACGACGTGCAGTTCCCGTGCGACGACGACGTGCTGCGCCGCGCCGTCACCTACCAGGACACCAGGCTGACCCGCCAGATCCAGGACCTGATCACCGAACACCGCATCGACACCGTCCTGTTCACCGACGCACTGTGGGGCCTCGGCCGCCTGCGCGGCGACATCCCCGGTCACGTCCGCCGGGCGCTCGCCGCCCACGTCAAGCCGCACACCCTCGACGCCGGGCCGGCCCTCGCCCGCGCCACCCGCGTCCTCGTGCCCTCCGCCGTCGTGCGCGACGAACTGGCCGGCTGGGGCCCGCGCAAGCTCCGCGTCGTCCCCAACGCACTCATGCCCGACCCCACCGTGGCCCCACCAGCACCGGAGCTCCGCGAGCAGCTGCGCCGCAGCGGCCCGGTGCGCGTCCTCGCGCGGCTCGGCCCGGAGAAGGGCGTACTCGACCTGCTGGAGGCCGCCTCCGGCTGGGACCGGCCCCTCGAAGTAGCCCTCGCCGAAGCCGGGTTCGAGGACAGTACGGGATCCCAGTCCGCACTCCTCCACGCATGCAGGAAAGCAGCCGCCCGAACCCCGAACGTCCGTCTGCGCGGGACGCTGGCCTGGGACGAGGTTCTTCCCTGGCTCGCCGGCGCGGCGGTGGTCATCGCTCCCAGCCACAAGGAGACCTTCGGCCTGGTCGCACTGGAGGCCATGAGCGTCGGCACCCCGGTCGTCGCCTACCGGGTCGGCAACCTGCCCGCCCTGATCAGCCCGACCGGCGACGCCGACCACCTCCTCGTCGACCACGACGACGGCCCGACCGCACTCCACAAGGTGGCCCAAACCCTGCTGGAAGATGACATACTGTACGCCGCGACTACACAGACCGTGTATCGGAGAGCGGCCGAGTTCGAGCCGCGCCGAATCGCTGACTTCTTCCTGGAGGCGGTGTCGTGATGCCCGAAAACCCTGTATCCCCTGCGCCGTTGCTGCTCGTCGACGGGTTCAACCTCCTGTGGGCCGGCACCTTCGGCTTCCCCGCCCCGATCTTCTCCCGCGACAAGACCCGCGAACTGACCGGCCTGTTCGCCTTCTTCGCCCTGCTGCGCGCCACGGTCCGCGACGACCTCGACGTCGCGCAGCCCGAGGTCCTGGTCGTCTTCGACGGCGAGCACGGCACGGCCGAGCGCGTCGCCGCCGACCAGGAGTACAAGGCGAACCGGGAGGCGACACCGGAGGCACTCAGGCCGCTGCGGTTCCTCGCCCCGGTGAAGGACGGCCTGGACGCGTACGGGATCCGGTGGGTCGAGGTCGGCGACGCCGAGGCCGACGACGTGATCGCCACGCTCGCCACCCGGGCCGCCGCCTCCCGGCCGGTCCTGGTCATGTCGCGGGACATGGATTTCTACCAGCTCCTGGACGACCGCGTGCGCATCCTCAACCGCTCTCGGAAGTCCTCCCAACGGATCATCACCGCCGACGAGGTCCTCTCCCGCTACGGCGTCACCCCCGCCCAGTGGCCGGCCTTCCGCGCCCTGACCGGCGACAAGTCCGACAACATCCCCGGCGTCCGCGGCATCGGGCCGAAGGTCGCCGCCACCCTGCTGCGCGACGGCATGCACCTGCGCGACCTGCCCGGCTCCGGGCGGCTGACCGGCGCCAAGGGAACGGCGATCACCACCGCCTGGGCCGACGTGCTCCGCTGGGAGGCGATGATCACGGTGCGCCGCGACCTGGACGTGCCCGTCGCCCTCCGCGGCGAGGCCAGCCCCCAGCTGCCGAAGCCCGCCGACGTCGTCGAGAAGCTGGGGCTGTGGTGAGCGGTGCCGGGCCGGGCTCGGTCCTGGCCGCCTTCGCGCACCCTGACGACGCCGAACTGTGGGCCGGCGCCACCCTCGCCCTCCATGCCAGGAACGCCGCCGTCACCGTCGTCGTCCCGCACCGCGACGACGTCCGCGACGCCGAGGCCCGCAAGGGCGCCGCCGTCCTCGGTGCCGGCCTGCGGCAGCTGCCCCGGCTCGACCACGCCACCGTACGGCAGCTGCTGCTGGAGACGCAGCCGGACATCGTCATCACCCACCCGCTGAACGATGTCCACCCCGAGCACCGGGCCATCGCCGCGGCCGTGCTCGCGGCCGTCCCCGAGCCGCGGATCGCCACCGGCCGACCGAGCCGCTTCTACGCCTGCGACACCTACAACTCGCTCACCCTCGACGGCCCCGTGCGTGCCGACGTGATCGTGGACGCCACCGAGACCTTCGACACCAAGATGACCGCGCTGCGCGAGCACACCAGCCAGCCGATCGAGCAGCACTTCGGTCCCATGGCCGAGACCCTCGGCCGGCTCTGGGGCGCCCGCATTGGCACCCGGTACGCGGAGGCGTTCACCTCCGTGCCGATCCTCGGCTGCCTACCCGGCGCCACCCACCTCTGACCGGCCGCGCTCCAGCGGCCCACCTCCGTCAACTCACCCCCAGGGATGACCATGACGTCCATACCCGTGCAAGCCCAGCGCCGTCGCCCCGTCGACCGCCCGCGCGTCCGGGAGCTGACCCGCGAACTGTTGCTCGCCCTCGGAGAAGACCCCGACCGCGACGGCCTCCAGGACACACCTCGCCGGTTTGCCGACTGGTGGGGCAAGTTCCTCGACCACACCCCCGGCAGGCTCGACACCAGCTTCGCCCAGGAGGGCCGGTACGGCGACTTCGTCCTGCTGACCGGCATCGAGGCGTGGAGCGTCTGCGAGCACCACCTGCTCCCCTTCCGCCTCGACGTCTCCATTGCCTACGTGCCGGACACCGCCGTCCTCGGCCTGTCCAAGCTGGTGCGGCACCTGGAGGCCCACACCCACGCCCTCCAGCTCCAGGAACGCATCACCCACGATGTCGCCCACGACCTCGCCAAGGCCGCCGCCACCGACGACGTCGCCGTCTTCACCACCGGCGAGCACCTGTGCATGAGCATGCGCGGCGTCAAGGCCACCGCGGTGCGCACCACCACCATGTGCCGCCTCGGCCGCACCGAGAGCGACCCCGCCCTCGCCGCCCGCATCGAACGCCTCGCCCTCCCCTCCCTCCGGTAGCCCCTCGACGCACCTGGAACCGACCTTGCCTGTCCACATCTTCACCCTCGCGGCTTCGCTGGGCTCCGCCACGGCTGAAGCCGAGGAGCGGCAGCAACCGAACGCTGCTCCTCCGGCCAGTTGCCCCTACGCAGACCTGGTCCTCGGCAGGCCTCGCGCCACCTGATCACCGGGCTATGGACATATCGACGCTTCAGCACCTCAAGGCCCCCAACCTGCCCACGGCCGGAGCGGGGACGGTCATCCTGCTGGCCGGCCTCGCCACCGGCCAACCCCGCTGGCAGCACCAGGCCGTCCGCCTGCTCGCCGAGTGCGGCGTCCGCGGGACGGTGCTCGACCCGCTCGCCCTCGACGACCCGTACGCCGCGTGGCGAAACGGCTGGCTGGACCGGGCGGAGACCTACGCCGACCTGATCCTGGCGTGGCTCCCGCTCGGTCCCTGGCCGGTCCTGCGCGCCCACCGCTCGTACCGCACCGACCCGCTCCGGCCGCCGGTCGTAGTCGGCTGCGACCCCGCCCTCGGCTGGCAGGTCAGGACGCGCCGGGCGATCGAGCGGCGCGAGTCCGGCCTCGTGGTGCACCGCACGCTCGACGCCACCGTGAACGCCGCCGCCACCCGGCTCGCCGCCCGGACCCTCCAGAACTGCCGGCCGCCGGATCCACACCCTCAACCCACCCACCGTCAGGACCTTCCGTGAGCAAGCACCCGCTGATCGAGGACCATGCCCTGCTGGGCAACAGCCGTTCCACCGCTCTTGTCGACCGCGACGGCACGATCACGTGGCTGTGTCTTCCCGAGCCCGACTCCCCCGCCCTCTTCGCCCGCCTGCTCGGCACCGGCGACCACGGCTACTGGCGCCTGGCCCCCACCGACCCGACCAGCGCCACCCTCAACCGGCGCGCCTATCGGGACGGCTCGCTCCTTCTCGACCAGGACTGGAAGACCTCCGAGGGCGCGGTGCGGGTGACCGACTTCATGCCGATTCCGATCGACGGCACCGCGCCCGCCGCACAGCTCACCCGGATCGTCACCGGCCTGCGTGGCCGGGTTCGGATGCGCTCGCGCCTTCGGGCCTCCTTCGGTTACGGCCTCACCACGCCGCTGCCCCGCTTCCTGCGCCAGGGCGCCGCCCACCGGACCGTCTTCACCCACAAGGAGGACTAACTGTGGCTGGACGGCCCGGCCCACAGCCTCGGCAACCAGCACACCGCATACGCGGACCTCACGGTCCAGCCGGGCGACCAAATCGCCTTCACCATCACCTGGCGCGCCGACGGCGAGACCGAGCCGGCAGTGCCGGACGGACTCGCCTCCTTCACCGACTCCCTGGGCGGCTGGTCGGCTTGGAGCAGCCGCTGCACCTACCCCGTCCCGTACCGGGAGGCCGTCCTCTCCTCGGCAGCGGTACTCAAGTCGCTCACCCACTCCCCGACCGGCGGCATCATCGCCGCGCCCACCACCTCGCTGCCCGAGCAGCTCGGCGGCGAGCGGAACTGGGACTACCGGGCCGCCTGGCCCCGCGACAGCGCCATGACCGTGGTCGCGCTCCTGCGCGCGGGCAGCCACCGGGCCGAAGCGCGGGCCTGGCGCCACTGGCTGCTGCGCAGCGTCGAGCGCTCCGGCCGCATCCACGCCATTTACCAGCTCAGGGGCGACACCGACCTCACCGAGCGGGTCCTGAGCCACCTGCCGGGCTACGCCCGCTCCCTCCCGGTCCGGATCGGCAACGGCGCCGCCGACCAGCTTCAGCTCGACGTCTACGGCCACATCGCCGAGGCCTTCCTGGTCGCCGAGGATGCCGGGCTGGAGCCCGACGCCAACGCGGACGCCCTGCTGGTCGCCCTGGCCGGCGAGGTCATCCGGCTCTGGCGGCAGCCGGACGAGGGCATCTGGGAGATCCGCGGCCCCCGACGGCACTTCGTCCACTCCAAGGTCATGGCCTGGGTCTTCCTGGACCGCGCGATCACCCTGCTCACCCGGAGGGGCAGCGCACACGAACACGTCCTCGCCCGGATGCGCAACGCGCGCACCGAGATCCACGACGACGTCTGCACCAACGGCTACGACCCGCAGCGCAACACCTTCACCCAGTCCTACGGAGGCGAGGACCTCGACGCCGCCCTGCTGGTCATCCCGCTGGTCGGCTTCCTCCCCGCCGACGACAAGCGGGTGATCGGCACCGTCGAAGCCGTCCAGCGCGAACTCTCCACGGTCGACGGCCTGGTCCAGCGCTATCCCACCCACGCCGCCCGCGACGCCAACGTGGACGGCCTCGAAGGCCACGAAGGCGCCTTCCTCCTCTGCTCGTTCTGGCTCGTCCGCGCTCTTCACGCCCTCGGCCGCACCGCGGAGGCCCGCACACTCTTCGGCCGGCTCCTCAAGCTGCGCAACGACGTCGGGCTGCTGGCCGAGGAATACGACCCCGCCGACCAGCGGCAGCTGGGGAACTTCCCGCAGGCCCTCAGCCACATCGGGGTGATCGACGCGGCCACCGATCTCGGCCCGAGCCCGCTGCTCCACCTCCCCGGTCAACGCGGCGCCGGCTTCCGGAGCTTCACCTCCGCCTAGGCCGTACGCCCGTACCCGATGACCGAGACAAGGACCTGACAGTGGATCAAGCCGGACCCCTGCCCGCCGTGGACACCACCCCCTTCAAACCCTCCGCGATGCGCTCGACCGAGCGGGCCGCCGTCCTGCAGCGCCTTCTCGCCACGGCCCCCCACGAACGCGTACCCGGCAACACCGCCGGCGCGGTCGAAGAGCCAGGCCTCGCCTTCCTGTGGACGGAGAACCTCTACCTCAGACCGATCCTCGTCACCGTGCTCGGCCCCCGGCGGCACGAACGCCTGCGTCTGCTATTCGATGCCGTCAGCACGGCAAACCGCGCCGTTGCGCCGGCCGCCCAGCCCGTCGTGGTCATCTGCAACCACCCCGGCAGCAGCGCCGACAGCGCCCGCCTCCGCTCGCTCGCGACGAGGTCCGGCATCGGCAACTCCGTCCTCCTCCTGGGTGAAGTCCCGACCATCGAGCTGCCCTCGCTCCTCGCCGCCGCGGACGCCTACCTCAGCACCGCCCGACGCCCCACGACCACCGTCTGGCAGGCCATGGCGTGCGCGACGCCGCCGGTCGTCCTCACCGACGCCGACACGGAGCAGGTGATCGTCCAGGGCGGCTACGACGCCAACGGATGGGTCACCGACCCGAACCCCGACGCCCTGGCCGCCGCACTCGTCCAGGTCTGCCTCGACCCCGCCGAACGCTTCCGGCGGGGAACCGTCGCAGCGGCAAGGGTGCGTGCCCACGAAGCTTCGTCCTGACCCGTCCCCCAGTAGCACGCCCAACCCGGAGCACCGCCTATGACAAGGACACCACCCTTGCCCGACGCCGACAACTGGCCCACGGCGTCCGTGTCCAACCACATCACCGACGCCCGGACCGGCTCCGTCGTACAAGCCGGCCGAATCGGTGACGTCCACTTCCACCCCGACGTCCCGGCCCGGCCGGTCCCCCATCAACTCGCGCCGGTTCCACCCGTGTTCACCGACCGCGAGCACGACGTGGCCGCGCTGGACGCGCACCTCACCGACCTGCCGGAAGGCGCAGCCCCGGTCGTCGTGATCACCGGGCCGGGCGGAATCGGGAAGAGCGCCCTCGCCGCCCGCTGGGGCCACCGGCACGCCGAGCGCTTCCCGGACGGACAGCTCCGAATTCAGCTGCGCGCCGGCCCCGCCAACGGCCCAGCCCCGGCGGTCGAGACCGCCCGCTCCCTGCTGCGAGGTCTCGACGAGGGAGACGGCAGCCAACTTCCCTGGCAGGCAGCGGACTTGCAGGCACTATGGCGGTCCCTCGCCGCCGCCCGACGGCTGCTCGTGGTGCTGGAGGACGCCGCCACCGCCGAGCAGGTCCTGCCCTTGGTCCCCGCCACCGCCAACTGCCTTGTCGTCGTGACCAGCCGATCACCGATCGCCGCGCTCGCTGCTCACGGCGCACACCACCACCCCTTGGGGCCGCTCACGCCCACCCACGCTCTCCAACTGCTCGGCCGCATCCTCGGCGAGGACCGGGTGCGCTCGGAACCCGACGCCGCCGCAGCCCTTGCCCGCGCATGCGAGGGCAACCCGCTGGCCCTGGGCCTGGCCGCCGGCGAGGCCGTCCTCCTGCCCGCCCGCCCACTCACCTGCCACCCCGCCCTCGCCGCACCGGCTCAAGAGAGCGTCACGATGACCACCGCCCTCGCCCTCACGACGCTCCCCGAACCGGAAGCCCGCCTGCTGCGGCTCGCCGCGCTGATCCCCGCACCCGACCTCGACCACCTCACCGTGGCCGCCGCCACCACTACTCCCGCCGCCCAGACCCAGAGCCTGCTACACGAACTCGCGGGCCGGACCCTGGTGGAGTTCACCGGCCGACAGAGCGTGCGCGGCGACGTCTACCGCATCCGCCCCGAGGTCCGGGAGCTGCTCCACAGCCCGGCCGACACCCGCCGGTCCGTGGTGCAGCGCCACCTCGACTACCTGATCTACAACGCCCAGACCACCGTCCGGATCCTCACCCCGCACCACCGCGTCCTGCCGCGCCAGCACCGTCACCACCCCGCCGAGGCGGCGGGCATCGGCGACGACCGTACCGCCCTGGACTGGCTGGAGGGCACCACACCCGCTTTCCTGCCGGCCCTCACCGCCGCCCGCGACCTCGGCGAACACCAGGCCCTGGCCGTCCTCGTCCATGACCTGTGGCCCCTCTTCCACCGCCTGCGGCGCACCGACCTGGGCGTCGCCTTCCACGGGCTGGGCCTGGAGGCCGCCCGTCGCTGGGGCCACCGCATGGCCGTCCGCGAGATGACCACCACCCTGGCCATCTCGCACAAGCGCATCGGCAACCACAAGGACGCCCTCCGGCTCTACCAGGAGGGCCGCGCCCTCGCCACCGAGGACCAGGACCCCGGTGGCGTCGCCCAGTGCACCGCCGGCATCGGCGCCACCCTGTACGACACCGGGCAGTACGCCGCCGCCGAGCCCGAGCTCACCCGCGCGATCAAGCTCTACACCGGTCTCGACGACCGGCGTGGCACCGGCCTCGCCGAGATCCTCCTCGGCTCCATCGCGGCCCGCCGGGGAGGAGCCAACCTCGGTATACCGCTGCTGCGGCAGGCACTCGCCGACCTCGGCTCCCTCACTCCGCCCGACCCGCTGAACGTGGCGCGCGCGAAGGTCTTCCTGGGAGAGGCGCAGTCCATCGCCGGCCAGCACGACACGGCGGCCGAAACCATCGTCACCGCCATGGAGGAGTTCAGACTCCTCGGCCACCGCCACTGGGCAGCCCACGCCGCCGAGTTCCTCGGTCAGGCCGCCGAACGCGCCGGCCGGACCGCCCTCGCAGCCGACTGGTACTCCGCCAGCCAGGACCAGTACCTGGATCTGGGTAGCAGCCGTGACGTGGAACGTCTGCACCACCGGCTCCTCGCCCTGCTGCACCGATGACCGAAGCCCGCCCGCCCCGTGGCCCACCGTGCCCGTCCGAGGCCTTCCAGTCCCCGCTTCCTTTCTTGCACCAGAAAGATCACGAGCCACCAAAGATCATGACCACCTTCGACATTCTCGACGGCGTAGGCTCCGACTCCGGCGGAGCCCAGCTCATCGACAGCTTGAACGACGCCCTCCACGCAGCGGCTCCGATGGTCGAGCGGATCTCCGGCCTCTCCCTGCCCGCACGTGTGACCGTACGGTTGCTCACCGTCGAGTCCAGCCGGGCACTCGCGGTCCTCCACCTGGGGCACGTCCATGGCGTGGCCGCCGAATGCCTCTCCTCGGAGGCGGCGTTCGAGACCTCCAGGAAGATGGCCGCCGCCGCGAGTTCCAGCTGGCGGATCTTCGACAAGATCACATGGCCGCTCCAACTCGGCAAGATCCTCTATGGCCCGACCGGACCGGAGCTCATCATCACGCCCGCTGCTCACCGGGCTGCCAGGACCTCGACGCGCCAGCAGACCGTGGTGCTGGGACACGAGCTGACCCATCTCGCCCAGCTGGAGTTGTGGCCCGACATGCTCATCGCCGGCCCGCGCATGCGGCTGGAGGCCAAGCTGGCCGGCCGCCCAAGGAAGTCACTGCCGCTGATCGCTCCGGTGTTCGAGGGGCACGCACAGCTCGTCCACCGCAACCTGGCGGCCGAGCTGTGCGGGGTGCGGGCACGGCGCCTCCTGCCCGGCGAGGCGACACCCTCGCTGCGCTACCGAATCCCGTCCTGGCTCGGCTATGTGCCGCCCTTGAGCATGGTCGCCGCCATCTACGACCGGGGCGAGGCATTCGTCAGCGCCGTCATGGACGCCGGCGGCCACCCACTCGTCCGCACCCTCTTCACCGACGAGGCCCGCCTCCCGCTCGACCCGGAGCTCGTCAACCCGGAGCTCTGGCTCGCACGCCACCCGACGCCCGCCGACAACACCCCTCGCCAGTAGCCCACCACGGCCCGAGCCGCCGCGCTGCCCGCCGCCCCGCGCGGCTCCGGCTACCCCCAACGGCGCGCCCGTCACCTTGGCCGCTACGGTCACAGCCTCGTCCATCGCCGCGCCAGCCCGGCCCCGACCGCAGCGAGCCACAGCATCCGTGACTCGTCGCATACCGGCCTCGGATGCACGGCCTGGCGGCGCAGTATCCCCATGGATACATCTGACGATCAGTCACAAAAGTCAGCATCGAGTCAGCATAGGTCCGACCAGAGCTGCCCACAGAAGGTCACACCCGAGAATCGGCGATCGGCCGAACCGCTTCCGACAGACGCCCTGAATCGCCCCTGCGGGGCGAGGGTGAGAGGCGGCAAGAGGCGCAGACAGGGCACACCCGCAAGACCATGAAAGTCCAGGTCAGCGCACACGTCCGCGCGGCTTCAGCGGCAATGCGGGGAGTTCTGGGGCGGGGAGCCGGTCGCCGTCGTAGCCATGAACCTCGCCGAATCGGTTAGTACCCATCCAATCCTCGCGGGCCTGTGTAATATCAGCCGTTGACCGCCCGATGAAGTTCCACCACATGACGATCTTCTCGTCGAAGGGCTCGCCGCCGAGGAGGAGGACGGCGGCGTCGCCGTGGGCGTGGAGGGGGAGTTCGGGGCGACCGCAGCCGAGGTAGAGCAGGGAGCCGGGCTCGACCGGGACGCCGTCGACGTCGACGCGGCCGGACATGGCGAGGACGGCGTACTCGAAGTCGGGAACGAGCGGCAGGCGCAGGTCCGCGCCGTCGGTGAGGGAGAGGTCGGCGCCGACCAGCGGGGTGTGGGTGGTCCCGGGCGAGGTGGCCGTGTCGAGGGTGCCGAGGATGACGGTGGCGCGCAGGCCCGGCGCGGTGACCACGGGCAGGTCCGGGTGGTGCTCGAAGGCGGGGGCGAGGTGCCGGCTGGCGTCCGGGAGGGCGACCCAGAGCTGGGCGCCGTGCAGGTAGCGGGCGTGCGGGCGCGGGGACTCCTCGGAGTGCGAGATCGCCCGGCCGGAGGTCATCAGGCCCAGTTCGTACGGCCGGACGGTCTGGAGGCTGCCGAGGCTGTCGCGGTGCAGCACCTCGCCCTGGTGGAGCCAGCTGACCGTCTGGAGGCCCATGTGCGGGTGCGGCGGGACCTGCATGCCGGGCTCGTCGGCGATGTCGTCGGGGCCGTAGTGGTCGACGAAGCACCAGGCGCCGACCATCCGGCGCCCGAGGTTGGGGAGCAGCCGGCGGACCAGGGTGCTTTCGCCGAGCGGCACTTGACGTGCCGCCAGCAGGTCTCGGACCGGGCCGGCGCCGGCCTCGCGGCCGCAGCTGGTCGGGGCCGGTTTGAGGTCGAGGTTGCTCATCGCGGTTCCACCACCGTACGGAGAGGGGCCGGGCGGGGTCCTCGGAGGAGGTCGTCACCAGGCCGTCTGGCCACCACGTCGTCGGTGAGCCGACCCCGGCGAGGACACCGTCACCCCGATCATCCGGCACGGTGCGGCGTTCCTCCACCCGTGCCCGGCCGTCCGGCGGTCCGGCGGTCCGGTGGTCTTGGCGGTCCGGCGGTCCGGCGGTCCGGCCGCCCCACGGTCCCGCGGTCCGGGGCCTCAGTGCCCGCAGGCCCACCAGGCGTCCGCCGTCGCCTTCTCGGCCAGCCCGCGCAGGTTGCGGACCGCCTCCGCCGGGTCCTCGGCCCCGTACACCGCCGAACCGGCCACGAACACGTCCGCGCCCGCCTCCGCGCAGCGCTCGATCGTGCTCGCCGCGACGCCGCCGTCCACCTGGAGCCACAGCTCCAGGTCGTGCTTGGCGATCAGCTCCCGGGTGCGGCGGATCTTCGGCAGCATGATGTCCAGGAACGCCTGGCCGCCGAAGCCGGGCTCCACGGTCATGATCAGCACCATGTCGAGCTCGGGCAGCAGGTCCTCGTACGGCTCGATCGGGGTGCCCGGCTTGAGCGCCATCGAGGCGCGGGCGCCCTTGGCCCGGATCTCGCGGGCGAGCCGGACGGGCGCGGCGGCGGCCTCGACGTGGAAGGTGACCGAGCCGGCGCCGGCCTCGACGTACTGCGGGGCCCAGCGGTCCGGGTCCTCGATCATCAGGTGGCAGTCGAGCGGGGTGTCGGTGGCGCGGGCCAGCGACTCGACCACCGGGACGCCGAGGGTCAGGTTGGGCACGAAGTGGTTGTCCATGACGTCCACGTGCAGCCAGTCGGAACCCCGGACGGCCTCGGCCTCGTCGGCGAGCCGGGCGAAGTCCGCGGACAGGATGCTGGGGTTGATCTGGGCCATGACCGACTACCTTCGTACGAGGGTTTGTGGGGGCTGGGCGGCGCCCCCGGAGCGGGCACCTCATCCCATCATCCCGTGCCGCGCCCCGCCGACCGCACGCGACGACCCCCGCGTGACCGTCATCACACCGTTTCCGGGATTAGCGCAGCCGCCGCCGTGGTCATCAGCTGGTGAGCGGTCCGTGCACCCCCGCCGGAGGGCCACCGGCCGTCGCCGGGCCTGCCGGACCGTCCCGACCAGCCGAGTTCCCGCCCCGCCGGGAGCTCCGTCCGAGGAAGGTCTCCCGATGGCCGATCTCGTCCACCCCGCCCGCGCGCTGTGGTGGCTCTTCGAGCCGGTGCACGCCGTCACCTACTTCCAGCCCGAGGCCGGCGCGGCCTTCGAGGAGGCCGGTCTGCGCGGTCGGCTGCACGGCTACTTCGGCACCCGCGCGGCCCCGCTCGGCGCGGTGGACGCGCCGCCGGTGACGGCCGCGTTCTTCACCTTCGCCCCGTCGATGGTCGAGCGCGCCCTGCCGGAGGTGTGGAGCCACGCGAGCCCGGAGGAGGCGCTGACCGCCCGGCTGAAGGCCTCGGCGACGGTCCTGGGCCGGCTGCTGGAGCACGTGGACCGGGCGCAGGTCGAGCTGGTCGCCGAGACCCTGGAGCACGCCGCCACCCGGCTGGACTGCGCCGGCCGGGTGCTGGCCGCCGCCAACGCCGCGCTCCCCCGCCCCAGCGGCCTGTACGAGCGGCTCTGGCAGGCCGCCACCGTGATGCGCGAGCACCGCGGCGACGGCCACGTGGCCGCCCTGGTCACGGCCGGTCTGGACGGCTGCGAGGCGCTGGTGATCCGCTGTGCGATGGACCTGCGACGCGAGGACCTCCAGCCGCTGCGCGGGTGGACGGACGCCGAGTGGGAGGCGGCGGCCGAGCGCCTGGTCGAGCGCGGCTGGCTCACCGCCGAGGGGACGGTCACCGAACTCGGCCGGATCCGCCACCAGTCCCTGGAGGCCGCCACCGACCTGGCCGCCGCCCGGATCTGGGAGGACTACCCGCGGGCCGAACTCGACCGGCTGGCGGCGGCGTTGAAGCCGATATCGGCGCTGTGTCGCGGCCAACTGCCGATCAACCCGATGGGGCTGCCGGACAACCAGTGACCGGCGGCCTCTGACCGGCGACCGGTCCCCGGCAGCGGCGGCCGGTCACCGACGGACGATCACCGGCACCGGCGGCCTCTCACCGGCGGCTCGGGCAGCGCGACGCCCGGGCCGCCCGTCACCGGTCGGCGAGGTCAGGCGGCCCTCGGCGGGCCGAGCACGATCCCCCGCCCGGCGTAGAACCGCCCGAACGACCGCCACGGCACGCGCGCGAAGGCCTGCGACTCCCCCGGGAACCCGGAGGGGTTGTGGATCAGCAGCGCCGTGTCCGTGGCGCCGACCGCCAGCACCAGGTGGCCGCCGCGCCGCGCCGGCTCCGGCCCGTACGGGTCCCGGATCGACGGGTGCACCGACACCATCACCAGCCGCCCGCCGACCACCTCCGCCGACACCTCCTCGGGCGCCAACTCCCCTGCCCGCGCGGCCAGTCCCCAGCGCCGCTCGACGTACTCGGCGAACGGCGCGTGGATCAGCCCGCGCAGGCCGTCGCCGTCCCGCCGGTACGCCCCGGCCGCCTCGCACTCGGCCGCGAGCACCATCGCCGCCGGGCTCACTCCCCACCAGTGCTCCAGCGCCATCCGCAGGCAGGCCACCCCGCACAGCCGCCAGGACCACCAGGCGTAGTCCTCCGGGGTGGCCGCGCCGGACTGCCCCCAGCGCGGGTCCGCGGCGGCGTCCAGCCGGCCGTCGACGATCTCCCGCACCAGCTCCGCCGACTCCCACTGCGCGCGGTACGGCACCTCGTGCACCACCCGCAGCGGCCGTTCCGGCGCCTGCGGCCGCGCCCCACCCTCATCCACCATCCTCCGAAGCTCTCACGGCGGCGCCGACCGGACAACTCACGACACCGGCTGAGCAGCCGTGCTCAGGCGCCGACCTGCGGCTCTCCGCAGCGTGATCACGCCGGACACGACGAGCGGGTGAGGGGGCGACGGCGCGGAAAGCCGTTCGGGGAGTGCCGGCCCTGGTGGCCATGGGCGGACCGGTCCTCACCGGGCCGTGGGCCTACCTGGCGCTCGCCCTGGGCCCGGACTCCCCTTCCTCGCCCACCGCCCCCCGGCCACGCGCCCGCCCCGCCGTCGCCCACGGCCACGCCCCCCTCCCGCTGCCCGGCACCGGCCGACTCGCCGACGCTGCCGGCCACCGGCGCCCGATAGCCGCGCGGCCCGGGCGCCGGGCGCGGGGCGCGAGGTGCACGCACGCAGACGGGTGTCAGACCAGGGTCTGGGTCAGCTCGCTGCGCGCCGCCGAGTGCACGACCCGGCCCCGCGCGCCGTTGACGATCGGCAGGAACGGCGGGACGTGGCCGCACTCCACGTCGGCGATGATCGGCACGCCCAGCGAGCCGAGCGCGTCGAGGACGGCCTCGTCCTGGGTGAGCGAGGCGCTGTCCGGAGCGCTGGTCCGGCCGACCAGGACGGCGTTGGCCCGGTCGAAGAACCCGGCCAGGCGCAGGCCGTGCAGATTGCGGCAGATCTCGAAGGCCTCGTCGCAGTCGGCCTCGACGTACACCAGCAGCCCGTCCGGGGACTCGGCGTCGGCGAAGGCCGAGGCGTCGAGGTAGCGCGTCCCCCCGAGGTTGCACAGCGTCTCGACGCACCCGCCGATCAGCCGGCCCTCCGCCGTCACGTCGCCCGCCCCGTCGAGCCTGCGCCAGCCGCCCCGGGCGTCGAGGGTGAACTCGCGCACGTCCGGGTGGGCGGTGAAGTCGTCGTAGCCGCCCGAGCGGTGGCGGCCGGGCGGCACTTGGGCGAGCGAGGCTCCGGTGGGCGCGGCGACGAGGTCGAGCCAGGAGAGCAGGCCCTCGGGCACCCGGTACGGGGTGTCCATGAGGTTGTTGCCGTGGACGGTCGCGATCCCGGTGAGCAGGGTCAGCGGGGTGATCAGGGTGGAGACGTCCGAGTACCCGACCATCCAGGTCGGCTCGGCCTCCCGCAACCGCTCCCAGTCGAGCAGCGGCAGCAGGTCGATCGCGGTCTCCCCGCCCCACGGCGGCACCACGGCCCGGATGGTGGGGTCGGTGAGCATCTCCATCAGCTCCCGCGCCCGCTCGGCCGCCGGGGCGCTGACGTGCCCGGAGCCGTCCATGCACGCCCCCACGACGACCTCGTAGCCGCGCTCCGCCACGTCCTGGACGGCGAACCGCAGGCGCTCGTGGTGGCCCGGCCCGACCCCACTGGACGGGGACGTGACCCCGATGCGGTCGCCGGGGCGCAGAGGACGCGGATACCTGATCGACATGCCCGGATTCTGGCACGGCACCGCGTCCGGACGGCACCGCGTTTTCCGGCACCGCACGGGCCGAACACCCCCGCCCCGGCCGCCGTCGGGCAGCCGGGGCCGGACCATCGGCCAGGGCACCCGAAGGCCCTACCAGGCGTAGTCCTCCGGGGCGGGCTGGTGGCCCGGGAAGAGTTCGTCGAGGCGGTCGAGGGTCTTCTGGTCGAGCTTGAGGTCGAGCGCCCGGATGGCGGCGTCGAGGTGGGCCGGGGTGCGGGGGCCGACGATGGGCGCGGTGACGGCGGGGCGGGAGAGCAGCCAGGCGAGGGCGAGGTCCGCCGGGTCGGTGCCGAGTTCGTCGGCGAAGTCCTCGTAGGCCTGGATGCGGTCGCGGTGCTTGGTCAGGAGCTCGTCCGCGTAGCCGAGCGCACTGCGGCCCCGGGTGCCCTCGCGCTCCTTGCGCAGGACGCCGCCGAGCAGGCCGCTGCGCAGCGGGGACCACGGGATCAGCCCGAGGCCGTAGTGCTGGAGGGCGGGGATGACCTCCAGTTCGACGGCGCGGTCGAGCAGGTTGTACAGGGACTGCTCGCTGACCAGGCCGAGGAAGTGGCGGGAGCGGGCGGCCTCCTGGGCCTGGGCGATGTGCCAGCCGGCGAAGTTGCTGGAGCCCACGTAGACGATCTTGCCCTGGGCGACCAGGACCTCCATCGCCTGCCAGATCTCCTCCCAGGGCGTGGCCCGGTCGATGTGGTGCATCTGGTAGAGGTCGATGTGGTCGGTCCGGAGCCGGCGCAGGCTGGCCTCGACGGCCTTGCGGATGGCGAGCGCGGAGAGCTTGCCCTCGTTGGGCCAGTCGCCCATGTCGGCGTAGGCCTTGGTGGCGAGGACGGTGCGCTCGCGGCGGCCGCCGCCCTGGGCGAACCAGCGGCCGATGATCTCCTCGGTACGGCCCTTGAGGTTGCCCTCGCTGTCGCGGCCGTACGCGTTGGCGGTGTCGAAGAAGTTGATGCCGCGCTCGTGGGCGGTGTCCATCAGGCGGTGGGCCTCGGCTTCCTCGGTGTGGCGGCCGAAGTTCATGGTGCCGAGGCAGAGGCGGGAGACGGTCAGGCCGGTGCGGCCGAGGTGGGTGTACTCCATGGCGAACCACCTTCGGCCGCATCGGCGCCGATGTCCAGCGCATTCCGCCGGATGCGTCCGATCACCGCCCACCGGTGGCGGATCACCGCCCGTGGGCGGCGAACTTCCGTACGGCGAGCGGCACACAGGCCGCGAGCAGGGCGGCGCTCCAGAGCAGTGCGACGAGGGTGGCGTGCTGCATCGGCCAGGCGGAGCCTGCCGCCGAGGGGTTGCCGAACAGCTCCCGGCAGGCCTGGACGACGGCGCTGATCGGGTTCCAGTCGGCGAGGAAGCGCAGCCAGCCGGGCATGCCGCCGGTCGGCACGTAGGCGTTGGTGACCATCGCCAACGGGAAGACGGCGACGGACAGTTGACCGGCCGCCTCCTCCTTGCCGACGGCCAGGCCGAGCAGGGTGCCGACCCAGGTCATCACGAAGCGGAAGAGCAGCAGCAGGGCGAACGCCCCGGTGGCGTCGGCGAGTCCGTGCCGGGCGCGCCAGCCGGCGCCGAGCCCGACCAGGGCCAGCAGGGCCAGGACGACCACGCTGACCAGCAGGTCGGCGAGGGTCTGCCCGAGCAGCAGCCCGGTGCGGGAGACCGGCATCGAGCGCAGCCGGTCGGTGACCCCGCGCCCGACGTCGCGGGCGGCGCCGACCATGGTCGGCATGACGCCGTTGGTGGCGACCATGGCGAACATGCCGGGCATCAGGAACTCCCGGTAGTCACCGCCGCCCGGCACCTGGATGGCGCTGCCGAAGACGTACCCGAAGACCACCACCATCACCACCGGCACGCCCAGCGAGGCGGCCAGCAGGCCCGGCGAGTGGCGGTAGTTGAGCAGGACGCGGAGCATCGACGTCCCGGTGTCGGCGACCAGGCGAGCGGCGGCGGAGGGCCGCGGGGCGAAGGGCCGCGGGGCAGCGGCCGAGGCGGTGGCGGACATCAGGAGGCCTTCCGTTCGGTGAGCGCGAGGAACACGTCGTCCAGCGAGGGCGTCCGCACCGCGACGTCCTCTGCGACGACCCCGGCGCCGTCCAACTCCCGTACCAGCGAGGGCAGCTGGACAGGCGCACCCGGCGCCGTCAGCACCGTGACGGACCGCTCGGCGACGTCCACCCGGGCGTCGCCGCCGGTCATCGAGGACAGCACCACGGCGGTGGCGGCGAGTTGGCCGGGATCGGCGAGAGTGACGGAGACCTGGCTGCCGATCGCCGCCTTGAGCCCGGCCGGCGGTCCGGTGGCGATGGCGGCGCCGTGGTCGACCACCACGATGTCGTCGGCGAGCCGGTCGGCCTCCTCCAGGTACTGGGTGGTGAGCAGCACGGTGGTGCCCTCGCTCGCCAGTTCCCTGACGGCGTCCCAGATCGCCTGCCGGCTTCGCGGGTCGAGTCCGGTGGTGGGCTCGTCCAGGAAGAGCACCGGCGGGCTGGTGACGAGGCTGGCGACGAGGTCGAGGCGCCGGCGCATGCCGCCGGAGTAGGTGCGGACGAGCCGGTCGGCGGCCCCCGCGAGGTCGAAGTGCGTGAGCAGTTCGTCGGCGCGCTCGCGGGCCCGGCGATCGCCGAGGCGGTGCAGCCGGCCGAGCACGCGGAGGTTGTCCCGGCCGGTGATGCCCTCGTCGACGGCGGCGTGCTGCCCGGCGAGGCCGATGGCGCGCCGGACGTCCTCGGCGGCGCGGACGACGTCGTGCCCGGCGACCCGGGCGGTGCCGCGGTCGGGCGCGACCAGGGTGGCGAGGACCCGGACGGCGGTGGTCTTGCCGGCGCCGTTGGGGCCGAGCAGGCCGCACACGGTGCCGGCCGGGACGGTGAGGTCGAGGCCTCGCAGGGCCTCGGTGGCGCCGAAGCGTTTCTCCACGCCCGCCATCTCGATGGCGGGCGCCGCGCCGGCGGCGGTTCGGGCGGTGTCGGACATGGCTCTGCCCCTTCTCTAGGTACATCGTACGTAGAAGCGCGCTCGGGCGCCATGCTACTACGTACGGCGTACGTATCTAAGATGGGTGAGCGAGGTGATCTTCCAGTGCCGTCCAGCAAGCCCCCCACCGGCTCCGACAACCCGGAACCGCCGGCCAAGCCGGTTCCCCCCGAGGCCCCCGAGCTGATCTGGCTGCGCCCCGAACGCACCGGCCGCGGCCCGCGCCCGGCCCACAGCCGCGACTCGATCGCCGCGGCGGCCATCGCGATCGCCGACGCCGAGGGGCTGGACGCCGTCTCCATGCGCCGGGTCGCGGCGGCGCTGGGCGCGGGCACCATGTCGCTCTACAACTACGTGCCGAAGAAGGAGCACCTGCTCGACCTGATGCTCGACGCGGCCACCGGCGAGTACCACCTGCCGCCCGAGCCGAGCGGCGACGTGCGGGCCGACCTCACCGCCCTCGCCCACCAGCAGCTCGCCATCTTCCGCCGCCACCCCTGGCTGCCCGCCCTGGTGCTGGCCCGCCCGAGCATCGGCCCCAACGCCCTGCGCTACACCGACCACTTCCTCGCCGTCACCGCCCCCACCGGGCTCGGCGGCGGGGCCCGGATGGAGGCGATGGCCCTGTTCAACGGCTTCGTCTGCCAGTTCGCGCAGTACGAGCAGACGGCCGCGGCGGGCGCCAAGTGGCAGGCGGAGCTGGTCGGTTACCTCGGCCAGGCCGCGGCGAGCGGCGAATTCCCGCACCTGGCCCAGGCGTTCGCCGCCGCCGGACCGCCCGCCGATCCGACCCGGGCCTTCGACCGCTCCCTGGGGCGGGTGATCTCCGCCATCCTGGCGCCCGCCGAAGAGCGCGCCGAAGAGGACCTCGGAGAGGGCGTCGAAGAGAGCGCCGGAGGGAGCGCCGAGGGGAGTGCCGAAGGGAGTTAGGCCAGCACCTCCCTCGGCAGCACCCCGGCCACCCGCCCGTCCACCAGCACCAGCACGGCCGCACGCCGCTCCCCCAGCGCCGCCCGCGCCTCGGCCGGCGACTGCCCGACGCCGACCGTCGGCAGCGCCGGGCCGAGCAGCCCGCCCAGCGGGTCGCCGGGCCCATCGCCCAGCGGGCCGCCCGACCGGCCGTCCAGCCGGTCGTCCGGCTTGGCGGCACCCTCCGCGAGCGCCGCCTCCAGCACCTCCCGGGACACCGAGCCGACCACCTCGGTCGCCGCCACCCCGTACGGGCGCGCGGGCCGCGCCAGCACGGCCGGGGCGACGCCGCCCGGCACGCCGCGCAGCAGTTCCAGGGCCTCGCCGACGGTCGCCCCGGCGTCGACGGTCACCAACGGTCCGGCGGCGCCGAGCAACGGACGCAGGCCGTCCGCGCCCTCCTCCAGGAAGCCCCACTGCCGCATCCAGGCGTCACTGTGCACCTTGGACAGGTAGGAGCGCCCCGAGTCCGGCAGCACGACCACGACCAGGTCCTCCGGCCCGAGGGTGCGCGCCACCCGCAGCGCCGCGGCGACGGCCGAGCCGGAGGACGGTCCGGCCAGCAGGCCCTCCTCCCGGGAGAGCCGACGGGCGGTCAGCAGCGACTCGCGGTCGGGGATGCGCTCGTAGGAGTCGATCACCTCCGAGCGCAGCGCCTGCGGCCAGCGGTCCTCGACGGTGTCGGGGTGGAGGAAGTGCCCGATGCTCTCGACGTACCAGGGGCTGCCGTCGCCGCCCCCGTACGAGGAGGACTCCGGATCGGCTCCGACCACGGTCACCGCGCCGCCGGACACCTCCTTGAGGTGGCTGCCGGTGCCGGTGATGGTGCCTCCGGTGCCGACGCCCGCGACGAAGTGGGTCACCCGGCCGCCGGTCTGCTCCCAGATCTCGGGGCCGGTGGTCCGGACGTGGGCGTCGGGGTTGGCCAGGTTGTCGTACTGGTTGGCGAGCCAAGCGCCGGGGATCTCCTCGGCGAGGCGCTGGACGACGTTGAACAGGTGCCTCGGATCCTCGGCCGGCACGGCCGTCGGCGCGAGCACGACCTCGGCGCCGTACGCCCGCAGGATGTCCGCCTTCTCGGCCGACGACTTGTCGGCGACCCCGGCGATCACCCGGTAGCCGCGCTGCCGCCCGACGATCGCCAGGCCGATGCCGGTGTTCCCGGAGGTCGCCTCGATGATCGTCCCGCCCGGCTTCAGCAGCCCGTCCCGCTCGGCGGCCAGGACCATCGAGAGCGCGGCGCGGTCCTTGACGCTGCCGCCGATGTTGAGGAACTCGACCTTGGCGTAGATCGGCGCGGGCAGGCCGGCGCCGAGGCGGGCAAGGCGGATCAGCGGCGTCCCGCCGATCGCGTCGAGGACGGATTCGTGAGCTGCGGCCATCGTCGGCCCCTTTCGCTAGCGTTGTCTCGGCCCGAGCCTGCCCAGGTCAAGGGCTCGGTAGACGGCAGCGGCACCGTTCCTCATCCGGCCGAAACAATGTCCGAGCGGGGCCCGGACCCGGCCCGCCCCTCCACCGGGGGAGCGCGGACAGGAGCGCGCGGCTTCGACCTCACGCCCTCCGGCTCCGCCGCACTCCAGACCGCGCACGGCCGCCCCTCGGGCCGACCGTGCGCGGAGCGTAGCCGATCGTCGGATCAACGGCCCGAAGCGGCCTCGCTCCCAGCGGCCGAGCCAGGGGGCCGTGGCGGACGGCAGTTCCTCGTCCTCCGTGGATTCGTCGTACGGGAGCGGCGAGGCCGGCGCGAACCAGCCCGCCGAGCAGCCCAGCCCGCCGACCAGCCCAGCCCTCCGGAGCGGGAAGCCGGCCGAGCCGACTTCCCGCTCCTCCGCCCCGGACTCAGGCCCCCCGCCGCCCCAGCGATGCGGTCAGCCTGGCCCAGAGGCCCCGGCGCTGCGGCTCCTTCGCAGCCGGAGCGGCCGGAGCGGCCGGGACAGGCGAGGCAGCCGGGGAAGGCGAGGCAGCCGGGGCAACCGCAGCAACCGGAGCCGCCGCGGCCGCCCGCACCCGCCCCGCCGGGCCCGGAGGCGTGATGCCCTGGGCCCGGATGGCGTCCAGCCACCCCGGAAGGTCCGCGAGCAGCAGGTCGTACAGCTCGTCGTCGGAGACCGCCCGGGGGTCGCGCCCCAGGTGGACGAAGCCCGCGTTGTCGACCGGCCGCTTCTGCGGGACGGCCAGGCCCGTGAGCTTGCGCAGGAACTCGAACTGGCGGCTGTCCGGGTCGCCGAAGCCGATGAACTGCCAGAAGATCGGCAGCTTCGCCGCCTCGCACAGGCGGGCCTCCGCCGCCGCCTTGCTGATCGGCCCGCCGTCCGTCTGGAACACCACGAAGGCCGGGTCCGTGGCGCCGCTCGCGAGGTAGTGCCGGACCACCGCGTCCATCGCCAGGTGGTAGCTGGTCTTGCCCATGTGGCCGAGGCCCGCGACGATCCGGTCGATCCAGCCCTCGTGGTGTTCCAGCTCGATCTCCTCCTCGGCGTCGACCCCGGTGGAGAAGAACACGACCGGCACGGTGCCGTCGTCGTCCAGGTGGGCGGACAGGCCCAGGACCCGGTCGGCGAGCGCCTGGACGCTGCCGTCCTTGTAGTAGGCCCGCATCGAGCCGGAGTAGTCGACCACCAGGTACACCGCCAGGCGCCGGCCGCTCAGCCCGCGCCGCTCCACCGACGCGCCGGCCTTCTTGTAGAGGCTCACCAGCGCGGGCGCGCTCTGCTCGACCTTGCTCAGACTGACGGCCACGGGCCACTCCCTCACTCACCGCGCACGTGATCGTCCACGCGCTCCCGACACTGTGCGCGGCGGACCGGGACGGCGGCAAGCCCTTGCGGAGGCCGGTCCCTCACATCCCGCCCGGGTACGGCGACAGCCACTCGGCGTGCCGTTCCTTCAGCCGGTCGCGCTCCTCCGCCGTGCTCAGGTAGACGTCCGCACCGCCGTCGTACGGGTGGTACAGCCGCCGCAGCCCGGCGCCGGCGATGATCACCCCGCTCTCCCGGTCGTCGGCGACCCTGCGCAGCAGCCGGTCCAGGCCGCCCCGCCGCCACCGCCGCCGCTCCACGAACACATGGCAGTAGTACGGGAATTCGAGATCATCATCGTCACAGGGCCAGGACCGCCAGTGCCTCGCGTCCCGGTGCATCCGGGGCGCGCTCGTCCGCTCCGACCACCTCGGGACCATGACGTACACCTCGGAGCCCGCGAACAGCTCGTCCAGCACGGTGTTGTGGCGCTCCAGCACGATCGCGTACTCGTGCTCGTCGTCGGGGTAGCGCTTGGACTCCGGCAGGCTGTGGAAGCGCACCCAGGCGTCCCGCTCACCGCGGCCGAGCTCGTACCCGACGGGCACCGTGCCGGGCCACCGCCGCTCCCAGAGCGCCGTCAGTGCCTCGCGCTCCGCCCTGTCCTTCGTCCTCGCCATCGGGCGAGTCTGCCACACCCGCCCCAGCAGCCCCGACCCGGGTAAATCCCCTCGTCACAACCGCCCGGCTCCCGTAGCGTGGTTCGGTCGATCTTGACAGCGGAACAGGGCAGAACGGGGCACCACACCATGCAGCAGTACCAGGGCTGGGCCGACGACCGCTTCGGCGCCGTCGCGGACGCCTTCGCCGCCAACTTCGCCGAGTTCCCCGAACTCGGCGCCGCCGTCACGGTGTTCGCCGGCGGCCGGAAGGTGGTCGAGCTGTGGGGCGGCACGGCCGACGAGCGCACCGGACGGGCCTGGACGCAGGACACCCTGGTGCCGGTGTTCTCCTGCGCCAAGGGCCCGGTGAGCATCTCCGCGCACCTGCTGGCCCAGCGGGGCCGGCTCGACCTGGACGCCCCGGTCGCCCGGTACTGGCCGGAGTTCGCCGCGAGCGGCAAGCAGGGGATCACCACCCGGATGATCCTCGGTCACCGCGCCGGCATCCCGGCGCTGGACGCGGCGCTCTCCTTCGAGGAGGTCGCCGCCTGGGAGCCGGTGATCCGGGCGATCGAGGCGCAGCAACCGCTCTGGGAGCCGGACACGGCGTACGAGTACCACGGCCATGTGCTCGGCTTCGCGGTCGGCGAGGTGATCCGCCGGATCACCGGTCTGACCCCGGGCGCGTTCCTGCGCGAGGAGATCGCCGAGCCGCTGGGCCTGCCGCTCTGGATCGGCCTGCCGGAGAGTGAACTCCCGCTCCTGGCCCGGCTGGTGGAGGCCGAGGGGCGTCGCCCGATGCCCGGCCCGGAGCACCTGCTCACCCGGATCGTCACCATGAACGGCGCGCTGGCCTTCCCCGGCCTGGACGTGCCGCACGGCTGGAACGACCCGGACCTGCACGCGGTGGAGCTGCCCGGCGCGGGCGCCGTCGCCTCGGCCACCGGCCTGGCGGGCGTCTACGCGGCGGCGGCCACCGGGCTGGAGGGCTCGCCCCGCCTGCTCTCCCACGACACCGTCACCGACGCGGTGCGCGAAGTCTCGTCCGGCGCGGGCTTCCTGGGCTTCGACATGGGCGCCCGCTGGGGCTCCGGCCTGCTGCTCGACTCCCCCGCCTTCCGCCCGCTGCTCGGCGCGCGCAGCTTCGGCAACGACGGCGCCGGCGGCCAGTTCGCCTTCGGGGACGACGAGTTCGGCGTCGGCTTCGCCTACGTCGCCAACCGGATGATCGGCCACGGCGACGCCCGGGCGAACCGGCTGATCGAGGCGGTGCGGGCATGCCTGGACTGACGGGCTTCCTGCCCCTCGTCACCGCCCTGGCCACCACCGGCGGCCTCGGCGAGCTGCGCTACGGCGCCTCGCTGCCCGAACTCGCCGCCCACTACGGCGACCCCTGGGACGGCGGACGCGTCCACAAGAAGGACCGCTGGCCGCACGCCTTCAGCTGGGGCGACGTGCAGACGGTGTTCTGCCGCTGCCGACGGCTCCATTCGCTGTCCCTGCCGGTCTGGCACGGCGAGCTCGACCTCCCGCAGCCGGGCGGCGCGTCGGTGACGCTCGACACCTCCGTCTCCGAGACCGACCTGATGGCGGCTCTGGCGGCCACCGGCCACAGCTGGGAGACGGTGACGTACGAGAACCTCCCCGACCAGCGGAACCTGGTGTTCTCACCGGCCGGGGAGGTCCGGGTCGAGCTGGTGCTCGTCGATCGCGACGGCTACGACCAGCCGCCGCTGCCGGAGTGGATGCTGCACAAGGCGGTGCTCTGGGGCTTCGAGCACGTCGACTGCCCCGAGCCGGACGGCACCCTTCCGGACGACGGCTGGGGCACGGCCCGGCTCTGAACCGGCGGCGGGCCGTTCGGTTCACTCCCGGGTGCGGAAAGAGCCCGCACCCTGGGCGACTTGGGAAGAACGCGGCCCTGCGGGGATCCGAGCGGGACCGGACCCGGCCGGAGGGATCACGCCAGCGCCCTCGGCAGCACCACCCGCACCCACTCCTCCGGCTGCGACAGGTGCGGCGCGTGCCCGGCGCCCTCGTACAGATGGCGTTCCGCCGCGGGCAGGGCGAGGTCGATCAGGTCCAGCACCGCGCCGAACACGGGCGCGCTGTCGTCGCTCTGGGTGAGCAGGGCCGGTTCGCCGAACCCGGACAGCCCGGCGAGGTCGAGGTCGAGGGCGTCCGGGTCGCGCAGCTCGTCCAGGAAGGTGGGCGCGTTGCGGATGTAGGTGTGCCGGACGGGCGCGGGCAGCTGCTCCCAGGCGCCCGGACCGAAGGCGAGGCTGTCCACGTACAGTTCGGCGGCCGCGGCGGACTCGGCCTGTTCCAGCAGCTCCCGGACGGCGGCGATCCGCTCCGCGAAGTCGGCGCCGAGCGGGCGGAGTTCCGGGTCGGCGAGCAGGACACCGGTGCCCGGCGGCTCGTGCACGGCGATCCCGCGCAGCAGGTCGGGCCGGGCGGCGGAGAGCCGGAGCGTGACCAGCGCGCCGTAGGAGTCGCCGTAGACGAAGGCGGGCGCGAGGCCCAGCCCCTGGATCAGCCCGGCCAGGTCGGCCGCGTCCTCGTGCACCGATCCCTGGGTGAGCGAGTCCTCGCTGCGACTGTGCCCCCGGCGGTCGTAGACGACGGCCGTGGTGGACTCCGCCAGGCCCGGCAGCACCCGCGCCCAGGAGTCCGCGTCGCTCCAGGAACCGTGCACCAGGACGGCGCCGGGGCCCTCGCCGTGGGCCTCGTAGTGCAGCGCCACCCCGTTCACCCTGATCTCGGCCATCACGAGTCTCCCGGTCTCGGCGGTGCTCCCCCACCAGCCTGACACAACCACCCGGAAGGCTCAGATCCTCCGGTGTCGGCACCGGGCGGGGGCGCAGCGGGGACGGTCGCGGCACGGCGGGGGCGCAGCCGAGCCGGGCACAGCAGAGCGGGGGCGCGGCCGAGCCGGGACACAGCGCATCGGGGCACCACACGGCCGCGCACGGCCGGGCACCGCACGTCCGCGCACCGCCGAGGCCGACCAGGACCGGACGGGCCCGCTCAGCTCATCACCCGCACCGGCGGCTCGTCCCGCGTCCCGTCCTCCGCGACCACCGTGAACCGCTCCGGGCCCGACAGCGACAGGTCCACCGGATAGAGCGACGCGGTGTCGTTGACGTCCAGCACGGCGCTCTGCCGTCCGGTCGCCGCCTCCACCCTGGTCACCCGGCCCCTGGTCATCGCCCACACCGAGCCGCCGTCCACCACCAGACCGGTCACCTGGTCGTCCAGCCCGGCCGTCCACCGCTTGCCGCCGTCCGCGAGCGAGTACGCGAGCAGCCGGCCGGTGGCGGTCCGGCTCGGATGCTTGCCGCCGCTGATGCCGACGTCGCCGGGCCTCTCGCCCGGCACGATGAACAGGTCGCCCACAACCACCCCGCCGAACAGCGGCCGGGCGCTGAACTCGTCGAAGGCGTGCAGCCCGCCGAGCATCACGTCCAGGTCGTACTCGTCCCCGGCGACCGGTATCGCCGCCCGCTGCCGGCCGGCCCGGTCGTAGCTGAGCACCGCGTGGGTGCCGCGCTCGGCCTGGGCGTCCACCCAGACCGCGAGCGGGTCCACCGACACCACCGCGAGGTTCCGCAGCCCGCCCGCGGGCAGCTCGATCCGCTGCCGCTCCCGCCCGTCCGCGGGCGCCAGCGAGCGCAGCACGGGCGACGCGTCGCCGCACTGGGCGACGGTGACGACGTCCCCGGGGCCGCCCGCGACCTGCAAGGGCGCGCACCCGGGGTCGACCGCGCTGCGCCAGGCGTCCCGGCCGTCCGCCAGCCCTACCGCGTGCCAGCCGGTCCGCTCCTGGAGGAGGGCCTGCTGTCCGGCCACGGCGACCACGTCCGGGGTGGCGTCGTCCCCGTCCCGGGCGGGCGCGTCCACCGTGGCGGTCCAGCTCTCGGTGCCGTCGGCGAGGTCGAGCGCGGTGACGGCGGAGCACGGCCTGTCGTGCGGCGAGTGGCCGATCAGTCCGACGGCGCCGCCGCGGGCCGGACCGCCGGGCCCGGTGCCCCGGCTCATCGCGCACACGGAGTCCTCCCCGGGCGGGGTCCAGCGCCAGAGGACGGCCCCGGTGGAGCTGCGGTACGCCACCACCAGGTCCGGCCGGACCCGCACCACCAGGTCCCCGCTGGTCCAGCTGCCGACGGCGCGGACCGTGGACGGCCGGTCCGGCGCCGCCTTCCAGGAGTCGTTGAGGCCGTCCCCGGCGAAGGCGAGGAAGACCGCGAGCCCCAGCAGCCCTCCGACGGCGACGGAGGGGAGACCGGCCCTGGGGTGGATCAGCGCCCACACGAAGCCCGCCCCGCAGGGCATCAGCCCGAGGATGCTGATGATCCCCATGTACGCGAGGCTGTCGCCGCCGAACCCGTTCGCCGGGCCGAACAGCACCGCCAGCCCCATGCTCGCGAACATGGCCCCCAGCACTCCGCCGGAGACCACGATCCAGGTCTCCTTGCCCCAGGCGAGCCTCGTGCTCCACCTCGCCCGGACGACACTGTCCTCGGGCCACACGGCCATGCCGGTCTCTCCCCTGCGACGCGCCGCCCACCGCGTCGGGGCGACGATCATCGGATCGTCGCAGAGCGCGCCATGATCCGGAACAAAGAGCAGGGAAAACCCGGGCCATGGCCTGCTCCCCGGCCCTTCGGCCCCGGCGGGCGTCCGCTCCCGGACCGCCCGCCCGGTCCCAGGCGGTGTCCCCGCCCGGCCGCCTCTGCCCGCAACCGTGTTGGGGCCCGGCCCGGCCCGACCGTCGTCCCGTCCGATTAGAATGGCGCGCTCCACAGCCGAGGGGGTCAGCGATGAGTGGTCTCACCCGCTGCGACGCGGTCGCGGCCGAGGCGGGCCTGGGTGAACGGCGGCGGGTCTACCGGACGACCCGCCGGATCGGCGAGGGGACGGCCAAGTGGGGCCTGGGGCTGCCGTCCCTGCTCGTCTTCGCCGCCTCCGGCTGGACTTGGTGGGGCGCCGTCATCGCGGTCGCCGTCCTGGCCGCGGGCATTTGGGCCTACAAGACGGTGCCGCCGCGCTCCGGGCTGGTCGCCGTGGCCCGCTACGAGGGCGGCCTCGTGCTCCACCACGCCGGCGGCGACTTCACCGCCCTGCCCTGGGATGCCATCGAGAGCTACGAGTACATCCGCTCCCAGACGGAGTTCCGGGGCAACCTGATGACCGAGCGCTTCGCCCGCGTCCTCATCCTGCCGTACGGGCGCGAAACCCCGTACGTGGTCATGAAACTGGCCGGCCGCTACGAGCCGGGTCTGGCGGAGGCCATCCGGGCCGGTCTGATGCCGCGCTACACCGGGCAGCTGCGCGAGCGGTTCGAGGAGGAGGGGCACGTCGTGTTCGGGCGGGCGCTCGCCGTGGTGCCCCAGGGCCTCATCCTCAACCCCGGCGACCTCCACCACAGCGAGACCGTGCCGTGGAGCGATCTGGAGGACGTCACCGCCGAGGCCGAACGCGAGCTGCGGATCACGGCCCGTACCGAACTGGAGCGGGGCGGACGGCAGGTCGGCTTCCTCATCCCCGACGCGGACGTCGCCGCGGCCTTCGTCCTGGAGACGCGGGCGAAGTTCCTGCCGAAGCAGGCCGGGTGACCGGTCCGGCTGCCCCCTAGCCTCAACCACCCATCGCTCCACCGCAGTTGACGCCCATCACGACGCCCTCGGGCCGTCGGACACGCCGGACCCCACCTCGCACACGCACCCCCGGCCGGACCCTTCCGCAGCACGCCCCTCCCCGGTCCCGTCGCCCCTGTGCGCCCCGCACCCAGCGCCACGCCCCGGTGCGGGAGCGGCGAGACCCGGCCCGAGCCGCAGGAACCCACCGGAACCGTAGAATCCGCCGGTACGCACCAGGAGGGATTTCGCGTGTTCCGAGCGCAGCGTCCGCGCACCGCAGAGCTGACCCCGCGGCGGGGCGAGGGGCCGGTCACCGGCGTCGCCCTGCTGCTGCCGGGCGGATTCATCCGCAGCCGGCGCGCCCCCGTGAAGGTCGCCGAGCTGGGACTGCGGGACCTGGCCACCGAGCTCACCGAACGCGGCCGGCCGCACGGCCTCGCGGTGCACCTGCTGCGCTACCGCCACGGCGGCTGGAACGGCGCCGACGCCGACACCGCCGTCGACACCCGCTGGGCGCTCGACGAACTCGGCCGGCGGTACCCGGGCGCGCCCGTGGTGCTGATCGGCAACTCCCTGGGCGGGCGGGCGGCGTTCTGGTGCGCCGGACACCCGTCCGTGGTGGGCGTGGCCGGGATCGCCCCCTGGCTGCCGAGCGGCGACGCGGTCGGGCAACTGGCCGGGCGCCGGGTGCTGATCGTCCACGGCACCGCGGACCACAGTTCGGCCGGCGCCACCCAGTCCCTGGAGTACGCGCTGCGCGCCCGGCGCGTCGTCCCGGACCTGGCACGCTACGAGGCCCCCGGCGGCAACCACTACCTGATCCGCGAGGCCCGCGCCATCAGCGCCCTGACCACCGCCTTCACCCTCGCCGCCCTGGGCGCCGCACCCGCCCCACTGGCGGCGGGCGCGGTCTGCACCCGCCTCCCGCCCCTGCCGTAGCCCCCGGACCCCGCCACCGAGAGGAGGCCGAATGGTCGAGATCCCCGACGGGCTCGCCCGGGCCGCCACCGAGCGCGAGGGTGCCCGCGGCGCGGCCTGGATCGCCGAACTCCCCTGCCTCGCCGCCGGGTTGCTGGAACGCTGGGGCTGCGTGCAGGACGGCGAGGCCACCCACGGAGGCGTCGCCCTGGTCCTCCCCGTCCGGCAGGGAGCGGAGGGGCGGGCGGCCGTACTGAAGGTCTCGTTCCCCCACCCGGGCAACGTGCACGAGCCGGACGCCTTCGCGGTGTGGGCGGGCCGGGGAGCCGTCCGACTGCACGAACGGGACGACGGGCGCTTCGCGATGCTGCTCGAACGGGCGAGCCCGGTCACGCTCGCGGAGGTCCGCGACGACGACGAGGTCCTGACGGTCGCCGGGCGGCTCAGCCTTCGGCTCGCCGTCCCGGCTCCGCCCGGCCTTCCGCACCTGCCCGGACTCCCCCGGCTCAGCGCCAGGGCCGCCGACTGGGAGGAGCAACTGCGCCGCGACGCGACCTCGTTGGCCCACACGATGCCCGCCCGCAGCGTGGCCGCGGCCCTGGCCACCGTCCGCGAACTCGCCCGCGACCAGCCGGAGGTGCTCGTCCACGGTGACTTCCACCCCCGCGACATCCTGCGGGCGGACCGCGAACCCTGGCTGGCCGTGGACCCGAAGGGGTACGTCGGGGACCGCGCCTACGACGGCGGCACCCTGCTCAACGTCCACGCGCTGACCACGCTCGGCGGGGCGGACCCGCGCCGCACCGTCCCCCGTGCGATCGACGTCTTCGCCGAGGCCGCCGAGCTGGACCGCGAACGCGTCCGCCGCTGGGCCCAACTCCGGGCCGTCCAGGCGGCGTTCCGGGGCCGACGGCACGGCTTCCGGCGCGCCCGGAGCGGCCCCCGGCGCGACCTGCTCACCGCATGCGCCGACCGGCTCGCCGAAGCGCTCACCCCCACCCTGTGACCAAGCCGCCACGCCCTCCGAGCAGCCCCGCCCCGAGGACGGCCACAGACCCCCACCGCCCCGGCGCCCGCCCCCTGAGGTACCCGCTCCGGCCGTCAGAGCCGGGCCGCCGCCCCCCGCGCCGGAAATCGGGTTGGCGGCCGACCGTCCGCACTGCCTATCGTCGGGGGATGACCACTCGAACCTTCCGCATCATGGTGCGCGGCGTCTTCGACGGCCTCACCGACGAACAGCGCGCCGAACTGCTCGCCGCCGCCCCCGAGCACGACGTGCTGCGCGCCGCCTTCACCCGCGAGGGCCACCTCAGCTACGACCTGTCCGCGCGGGCCGCCTTCACCTTCCGTTTCCTCGACGAGGGCGAGGCCGAGGAGGACATCCTGGAGGCCACCGAGCGGGCCGAGCAGGCGGCGCGGGACTGGCTGAGCGAACGCGGCTACGGCCACAAGAACCTCCGATCCCAGGCCGAGGACCTCTCCCAGGCGCCCCTCGGCAAGCGCCAGCGCCAGCGCCGCGCCGCCGACACCGCCCGCTGATCCGGCCCCCTCCCCCTCCACCACCTCCTTGACGGCTCCTCGTCGAGATATGCTTGAGCAGTCAAGGAGGTGGCAATGACAAACCACTCGGAACCGCCGCAGCACCCGGAGCCGACCGAGCCGGCTCAGCCCCCGAGGGGCACGGGCCCCGACCCACTGGACACCGCCCTGCGGCTGGTCCGCGCCCAGGCGGCCCTGGTCAAGCGCTTCGACGCGGGCCTCAGCGGCCTGCACGGCGTCAGCCTGGCCGACTTCACCATGCTGCTCCACCTCTCCCGGGCCCCCGGCGGCCGGATGCGCCGGGTCGACCTCGCCGAGGCCCTCGGGCTCACCGCCTCCGGCGTGACCCGCGGCCTCGCTCCCCTGGAGCGGATCGGCCTGGTCTCCCGCGAGGCCGCCGCCCGCGACGCCCGGGTCACCTACGCCGCCCTGACCCCGACCGGCCGGGAACGGCTCGCCGAGATGCTGTACACCGCCCGCAAGGTCGCCGCCGAGCACTTCGCGGCCGACCAGTGGAGCGCCGAGGACCTCGACCGGCTCTCCGCGCTGCTCACCCGCCTCGGCGGCACCGCCCCCGGCCGGCACCTGGGCTGAGCCACGCGCCCGGCCTCCCCGCGTCCGGCCTGCCGGCGTCCGGCCTCTCCGCGCGCCCGCGTCCGGCGCACGAGGCGGCGCTCGACACGGCACACGATCCGGCGTGGACCCCCGCACACGCCGGGTCCACGCCGGAGCCACCACCCGGCCCGCGCCCCTCGCGTACCCCACCGCAACCGCCGCGCGCCCCCACCGCCTAGGCTGAACCCGCCCCATCCGCAGCACGCACCACCCCCGCACCACCCACCCCGCGAAGGGCGACACCATGACCGACACCCCCGGCACCGGGCCCGGCCGGGAACCCACCCTCGCCGAGGCCCAGCGCGCGCACTGGCAGCAGACCTACACCGCGCACCCCGGGATGTACGGCGAGCGGCCGTCCGCCCCCGCCGAGTACGCCGCCGAGGCCTTCGCCGCCGCCGGGGCCCGGGACGTGCTGGAACTCGGCGCCGGGCACGGCCGGGACGCCCTGCACTTCGCCCGCGCGGGCTTCCGGGTGCGGGCCGCCGACTTCAGCGCCACCGCCCTCCGGCAGCTGCGCACCGCGGCGTCGGAGCAGGGGCTGGCCGACCGGGTCACGGACCTCACCCACGACGTCCGCGACCCGCTGCCCCTCCCCGACGCCTCCGTCGACGCGGTGTTCGCCCACATGCTGCTCTGCATGGCGCTCTCCACCGAGGAGCTCAGGGCGCTGGTCGCCGAGGTCCGCCGGGTCCTGCGCCCGGGCGGCACCTTCGTCTACACCGTCCGCCACACCGGAGACGCCCACTACGGCGCCGGCACCGGCCACGGGGACGACATCTGGGAGCACGGCGGCTTCGCCGTCCACTTCTTCCCCCGCGAGCTGGTGGACGCGCTCGCCGAAGGCTGGCGCCTGACCGAGGTCCACCCCTTCGAGGAGGGCGAACTGCCCCGCCGCCTCTGGCGCATCACCCAGGAGACCCCGCGATGACCGCTCCCGACGCCACCACGCCCAAGGCCGACGCCGCCACCCGGACCGAAATCCGGGAAGCCCCAGAAGCCCCCGGCACCCCCGGAGCCCCCGCCCCCGAGGCCGGCGCGGCCGCCCCCGACCTCACCATCGACGGCACCGGGCTGCTCTGCGTCCAGCTCCTGCTCCGGCTGCGCGCCCGGATCGCGCACCTTCCGGCCGGCGCGGTGGTCCACATCCACACCACCGATCCGGCCGCCCCGCTGGACCTGCCCGCCTGGTGCCACCTGACCGGCCACGAGTACCTCGGCCCGGTCCCGTACGAGGCCACCGACCGCGAGGTGTACGCCCTGCGCCTCACCTCCGCCCCGGTCCCGACCCGCCCCGACCGCCCCTGGCACCCGGCCCCCGAGGTCGGCTGACCGGCCGCCGCCCCGGAAAACCCCGCGCACCCGACCGGCGCGCGGGGCACACTGCCCTCGTGCCCGCAGCCGACGCCACACCCCCGCCCGGCACCACCTCCCCCGATACCGGCCCCACCCGCGACGCCCCCACCGCCAACCGCCTCCTCGGCCACCCGCCCGACGCCCGCCTCCTGCTGCTCAACTGCGACGACCTCGGCCTGGACGAGTCCGTCAACCTCGCCGTGATCGACGCCGTCCGCGACGGCATCGCCGCCTCCTGCAGCCTGATGACCCCGTGCGCCGCCGCCCCGCACGCGCTGCGGCTGCTGCGCCGGCACCCGGAGGTCCCCTTCGGCGTCCACCTCACGCTGGTCTGCGAGTCCCCGGACCGCCGCTGGGGCCCGCTCACCGCCCGCGACCGGGTGCCCTCCCTCCTGGACGCCGACGGCGAGCTGTTCGCCCCCACCCCCTCCGGCCGCGCCCAACTGCTCGCCCGGGCCCGACTCGACCACGTGGAACGGGAGTTCCGCGCCCAGATCGACACGGTGGCGGCGGCCGGCCTCGCCCCGACCCACCTGGACTTCCACTGCCTGGCCGACGGCGGCCGCGAGGACATCCTCGACCTCACCCTCGCCCTCGGCGCCGAGTACGGCCTGGCGGTCCGGGTCTGGCTGCCGCCCGCCCTGGCGCGGATGCGCGAGCGCGGGCTGCCGGTGGTGGACCACGGCTTCCTCGACAGCTTCACCGTCCCCCTGGACGACAAGCCCGCCCGGTACGCCCGGCTGCTCGCTGCCCTCCCGCCCGGCCTCACCGAGTGGGCCCTGCACCCGAGCCTGGCCGGCCCCGACCCCCGTGACCCGCAGGACGGCCGGCGCGTCCGGCGCACCGACCACGCGTTCCTCGTCTCCCCCGAGGCCCCCCTGCTCCTCGCCGAGCACGGCATCACCGTCCTCGGCTACCGCACGCTCCAGGAGGCCTGGCAACGGGCCCGAGGAGGACTCGGCGCCCAGTCCCCGGGGCCGTCCGGTGTGCCACGATGATGAGGCACGAACGTCCCAGCGCCACACGGAGGTTGACCACCGTGGACCCGATCATCAGCTGCCGCTGGCAGGACCGGAACGGCGAGTGGGCCCTGGCCGTCGGCCACAACGGCGACGGCTGGGAACTGCTCGCCTCGGCGCCCGCCTGGTCGGAGTCGTTCTCCTTCGCGAACCCGGACGAGGTCCGCCGGCTCGCCCAGGCCCTGCTGGACCTGCCCGCCGAGCCCGAACCGTACGAGTTCGAATGGCAGCTCTCCCGCACCGAGTCCGCCCCCGCCAAGGGCGAGTTGACCCACTTCGCGACCTTCGCCGTCGGCCTCGACCCCACCGACGGCCACCGCCCGTACCTCGCCTACCAGTCCTACTACGACCTGGGCCGGGTGACCGGACGCGGCCTGGAGGTGATCTGCGAGGACCCGCCGGTCGACCACCTCCGCGCCCAGGCCCACGCCTTCCTCACCACCTTCCCGACCCCCGACCACCAGTAGCCCCGGCCGCGCGCCCCCGCGCCCCCACACCCGGCTCACGCCACGGCGCGCGCCGCCCACTCCGCCTCCGCTGCCCAACTCTCCGGCGCGGGCCAGCCGTTGACCACCGCGAGCAGCTCCAGGTACCGCTCCCGACGCGGATCGGCCATCGCCGTCAGCCTGGCACGGACCGCCTCGGCCCCGCCCGCCCCCGCGTACCGCTCCACCAGCGCCGCCACGACCACGGCCGCCTCCGCCGATCCCGGCTCCACCCCCGCCGCGACCGCCGGGCCCGCCAACTCCCGTACCGCCACTGCGAGTCCGGGCCGGGGCACGCTCGCGCCGGCCCGATCCGCCTCGGCCGCCTCCCCCTCCACGAGTCCACGCAACAGCTCCCGGAACCCGTCGTCCCCGGCCAGCCGCGCCAACTCCACCCAGGCCTCCACCTGTTCGACCGACGGGTCCTCCGGCAGCTCCGGCGTCAACGAGCGGGCGACACCGGCGAACCGCCCGCCACCCTCCGAACCGCCCGCCGAACCGCCGAGGCCACCGGGGCCGCCGAGGTCACCGGGACAGCCGAGGCCACCGAACACGGCCGCCAGGAACTCCCCCATCAGGCGCCCCCGTTCGTCCTCCGAGAGCCGGGCCAAACGGTGCACGATCATCAACTCCTCAGGTGTCGACCCGAGCCTGGCCACCGCCCCCAGCACCGCCCGCCGCAGCCGCAGCACCCGGATCCGGAGGTCGACCGCCTCCGCCTGCGCGGCGGCGACCTCGGCCGGCGACAGCTCACGCTCCACCACCCGCCGGATGGCGGGCAGTCCGAGCCCGAGCTCCCGCAGGGTGCGGACCAGTTCCAGGCGCGCGACGGCGTCGGCGCCGTACCGCCGGTGGCCGGCCGGGGTGCGGCCGGCAGGCGCCACGATCCCCCGGTCCGAGTAGAAGCGGACGGTCTTGACCGTCAGCCCCACCCGCCTGGCCAGCTCACCGATGCCGTATGTCGTGTCGCCGTTCATGGCCACCACCCTGCTACCTCCCCCTACGGGAGACGCAAGCGTCCACCGCCACGGGCATCACCCGCGGGGCCCGCGCGGACGCCCCTCCGCCCGGCCCGAGCGGCCCGAGTACCCCGCCCGGCCCGAGTGATCCGAGTGATCCGAGTGACCCGAGCGCCGCGGCGTCCGCCAGGCGGCGAACAGGACGCCCGCCGCCCCGATCACCGCCTGGAGCGCCCCCGCTCCGGCGGTCAGGCAGACCAGGGTGCACACTGCCAGGATCGACATCAGGGCGACCAGGTCGAGCCCGCGCCCGTCCGCCACGGTCCGGCGGCGGCCCGCCCGCGGCAGCGCCGCACCGGCCCGGCGAGCCGGCGAGCCGGGGCCGTCGTCCTGCGGTCGCGGTCGCCGAATCTCCGATGACACCTGGTACCTCCCACGGTCGGGAGGGGGCAGGGCAGCGGTGCACAGCCGCCGGGCAAACGCCCCGCACAACGGAACAGCCGCATCGCGCCGCATGTCTCGTGGGGTTGCTTCCCCGGCCCGCCGCACGACGCGACGAAGCCCGCCCCCCAAAGATCATGCAGCCGAGCGGCTACACACCCACCATGGAAGCCGGTACCTGACGCACTGTCAATCCTGCCTGGTGGCACCACCGTTCGCCTCCCCGGCCGAGCCGGAACCCGGCCGGGGAGGCGCCGTCACCACGACCTCAGGCGGTCCGCCGCAGCAGCGCCAGGTACATCGCGTCCGTCCCGTGCAGGTGCGGCCACAGCTGGACGTCCGGCCCGTCGCCGAGCGCCGGGACGCCGGGCAGCAGCGGGCGGGCGTCGATCCACTCGACCCGTCCGCCCTCGCCGCGCAGCACGTCGTCCACGACGGCCCGGGTCTCCGCGAGGTGCGGGGAACAGGTCGCGTAGCCGACCACGCCGCCGACCCGGGTGGCCTCGATCGCCGAGCGCAGCAGGTCCCGCTGGAGCGGGCCGAAGGCCGCGACGTCGGCCGGCCGGCGCCGCCAGCGCGCCTCCGGGCGGCGGCGCAGCGCGCCGAGGCCGGAGCACGGCACGTCGACCAGCACCCGGTCGAAGCCGCCGGACCGCCAGGCCGGGCGCGTCCCGTCGGCCGCGATCACGGTGTACGGGCCGGGGTTGCCGTCCAGCGCCCGGGCGACCAGCCGGGCCCGGTGCGGCTGCTTCTCGCTCGCGACCAGGGCCGCGCCGCGCTCGGCGGCCAGCGCGCCGAGCAGCGCGGCCTTGCCGCCGGGGCCGGCGCAGCCGTCCAGCCAGAGCCGGTCGGGGCCGTCCAGCGGCGCCGAGGCCAGCGCCAGGGCGACCAGCTGGCTGCCCTCGTCCTGCACGCCCGCCCGGTTCTCCCTCACGGCGGCCACCGAGCCCGGGTCGCCGCCCTCGGCGAGCCGCAGCGCGAACGGGGACCATCGGCCCGGCTCGGCCTCGGGCAGCGCGTCGGCCAGCTCGCCGACGGTGGCCCGGCCGGGGCGGGCGACCAGGGTGACCTCCGGCCGCTCGTTGTCGGCCCGCAGCAGCTCCTCCATCGCGGTGCGCCCGGAGGCGTCCGGCTGCCAGCGGCCGAGCGAGTCCCAGAGCGCGGAGACCACCCAGCGCGGGTGGGAGTGCACGACCGCCAGGTGGTCCTCGGCGTCCTTGTCGTACGGCGGGGCGACCTGCTCGATCCAGGCGTCCAGATCGTGGGCGCTGATCCGGCGCAGCACGGCGTTGACGAACTTCGCCTTGCCGTCGCCGAGCACCGCCCGGGCCAGCTCGACGGTCGCCGAGACGGCCGCGTGGGTGGGGATGCGGGTGGTGAGCAGCTGGTGGGCGCCGAGCGAGAGCACGTCCAGCACCGGCGGGTCGACCTTGCCGAGCGGCCGGTCGATGCAGGCGGCGATGATCGCGTCGTAGGTGCCCTGAAGGCGCAGGGTGCCGTAGACCAGCTCGGTGGCGAGGGCGGCGTCGCGCCGGTCCATGCCCTTCTGCTCGGCCTCCCGAAGCAGCGAGGGCAGGATCAGGTTGGCGTAGGCGTCGCGCTCGTCGACGGCCCGCAGGGCGCGGAAGGCGACGATCCGGGCCGGGTCCTTCTTCGGGCGGCGGTGCGGGCGGGGGGCGCGCTTGGCGCTGGGGGTGGTCACAGGTGCCTCAAGGTGCTGCGGTGGCTATCGATGAACTCGAACAACATACGGCGAACGCGAATACGGCGAAAACGAATACGGCGGCGAACGATCTCCCTCGAAACGATGGGTCTCCATCGAACAGTAACGCCGAACCGGAGTGTCAGCCGCCGGTCCCGAAGCGCTCCCCCGCCTCCAGCCGCGCGCCCCGGGCCCAGTCGGCGGCCCGCATCTCCTTCTTCCCCTGCGGACGCACCTCCCCGAGCTCGATGTCGTGGCTGCCGGTGCCGACCCGGACGCTGTTCTTGCCGGCCATCGCGACCTCGCCCGGCGCCAGCTCGGCGGAGCCCGGCAGCAGCGTGACCGGGCCGGTGACCTTCAGCCGCTCGCCCCGGAACTCCGTCCAGGCCCCGGGGGCCGGCGCGCAGCCGCGCACCACCCGGTCGATCCGCAGCGCGGGGTGGTTCCAGTCGATCCGCGCGTCCTCGACGGTGATCTTCGGCGCGAGCGTGATGCCCTCGGCCGGCTGCGGCACGGCGTGCAGGGAGCCGTCCGCGATGCCGTCCATGGTGGCGGCCAGCAGCCGGGCGCCGGAGACGGACAGCCGGGTGAGCAGCTCACCGCTGGTGTCGCCCGGCCGGATCTCCTCGGTGACCACGCCGAACACCGGGCCGGAGTCCAGCCCCTGCTCGATCAGGAAGGTGGACGCGCCGGTGACCTCGTCGCCGGCCAGCACCGCGTGCTGGACCGGCGCCGCGCCGCGCCAGGCCGGCAGCAGCGAGAAGTGCAGGTTGACCCAGCCGTGCTTGGGGATCTCCAGGGTGCCGGGGCGCAGCAGCGCGCCGTAGGCGACCACCGGGCAGCAGTCGGGGGCGAGTTCGGTGAGCCGGGCGACGAAGTCGGGGTCGCTGGGCTTCGCCGGCTTGAGGACCTCGATCCCGGCCTCCTCGGCGCGCTGGGCGACGGGGCTGGCGACCAGCTTGCGCCCGCGCCCGGCCGGAGCGTCGGGGCGGGTGACCACGGCGACGACCTCGTGCCGGTCGGAGGCGAGCAGGGCGTCCAGGGCGGGAACGGCGACCTCGGGGGTGCCGGCGAAGACGAGACGCATCAAGTGCCTTTCTGCAAGAGGAAGTTCGGAGGGGGCCGCGACGGCTGCGACGGGCTCAGCGGGCGGAGCCGAAGGTGCTGTGCGGCGAGACCTTGACCACCGGCGCCGGCCCGTCGCCCCAGTCCGCCTCCCGGATCGCCTTCAGCGCGGCCTTGCGCTGCTCGCGGTCGAGCCGGTCGATGAAGATGATGCCGTCCAGGTGGTCGGTCTCGTGCTGGATGCACCGGGCGAGCAGCTGGGTGCCCTCCACGGTCACCGGGTCGCCGTACATGTTGAAGCCCCTGGCCACCACGCCGTACGCGCGCCTGGTGTCGTAGCGCAGGCCGGGCAGCGAGAGGCAGCCCTCGGGGCCCTCCTGCTCCTCCTCGCTCAGCGACAGGTCCGGGTTGATCAGGTGCCCGGTGACCCCGTCCACGTGGTACGTGAACACCCGCAGGGAGACGCCGAGTTGGGGCGCGGCGAGACCTGCGCCGGGTGCGTCCAGCATGGTGTCGGTGAGGTCCCCGACCAGCTTGCGCAGTTCCTTGTCGAAGGCGGTCACCGGCTGGGCGGTGGACCGCAGGACGGGGTCTCCGAAGAGACGGATCGGCTGGATCGCCACGGGGTGCGGACTCCTGTCCGTAGGGGCGCGGGCTGCGGTCGGCTGCTGGTTCACCGGCCAGTCTATGCAACCCGTCCGGGACGGCCCGCCCGGCCGCCCGCGCCACCCCGCCCGGAGGCCGGCTCCGCAGACCTCCCGCACGCCCCCGCCGGTGCCCGCGCGGGGCCCGGATCGGCGGTCCGCGCATCCCGACTGTGCCGAGCCGCGTTACCCCGGGCCCGATTCGGCGTTGGTCAAGAGAGATTGACCGGGGCCGGGCGCACGGAACACCGCGTCCGGCCGAGCTGAACCGTACGGAAGGTGGCACGTAGGCCATGGCCGAGCAGATCAACCACGACGCCCGGGCGCGGGCGAGCCTGCACCTGCTGGTGCGGGACATCGAGCGGGTGAGGCGGCAGGTCGACGCGCTGCGGACGCTCACCGCCCAGCTGGGCAACGTCTACCGTCCGCGCCGACCGAGCACCTCGGCCGGCTTCGTGGTGTACGGGCGGGCGCCGGCGCCGACCGTGCGCCTCGCGCAGGAGCTGCGGGAGAGCGTGGAGACGCTGGTGGCGGCGGCGGTCGAGTTCGACCGGGCGCTGGGCTTCTCCTGGGACTCGGTGGGCTCCGCCCTCGGGGTCACCAAGCAGGCCGTGCACCGGCGCTACGGCATGCGCCGCCCGACCAGCGAGCTCCTCGCCGCGAGCGGTGCCGTCCCCAGCCAGAGCCGCCCGGACCGCACCGAGGAACTGCCCACCGGCGCCGAGCGGACCGGCCTGGCCGCGACCGTCCCGGCGGCCCGCCAGGGCGGCCTGGACCGCAGCAGCCTCGACCGCGGCCCGATGGACCGCCCCGGAATCGACCGCGGCGGCCTCGACCGCACCCCGATCGACCGCGGCCCGATGGACCGCCCCGCGATCGACCGCACCCCGACCGACCGCGGCGCCCCCGTCGACCGCCCCCAGCCGGACCGACCCGGCATCCCGCTGCGCGGCTGACCGAGCCGCCCGCGGCCGGCCCTCCGGGGCGGGGTGGCCCACTCACCCCGCCCCACCGGGCAAGGCCCCGGAACCACCGGGCGAGGCCCCGGAACGTGCCTGAGCACCGCCCCGAACCCCCGCAGGGGCCGTCCTGACCGCCGAAGCGCACCCCCGCCGAGCCCGGCCGGGCCGGCGCCCCTCAGCCGATGTCCGTCGGATCCACCCGCACCCGCACCGGCTCCGCCGTCCGCAGCGCGATCCGCGCGATCTGCGCCGCCTTGAGCGCCGCCGCCAGCGCGGCCCCCTGCCCGGGGGCGACCCGCAGCAGCGCGCGCTCCTGCTCCTCCCCCCGCAGCGCCGGCACCGGCACCGGCCCGAGCACGTCCGCCCCCTCCGGCAGCCGGATCAGGTTGAGCAGGTCCGCCACCGCCGACGGGCTCCCGCTCACCGAGGCCATCCGGGACACCGGCGGGAAGTGCAGCTGCGCCCGTTCGTCCCGCTCCAGCCCGGCGTGCCCCAGCGGGTCCCACCGCACCAGCGCCTGCACCGGACGGGCCGAGGGCTCGGCCACCACGACCACCGTCCCGCCCTCCGTCGAGGGCCGCACCAGGGCCGCCGCCGCCAGCCAGAGCCGCAGCGCCTCCTCCCCCGCCCGCAGGTCGGGCCGGCTCAGCAGCGCCCAGCCGTCCAGCAGCAGGGCGGCCCCGTACCCGCCGCCTCCCTCGACCACCGGCTCCGCGCCGGGGGTGGAGATCACCAGCGAGGGCTCGTCCGGCACGGTGGTCAGCACCGCGTCCCGGCCCGAGGTCCGCACCGGGAGGCGCGGGAACGCCTTGCCCAGTTCCTCCGCCGTCCGCCGGGCGCCGACCACCTGGGCCCGCAGCCGGAAGGACCCGCACTCGGGGCAGTGCCAGTCGTTCTCCGCCTCCCCGCACCAGCCGCAGCGCAGCGAGGCGTCCGCCGAGGGCGCCTCCAGCGGCCCCTCGCAGCGCCGGCAGCGCGCCGGGGTCCGGCAGCGCCCGCAGGCCAGCCGGGGCACGTAGCCGCGCCGGGGCACCTGGATGAGCACCGGGTGCCCGGCCGCCAGCGCCTGCCGGGCCGCCTCCCAGGCCACCGAGGGCAGCCGGGCGGCCTGGGCGGCGGCGTCCCGGTGCTGGTCCTGGTCGGTGACGGTGCGCACCCTGGGCGACGTCCGCCGCACCGTCTCCCGGTCCGCGACCAGCGGGCGCGCCCAGCCGGTGCTGACCAGCTGGGCTCCCTCCACCGTCACCGCGTGCCCCCCGAGCAGCACCGCCGCGCCCTCCTCGGCGGCGCGCAGCAGCGCCACCTCGCGCACGTGCGGGTGGGGGGCGCGCGGGTCGCTGTGGCTGCCGTCGCCGTCCGACCAGACGACGACCAGGCCGAGGTCCCGTACGGGCGCGAACATGGTGGCCCTGGTCCCGACCACGGCGTGCACCGAGCCCCGGCTCACCGCGAGCCAGCGCCGGTAGCGCTCGCGCGGGCCGAGGTCGGCCTCCAGCGCCACGTGCATCCCGGGGCCGAGCAGTTCGGTCAGCGCCTGGTCCACCCGGGCCACCGAGCGCCCCTCAGGGACGACGACCAGCGCCCCGCGCCCGCTCGCCAGCGTGGCCGCCACCGCCCGCGCGATCTCGTACGGCCAGCCGGGCCCGGGCAGCGCGGCCCAGACGGCGCGCGGAGAGCCGCCCGAGGCCAGCGCGGTGAGGAAGTCGGGCCCGGCCGGGTAGCGCTGCCAGCCGCCGGGGGCCGGAGCCGCCGGACGCGCCAGCGGCGGCGGCGAGGGCTCGGCCTCGGCCTTGGCGTGCCGGGGCGGGACGGCCAGCTGGAGCACGTCGGCCAGCGTCCCGGCGTACCGGTCGGCGACGGTGCGGCACAGCCGCAGCAGCTGGGGGGTGAGCACCGGCTCGGGCGAGAGCACCTGGGCCAGCGGGGCGAGCGGGCCGGGGAAGTCGCTCTTCTCCAGCCGGGCGACGATGAACCCGTCGTGCAGTTCCCCCCCCTCGCGCTGGCCCTTCACCACCCGCGCCCCGAACCGCACCCGGACCCGGACACCGGGCCGGGCCTCCTCGGCCATCGCGGCCGGCACCTCGTAGTCGAAGAACTTGTCGATGGTGAGCACGCCCTTGTCCACCACGACCCGGGCCACCGGCAGGTGCTCGGCCCGCTTGGCCCCGTGCCAGGTGCGCGGCTTGGCCCGTTTGACCGTCTCCCGGATGAACGCCAGTTGCTCCGGCTCGGCGGCCCCGTTCTCCCCTGTGCTGCTCATCGCCATCAAGTACTACCAGGTCACACCGACAATGCACGAAAGCGGCGCCCGCCCCCGAACGGGGGGCGGGCGCCGCTTCGGACGCTTCGGATGCCTCGGCACCTCGGACGCTTCAGCACACCCCGGGCACCTCAGGCACCACAGGGACCTCGTGCACCGGGGTGCGCCACGGACGTCAGTCCTGGACGGCGGCCTTCAGCTGCTCGACCCGGTCGGTGCGCTCCCAGGTGAAGTCCGGCAGCTCACGGCCGAAGTGGCCGTACGCGGCGGTCTGGGAGTAGATCGGGCGCAGCAGCTCCAGGTCGCGGATGATCGCGGCCGGGCGCAGGTCGAAGACCTCGGAGACGGCCTTCTGGATGGCGAGGACCGGGACGGTCTCGGTACCGAAGGTCTCCACGAACAGGCCGACCGGCTCGGCCTTGCCGATCGCGTACGCGACCTGCACCTCGGCGCGGCGGGCGAGGCCGGCGGCGACGATGTTCTTCGCCACCCAGCGCATCGCGTACGCGGCCGAGCGGTCCACCTTGGACGGGTCCTTGCCGGAGAAGGCGCCGCCGCCGTGGCGGGCCATGCCGCCGTAGGTGTCGATGATGATCTTGCGGCCGGTCAGGCCGGCGTCGCCCATCGGGCCGCCGATCTCGAAGCGGCCGGTCGGGTTGACCAGCAGGCGGTAGCCCTCGGTGGTGAGCTTGATGCCCTGCTCGGCCAGCGCCTTCAGCTCCGGCTCGACCACGAACTCGCGGATGTCCGGGGTGAGCAGCGACTCCAGGTCGATGTCGCTGGCGTGCTGGGTGGAGACGACGACGGTGTCGAGGCGGACGGCCTTGTCGCCGTCGTACTCGATGGTGACCTGGGTCTTGCCGTCGGGGCGCAGGTAGGGGATGGTCCCGTTCTTGCGCACCTCGGTGAGGCGGCGGGAGAGGCGGTGCGCCAGGGTGATCGGCAGCGGCATCAGCTCGGGCGTCTCGTCGGACGCGTAGCCGAACATCAGGCCCTGGTCACCGGCGCCCTGCTTGTCCAGGTCGTCCTCGTCGCCCTCGACGCGGGCCTCGTACGCGGTGTCGACGCCCTGCGCGATGTCGGGCGACTGGGCACCGATGGACACCGAGACACCGCAGGAGGCGCCGTCGAAGCCCTTCTTGGAGCTGTCGTAGCCGATCTCCAGGATCTTGTCCCGGACGAGCTGGGCGATCGGCGCGTACGCCTTGGTGGTCACCTCGCCGGCCACGTGCACCTGGCCGGTGGTGATGAGCGTCTCCACGGCGACCCGGGACGTCGGGTCCTCCCTCAGGAGAGCGTCAAGGATGGTGTCGCTGATCTGGTCAGCGATCTTGTCGGGGTGTCCCTCGGTGACGGACTCCGAGGTGAACAGGCGGCGAGACACAGCGCTCCCTGGGGTTGCAGCGGCTGCTGACTGAAGTTGCCCGGGGGAACCCGGGCACTCCGGAAAGACTTGATTCCTGGAGTGTAACGGTCTGGTTCCGTCGAACGTCACCCGCTTCCGGAATTCTCGACCGTTCCGCGAGCGATTTCGATCAGTTGCCGCCTGTTTCCAGCCGCTTCGCGACCAGGTCCCAGACAACGTCGGCGAGTGCCTCCTTCGGCCCCACCGGCACGGCCGTCTCGCTGCCGTCCGCGCCCAGCACCACGGCCTCGTTGACGTCCGTACCGAAGGCCTTGCCGTTGCCGACCTCGTTGACGACCAGCAGGTCACAGCCCTTGCGGGCGAGCTTGGCCCGGCCGTTGGCGAGCACGTCGTCGGTCTCCGCCGCGAAACCCACCACGAGTTGACCCGAACGGGCCCGGTGGGCCGACAGCTCCGCCAGGATGTCGGGATTGCGGACCAGGGCCACGGGGGGCTGCTCGACGCCCTCGACCTTCTTGATCTTGCCGGTCGCGTACTCGGCGGGCCGGAAGTCCGCCACCGCCGCGGCCATCACCACGGCGTCCGCGTCCCGGACGGCCTCCAGGGCCGCATCGCGCAGCTCCAGGGCGGTCGAGACGTGCACCACGTCCACCCCGGCCGGGTCCGGCAGCTCGGCGTTGGCCGAGAGCAATGTCACCCTCGCCCCGCGCGCCGCGGCCGTCACGGCGAGCGCGTAGCCCTGCTTCCCGGAGGAGCGGTTGCCCAGGTAGCGCACCGGGTCCAGCGGCTCCCGGGTGCCGCCGGCCGAGACCACCACGTGCCGGCCCGCGAGGTCGGTGGGCGCCGGACCGCCGCGGCGCAGCACCGCCCGGCAGGCCTCGAAGATCGCGGACGGCTCGGGCAGCCGGCCCTTGCCGGTGTCCTTGCCGGTGAGCCGGCCGACGGCCGGCTCCAGCACGATCACGCCCCGGCGGCGCAGCGTGGCCACGTTGTCCCGGGTGGCCGGGTGCTCCCACATCTCGGTGTGCATGGCGGGCGCCAGGACGACCGGGCAGCGGGCGGTGAGCAGGGTGTTGGTCAGCAGGTCGTCGGCCAGGCCGTGGGCGGCCCTGGCGATCAGGTCCGCGGTGGCCGGGGCGACCACCACCAGGTCGGCCTGCTGCCCGATCCGCACGTGCGGCACCTCGTGCACGCGCTCCCAGGTCTCGGTGGCCGCCGGACGCCCGGACAGCGCGGCCCAGGTCGCCTCGCCGACGAAGTGCAGCGCGGCGGCGGTCGGCACCACGGTGACCTGGTGGCCGGACTCGGTGAAGCGGCGCAGCAGCTCGCACGCCTTGTACGCGGCGATCCCGCCGCTCACGCCGAGGACCACGCGGGGGGCGTCCACAGTCACGTACCGACCTTTCTCCCGATCTGGAAACGCGCCCACCCTACGGCCCCCGCGACCGCCCCCGCACCGGAGCCCCACCGGTGGGCGGGAACACCGAAGGGCCCGGCGGAAACGATTCCGCCGGGCCCTTCCGGAAATTCAGCGACCGCCTCAGGCAGCCTCGACCGCCTCGGCGGTCAGCATGCCCGCGTTGATCTCGCGCAGCGCGATCGACAGCGGCTTCTCGTGCACGTGGGTGTCGACCAGCGGGCCGACGTACTCCAGCAGGCCCTCGCCGAGCTGGGAGTAGTACGCGTTGATCTGGCGCGCGCGCTTGGCGGCGTAGATCACGAGGCTGTACTTGGAGTCGGTGGCCTCGAGCAGCTCGTCGATCGGCGGGTTGATGATGCCCTCGGGCGCGGTCATGGAAGAGGACACGCTAAAACCTTCCGAAAGGGTGGAAAAGACAGACAGGTCAGGCTACACCGAGCAAGGCTAGCAGTTCGGCCGCTACCTGCTCGACGGAGGTGTTGACAAGGGTCGTGTCGAACTCGGGCTCGGCCGCGAGCTCGACCTTGGCCGCCTCCAGTCGCCTCTCGATCACATCCTGCGACTCGGTGCCCCGGCCGGTCAGCCGGCGGACCAGCTCGTCCCAGCTCGGCGGGGCCAGGAAGACCAGCTGCGCCTCGGGCATCGACTCGCGCACCTGCCGGGCGCCCTGGAGGTCGATCTCCAGCAGCACGGGTTCGCCGCGCTCCAGCTTCTCCAGCACGGCCGCGCGCGGGGTCCCGTAGCGGTTCCCGGCGAACTCGGCCCACTCCAGCAGCTCGCCGTTGGCGACCAGCTTGTCGAACTCGTCGTTGTCGACGAAGTGGTACTGGACCCCGTTCTTCTCGCCGGGCCTCGGGTGGCGGGTCGTCGCCGACACCGAGAGCCAGACCTCGGGGTACATCTTCCTCATATGAGCGACGACCGTGCTCTTGCCGACCCCCGAAGGGCCGGAGAGCACGGTCAGCCGCGGACGCTCACTCATGCACCGATTATCCCGGATCGCGGACGATCCTGGGACCACGGGGGCACGGTCAGGCGGCGCCACCGCCGAACTCCCGCTCCAGGGAAGCGATCTGGTTCGTACCGAGGCCGCGGACCCGGCGGCTCTCACTGATGCCGAGGCGCTCCATGATCTGCTTGGCGCGGACCTTGCCGACGCCCGGAAGCGACTCCAGCAGTGCCGAGACCTTCATCTTGCCGATGACGTCGTTGTCGGCCTTGCCGGCCTTGATCACCTCGTGCAGGGAGGCGCCGGAGTGCTTGAGCCGGTTCTTCACCTCGGCGCGCTCCCGGCGAGCCTCGGCGGCCTTGGCGAGCGCGGCGGTGCGCTGTTCAGGGGTAAGGGGCGGAAGAGCCACGCCGTTCACCTCAGGGTGTGGATGGATGGATTGAGCTAGGACTGGTTCGGTACCGAGGACACCGTCCGCAGGGAGGAACCACAAGGCCCTTGACCTGCGGGAGCCACGGAAATCGCGGCTCGCCGATGACCTATCGCCGGACACTACCCGGATTGCGGCGCCACGTCAGGAAAAGAACACGAAAAGTCCTGGTCAGCCAAGGCCGACCAGGACTTTCCAGGGCAAAATGACCGCGATTGCGAGCCTTTGGCGGGGCCGATGTGACGGCGCTCACGTCAGCGCCCCGGCCACCGCGCGGTCCTGCGGACACTCCGCAGGGTCACCGCCCGGCTACCTGAAGGAGGGGTTCCGCTACCAGGGCCCGCCGGGCCGGGCGTTCCGCGCTCCGGGCCGACCGGCGGCGGGGCCCTACACGGCCGCCGCGAACTCCCCGACGAAGCGGTCCGCAGCCTCCCGCAGCGCCGTCACCGAAGGTCCGTGCCTGAGCACGTCCCGGCTGACGCTCGGCACCACGTTGCGCACCGAGGCGCCGAACACCCGCGGCAGGTCCGCCATGGTCGCGCCCTGGGCGCCGATCCCGGGGGCCAGCAGCGGGCCGTTGATGGCCAGGTCCACGCCCGCGTCGGCCAGCGTCGCGCCGACCACCGCGCCGAAGGAGCCGAGCGGCGCGGCGTCCGCGTTCTCGGCCGCCAGCTGCCGCAGCACCGAGGCCGCGACCGGCTCGCCGTCCGCGCCCACCGCGCGCTGCACCTCGGCGCCCTCCGGGTTGGAGGTGAGCGCCAGCGCGAAGACGCCGCAGCCCTGCTCGCGGGCCAGGTCCAGGGCCGGGCGCAGCGAGCCGAAGCCCAGGTACGGGCTGACCGTCACGGCGTCCGAGAACAGCGGGCTGCCGGGCGACAGGAAGGCCTCGGCGTAGGCGGCCATGGTGGAGCCGATGTCGCCGCGCTTGGCGTCCATCAGGACCAGCGCGCCGGCCGCCCTGGCCTCCTCGACGCTCTTCTCCAGCACCGCGACGCCCTTGCTGCCGAAGCGCTCGAAGAAGGCGGCCTGCGGCTTGAGCACGGCCACCCGGTCGGCCAGCGCCTCGACCACGGTGCGGCTGAAGGTCTCCAGCCCGGCGAGGTCGTCACCGAGCCCCCAGGCGGCGAGCAGGGAGGCGTGCGGGTCGATGCCGACGCAGAGCTGCCCGCGGGTGTCGAGGGCCTGGCGCAGCCGGGCGCCGAACGGGGCGAGGGTCATGTCGTCCTTTCCAGAACCGATGGGGGTGTTCACGAGCTGCGCACGGCGCTGCCGACGGCCGCGGCCAGGTCGCGGAAGCCGCCCTCGCGGACCTTGGCGGACAGGCCCTTGTGGATCCGGCGGCACCAGAACGGGCCCTCGTAGATGAAGGCGCTGTAGCCCTGGACCAGGTCGGCGCCGTGGACGATCCGCTGCCAGGCGTCCTCGGCGGTCTCGATGCCGCCGACCGAGACCAGGGTGAGCCGGCCCCCGGTGCGGGCGCGCAGCCGCTGGAGGACCTCCAGGGCGCGGGCCTTGAGCGGGGCGCCGGACAGGCCGCCCATGCCGATCTCCTCGACCCGGGCGGCGTCCGCGCGCAGGCCCTCGCGGCCGATCGTGGTGTTGGTGGCGATGATGCCGTCCAGGCCCAGTTCGAGGGCGAGGTCGGCGACGGCGTCGACGTCCTCGTCGGCCAGGTCGGGGGCGATCTTGACCAGCAGCGGCACGTGGTGCGCGGTGGTGCGGTCGGCCGCCTCGCGGACGGCGGCGAGCAGCGGCCGCAGGTGGTCCACGGCCTGGAGGTTGCGCAGCCCGGGGGTGTTCGGCGAGCTGACGTTGACCACCAGGTAGTCCGCGTACTTGGCCAGCCGCTCGGTGGACTTGACGTAGTCGGCGACGGCGTCGGCCTCCTCGACCACCTTGGTCTTGCCGATGTTGACGCCGGTCACCGGGGTGGAGCTGGTGTGCGGGCGGGCGGCCAGCCGGGCGGCGACCCGGGCCGAGCCCTGGTTGTTGAAGCCCATCCGGTTGATCAGCGCACGGTCCTCGACCAGGCGGAACAGCCGGGGCGCCGGGTTGCCGGGCTGGGGCTCGCCGGTGATGGTGCCGATCTCGACGTAGTCGAAGCCGAGCATGGCCAGGCCGTCGATGCCGACGCCGTTCTTGTCGAAGCCGGCCGCCAGGCCGAACGGTCCGGGCAGGTCGAGGCCGAGCGCGTTGGTGCGCAGGGCCCGGTCCCGCGGGGCGAGCACCAGCCGCACCAGCGTGCGCAGCCCGGGCACCGAGGAGGCGAGGCGGATCCAGAAGAAGGCGAGGTGGTGGGCCTTCTCCGGGTCCATCCTCTTGAACACGAGGTCGAACAGAAGCTTGTACAAGGGTGGTCAACTCCCGGATCGCGGACCGGACTTGGGCATGGAAGTGGGGGGCACCCGAAGGCTCCGGTGCCCCCCACTGCGGTGGTGCTACCGGCGGCCGGCGTTGATCAGCTCGGCGTGCTCCTGGAGCGACATCACCCCAACCTCGTCGCGCAGCAGCCGGTCGATGCCCTGCACCGCCGCGCCCATCGCCTGGACGGTGGTCAGGCAGGGCACCGCACGGGCCACGGCCGCGGTGCGGATCTCGTAGCCGTCGAGGCGCCCGCCGGTGCCGTACGGCGTGTTGATGATGAGGTCGACCTCGCCGTCGTGGATCAGCTGGACGATGGTCCGCTCGCCGGTCGGGCCCTCGCCCTCGCTGTGCTTGCGCACCACGGTGGCGGGGATGCCGCCGCGCTGGAGCACCTCGGCGGTGCCGGCGGTGGCGAGCAGCTCGAAGCCGAGGCCGGCCAGCGCCCGGGCCGGGAAGACCAGGTTGCGCTTGTCCCGGTTGGCCACCGAGATGAAGACCTTGCCCTTGGTCGGCAGCGCGCCGTAGGCACCGGTCTGGGACTTGGCGTAGGCCGTGCCGAAGACCTTGTCGATGCCCATGACCTCGCCGGTCGAGCGCATCTCCGGGCCGAGGACGGTGTCCACCCCGCGGCCGTGGATGTCGCGGAAGCGGCTCCACGGCATCACGGCCTCCTTGACCGCGATCGGCGCGTCGGCGGGCAGCGTGCCGCCGTCGCCCTCGGCCGGGAGCAGGCCCTCGGCGCGCAGTTCGGCGATGGTGGCGCCGAGCGAGATCCGGGCGGCGGCCTTGGCCAGCGGCACCGCGGTCGCCTTGGAGGTGAACGGGACGGTCCGGGAGGCGCGCGGGTTGGCCTCCAGGACGTACAGGATGTCCCCGGCCATGGCGAACTGGATGTTGATCAGACCGCGGACGCCGACACCGCGCGCGATGGCCTCGGTGGAGGTGCGCAGGCGCTTGATGTCGTAGCCGCCGAGGGTGATCGGGGGCAGCGCGCAGGCGGAGTCGCCGGAGTGGATGCCGGCCTCCTCGATGTGCTCCATGACGCCGCCGAGGTAGAGCTCGGTGCCGTCGTAGAGCGCGTCGACGTCGATCTCCACCGCGTCGTCCAGGAAGCGGTCGATGAGCACCGGGTGCTCGGAGATCAGGCCGGCGTGGCGCTCCAGGTAGGAGGCGAGCGAGGCCTCGTCGTAGACGATCTCCATGCCGCGGCCGCCGAGCACGTAGGACGGGCGGGCGAGCACCGGGTAGCCGATCTCGTCGGCGATCGCCTTGGCCTCCTCGAAGGAGAAGGCGGTGCCGTGCTTGGGCGCGGGCAGGCCGGCGTCGCTCAGGACGCGGCCGAAGGCGCCGCGCTCCTCGGCGAGGTCGATCGCCTCGGGCTGGGTGCCGACGATCGGCACGCCGTTGTCCTTGAGCCCCTGGGCCAGGCCCAGCGGGGTCTGGCCGCCGAGCTGGACGATCACACCGGCGAGCGGGCCGGCCTGCTGCTCGGCGTGGACGATCTCCAGCACGTCCTCCAGGGTGAGCGGCTCGAAGTAGAGCCGGTCGGAGGTGTCGTAGTCGGTGGAGACGGTCTCCGGGTTGCAGTTGACCATGACGGTCTCGTACCCGGCGTCGGCGAGCGCGAAGGAGGCGTGCACGCAGGAGTAGTCGAACTCGATGCCCTGGCCGATGCGGTTCGGGCCGGAGCCCAGGATGATCACGGCGGGCTTGGTGCGCGGGGCGACCTCGCTCTCCTCGTCGTAGGACGAGTAGAAGTACGGGGTCTTGGCGGCGAACTCCGCGGCGCAGGTGTCGACGGTCTTGAACACCGGGCGGATGCCGAGCGCGTGGCGCACCTCGCGGACGACGTCCGGCTTCAGGCCGCGGATCTCGCCGATCTGCTGGTCGGAGAAGCCGTGCCGCTTGGCGTGGCGCAGCAGCTCGGGGGTGAGCTCGTCGGCCTCGGCCAGCTCGGCGGCGATCTCGTCGAGGAGGAAGAGCTGGTCGACGAACCACGGGTCGATCTTGGTGGCCTCGAACACCTCCTCGGGGGTGGCGCCGGCCCGGATGGCCTCCATCACGGTGTTGATCCGGCCGTCGGTCGGCACGGCCGCCTTGGCCAGCAGCGCCGCCTTGTCGCCCACCGCACCGGCCCAGGTGAACTGGGAGCCCTTCTTCTCCAGCGAGCGCAGCGCCTTCTGGAGCGCCTCGGGGAAGTTGCGGCCCAGGGCCATCGCCTCGCCGACCGACTTCATGGTGGTGGTCAGCGTCGCGTCGGCGCTCGGGAACTTCTCGAACGCGAACCGCGGCACCTTGACCACGACGTAGTCGAGGGTCGGCTCGAAGGAGGCCGGGGTCTCCTCGGTGATGTCGTTGGGGATCTCGTCCAGCGTGTAGCCGACGGCCAGCTTGGCGGCGATCTTGGCGATCGGGAAGCCGGTGGCCTTGGAGGCCAGCGCCGAGGAGCGGGAGACGCGCGGGTTCATCTCGATGACGATGACCCGGCCGTCCTCGGGGTTGACGGCGAACTGGATGTTGCAGCCGCCGGTGTCGACGCCGACCTCGCGGATGACGGCGATGCCGATGTCGCGCAGGATCTGGTACTCGCGGTCGGTGAGGGTCATCGCCGGGGCGACGGTGATCGAGTCACCGGTGTGCACGCCCATCGGGTCGAAGTTCTCGATGGAGCAGACGACCACGACGTTGTCGTTCTTGTCGCGCATCAGCTCCAGCTCGTACTCCTTCCAGCCGAGGATGGACTCCTCCAGGAGCACCTCGGTGGTCGGCGAGAGGGTCAGGCCCTGGCCGGCGATGCGGCGCAGGTCCTCCTCGTTGTGGGCGAAGCCGGAGCCGGCGCCGCCCATGGTGAAGGACGGGCGGACGACGACCGGGTAGCCGCCGAGCGTGTCGACGCCGGCCAGCACCTCGTCCATGGTGTGGCAGATGACCGAGCGGGCGGACTCGCCGTGGCCGATCTTGGCGTTGACGGCCTCGACGACGCCCTTGAAGAGGTCGCGGTCCTCGCCCTTGTTGATCGCCTCGACGTCGGCGCCGATCAGCTCGACGCCGTACTTCTCCAGCGTGCCCGCCGCGTGCAGCGAGATCGCGGTGTTGAGCGCGGTCTGGCCGCCCAGGGTCGGCAGCAGCGCGTCGGGGCGCTCCTTGGCGATGATCTTCTCGACGAACTCCGGGGTGATCGGCTCGACGTAGGTGGCGTCGGCGATCTCCGGGTCGGTCATGATCGTGGCCGGGTTGGAGTTCACCAGGATGACCCGCAGGCCCTCGGCCTTGAGGACCCGGCAGGCCTGCGTACCCGAGTAGTCGAACTCGGCGGCCTGGCCGATCACGATCGGGCCGGAGCCGATCACCAGGACGGACTTGATGTCAGTGCGCTTAGGCACGCTGGGCCTCCATGAGCTTCACGAAGCGGTCGAACAGGTACGCGGCGTCGTGGGGACCGGCGGCCGCTTCGGGGTGGTACTGCACGCTGAAGGCGGGGACGTCGAGCGCCTGGAGGCCCTCGACGACGTCGTCGTTGAGGCAGACGTGGGACACCTGGACCCGCCCGAAGGGGGTGTCGCTCACCTTGTCCAGCGGGGCGTCCACGGCGAAGCCGTGGTTGTGGGCGGTCACCTCGACCTTGCCGGTGGTGCGGTCCTGCACCGGCTGGTTGATGCCGCGGTGGCCGTACTTGAGCTTGTAGGTGCCGAAGCCCAGCGCGCGGCCGAGGATCTGGTTGCCGAAGCAGATCCCGAAGAACGGGGTCCGGCGCTCCAGCACGCCCTTCAGCACGGCGACCTGGTCGTCCGCGGTGGCCGGGTCGCCCGGGCCGTTGGAGAAGAAGACGCCGTCCGGCCGGACCGCGTAGATGTCGTCCAGGGTGGCGTTCGCCGGCAGCACGTGCACCTCGATGCCGCGCTCGGCCATCCGCTGCGGGGTCATCGCCTTGATGCCGAGGTCCAGCGCCGCGACGGTGAACTTCTTCTCGCCGATCGCGGGCACCACGTACGCCTCGGTGGTGGCGACCTCGGTGGCCAGGTCGGCGCCCTTCATCTCGGGCGCCTGCCGGACGCGGGCCAGCAGGGCGGCCTGGTCGGCCAGCGCCTCGCCGGAGAAGATGCCGCAGCGCATCGCGCCGCGCTCGCGCAGGTGGCGGGTCAGCGCGCGGGTGTCGATGCCGCTGATGCCGACGACGCCCTGCCTGACCAGCTCCTCGTCGAGCGAGCGGCGGGAGCGCCAGTTGGAGGCGACCCGGGCGGGGTCGCGCACCACGTAGCCGGCGACCCAGATCCGCTGGGACTCGTCGTCCTCGTCGTTCCAGCCGGTGTTGCCGATCTGCGGGGCGGTCATCGCGACCACCTGGCGGTGGTACGACGGGTCGGTGAGGGTCTCCTGGTAGCCGGACATGCCGGTGTTGAAGACCGCCTCGCCGAAGGTCTCGCCGATCGCGCCGTAGGCCTGGCCGCGGAACGTCCGGCCGTCCTCCAGGACGAGCACGGCAGGCACTCGTTCCCGCCGTCGGCGCTGCGTGGTGGGGGCAGGTGCGGTCATTGCGCGGCCTCTTCCGTCTTCGTCTTCGTACGTGTTGCGAGCTGAGTGACCGCCTCGACCCAGGCGGCGTGCTCATCGGGGTGGTCGGCCCGGAAGCCGGAGTCCAGTTCGATCGTGCCCGTGGGGGTCCCCCCGGCCGAAGGCTGGGGGAGGGTCCAGCTGACGACGAGCAGCCCGGAGGGGACGACCTTGCCGGCGATCCCGGAGTCGGTGCGGGCCCCGGTCAGGTGCGCGGCCGGGATCCAGAAGTCGACGTCCCCGGGGCGCTGCACCAGCAGGCCGTCCTCGCCGAGGGTGAGGTCGGCGCGGCTGCGGGTGCCCAGGCCGTGCGCGACGACCCGGTCGAGCCAGTTCCCGGCGGTGGTCGTGCCGTGGTACCGGCCGCTGGTCTCCAGGATGGTGCGTCCGGCGCGGGCCGGCACCGCCGGCAGCGGCGGGATGCCGGACTGGAGGGTCCGGCGCCAGTTCCAGCCCTGGCGCATCAGCCAGTAGACGAGGCCGATCACGATCAGCAGCCCGATCGACCAGCCGATGTAGCCGGGCCAGTCGGTGACCTTCGCCTGCTCCTGGGCGAGCGTGGCGTGGTCCATCACCGCGTGCCGTCCTGCTCGACCAGGTCGCCGGCCAGGACGGTGGCGCGGCCGCGCAGGAAGGTGGCGTGCACCCGTCCGGGCAGGTCCAGGCCCTTGTACGGGGTGTTGCGGCTGCGGGTGGCGAAGCTGTCCGGGTTCACGACCCCACGGTACGCGGGGTCGAAGAGCACCAGGTTGGCGGGCTCACCTGCCGAGACCGGACGGCCGTGGCCGGTGAGGCGGCCGATCCGGGCCGGGCGGTGCGACATCCGGTCCGCGACGCCCTCCCAGTTCAGCAGGCCGGTGTCCACCATGGTCTGCTGCACGACCGACAGCGCGGTCTCCAGCCCGACCATGCCCATCGCGGCGACGGCCCACTCGCAGTCCTTGTCCTCGGCCGGGTGCGGCGCGTGGTCGGTGGCGACGGCGTCGATGGTGCCGTCGGCCAGCGCCTCGCGCAGCGCCTGGACGTCCGCGGCGGTGCGCAGCGGCGGGTTGACCTTGTACACCGGGTCGTAGCTGCGGACCATCTCGTCGGTGAGCAGCAGGTGGTGCGGGGTCACCTCGGCGGTGACGTCCCAGCCCTTGGACTTGGCCCAGCGGACGATCTCGACCGAGCCGGCCGTGGAGAGGTGGCAGACGTGCAGCCGGGAGCCGACGTGCGCGGCGAGCAGCACGTCGCGGGCGATGATCGACTCCTCGGCGACGGCCGGCCAGCCGCCGAGCCCGAGCTCGCCGGAGACCTGGCCCTCGTTCATCTGGGCGCCCTCGGTCAGCCGCGGCTCCTGGGCGTGCTGGGCGACGACGCCGTCGAAGGCCTTGACGTACTCCAGGGCCCGGCGCATCAGCACCGCGTCGTCCACGCACTTGCCGTCGTCGGAGAAGACCCGGACGCCGGCGGCGGACTCGTGCATCGCGCCGAGTTCGGCGAGCTTCTTGCCCTCCAGGCCGACGGTGACGGCGCCGACCGGCTGCACGTCGCAGTAGCCGGCCTCCTGGCCGAGCCGCCAGACCTGCTCGACCACGCCGGCGGTGTCGGCCACCGGGGTGGTGTTGGCCATCGCGTGCACGGCGGTGAAGCCGCCCATCGCGGCGGCCCGGGTGCCGGTGAGCACGGTCTCGGCGTCCTCGCGGCCGGGCTCGCGCAGGTGGGTGTGGAGGTCGACCAGGCCGGGCAGGACGACCATCCCGGTGGCGTCGATCTCGATGTCCGCCGAGGCCGTCAGGCCGGTGCCGATCTCCTTGATCACGCCGTCGGCGAGGAGGAGGTCCTGCGGGGCACCGCCCAGGATGCTGGCGTTGCGGATCAGGTAGCTGACCATGTCGCCGGTTCGCTCGCTGCGCTCGTTCACTGGGCGGTCTCCACGGAGTCGGTACGGGGGGCGTCGGTGAGCGTGGCTCCGCCGAGGAGCAGGTAGAGCACGGCCATCCGGATCGAGACGCCGTTGGCGACCTGCTCGATCGCGGTGCAGCGCGGCGAGTCGGCGACCTCGGCGGTGATCTCCATGCCGCGGACCATCGGGCCGGGGTGCATCACGATCGCGTGCCCGGGCAGCTGGGCCATCCGCCGGCCGTTCATGCCGTACCGGCGACTGTACTCGCGCTCGGTCGGGAAGAACGCGGCGTTCATCCGCTCGCGCTGCACCCGCAGCATCATCAGCGCGTCCGTCTTGGGGAGCACGCTGTCGAGGTCGTAGCTGATCTCGCAGGGCCAGTTCTCGGCCCCGATCGGCAGCAGCGTCGGCGGGGCGACGAAGGTGACCTGCGCGCCGAGGGTGTTCAGCAGGTGGACGTTGGAGCGGGCGACCCGGCTGTGCAGGACGTCGCCGACGATCGTCACCCGGCGCCCGGCCAGGTCGTTGCCGTTCCCCGGGTTGAGGTGGCGGCGCATGGTGAAGGCGTCGAGCAGCGCCTGGGTGGGGTGCTCGTGGGTGCCGTCACCGGCGTTGATCACACTGCCGTGCAGCCAGTCCGACTGGGCGAGGCGGGCCGGGGCGCCGGAGGCGTGGTGGCGGATGACCACCGCGTCGGCGCCCATCGCCTGGAGGGTCAGCGCGGTGTCCTTGAGGCTCTCGCCCTTGGAGACCGAGGAGCCCTTGGCGGAGAAGTTGATGACGTCGGCCGAGAGGCGCTTCTCGGCGACCTCGAAGGAGGTCTTCGTCCGGGTGGAGTCCTCGAAGAAGAGGTTGACGACGGTGCGGCCGCGCAGCGTGGGCAGCTTCTTGACGGCCCGGCCGGAGAGCTGGGCCAGCTCCTCGGCGGTGTCCAGGATCAGCAGCGCGTCGTCGCGGCTGAGATCGGCGGCGGAGACGAGGTGGCGCTTCACGCGGTTTTACTCCGGGAGGTGTTCGGAAGGCTGGGGGGCCAGGGCCTGCGAGCTGCGGGCGGCGAAGTCGCGGTCGCCGACCAGCACGGCGTCCACGCCGTCGCTGTCGGACAGGCGCACCTGCACGGCCTCGCGCAGCGAGGTGGGGAGGTTCTTGCCCACGTAGTCGGCCCGGATCGGCAGCTCGCGGTGGCCCCGGTCGACCAGGACGGCGAGCTGGACGGCGCGCGGGCGGCCGATGTCGCTCAGCGCGTCGAGCGCGGCGCGGATGGTGCGTCCGGAGAAGAGCACGTCGTCGACCAGGATGACGAGCTTGCCGTCGATGCCGCCGGGCGGGATCTCGGTGTGCTCCAGGGCGCGGGCGGGCTTCAGCCGCAGGTCGTCCCGGTACATGGTGATGTCCAGGGTGCCCAGCGGGATCTCGCGCCCGGTGATCTGGGCCAGCCGGCCGTGCAGGCGGCGGGCGAGGTGGACGCCCCTGGTGTGGATGCCAAGCAGCACGACGTCCTCCGCGCCCTTGGCGCGCTCGACGATCTCGTGCGCTATCCGGGTGACGACCCGGGCGATGTCCGTGCCGTCCAGCACCTGGTGCGGCGGTCGCGGCGTCGATTCATGCTGTGTGGTCATGCCGAAGCGGACCTCCTTCCCCGCCTCACTGGACGGGCCTTAAAGGATGTCGGGAACGCCCCCGCCGACCGGGCGCGGGCTGTGGTCATCCTACCAGCGCACCGGATCGCAAACAGACGGCCATCATTCCGCTTCCCGCGGTTAACGCCCCGGACGCGCCGACGATGCGGGCCATTCGCACGACTGCCCCATTCGGCTTGACGCATCTACCTTACTCTACGTAACCTCACAGTGAGTTACGAGACGGACGTCGGACCCACCGGTAACGGCGTCGGCCAATCGCCCGTGACCCACCACTGAACGCGAAGCAATCTCGTCCGGGGAGATCAATGTCCAGCGACTACGCGAAGCAACTCGGAGGCAAGCTCCGAGCGATCCGCACTCAGCAGGGTCTCTCCCTGCACGGTGTCGAGGAGAAGTCCCAGGGGCGCTGGAAGGCAGTCGTCGTCGGCTCGTACGAGCGCGGCGACCGTGCGGTCACCGTGCAGCGGCTGGCCGAGCTGGCGGAGTTCTACGGCGTCCCGGTGCAGGAGCTGCTGCCCGGCGGAACTCCCGGCGGAGCGGCCGAGCCGCCGCCGCGCCTGGTGCTCGACCTGGAGAGACTGACCCAGGTCCCCTCCGAGAAGGCCGGCCCGCTCCAGCGCTACGCCGCGACCATCCAGAGCCAGCGCGGCGACTACAACGGCAAGGTGCTGTCGATCCGCCAGGACGACCTGCGCACCCTGGCCGTCATCTACGACCAGTCGCCGTCGATCCTCACCGAGCAGCTGATCTCCTGGGGCGTGCTCAACCCCGACGCCCGCCGCGCGGTGCGCGAGGAGGACGCGAGCTGAGGCCCGCCACCCGGGTCCGGCAGCGGACCTAGGCATGACCCAGCACGCGTTTTCCGCGTGCCGACAAGCAGAAACGTCACGGCGCGGCTCCCCGGTTCGGGGGGCCGCGCCGCGGTGTCCGGGCACCGCCTCACCGCGGCGGCGGTCTCAGCAGACCGTGCCCAGGCCGTAGCCGGGCTGCGCCGCCACGCCGTCCAGTCGCACCGGCCGGTCGGCCGGCGCCCACTCCTGCCCGCCGCTCGACCAGGCCCAGGAGGCCGGCAGGTACTCCCCGCAGGTGGCGGCCGAGCCCTGGGAGCCGTGCAGCACCGCGACGCCCGGCAGCTCCAGGGCCAGCCCGGCGCAGAGCACCGCGCAGACCAGCTCCAGGTCCTCGTCGTTGATCCGGACCACGCCGTCCTCCCACTGGAGCACCCGCGCCGCGGCGCTCAGCCGCCCGCCGGGCGCGTCCACCCGCACCCGCAGCTCGTAGACGCCGGCGCCCGCGCCGAGCAGCATCCGCCGGAACACCTCGCCGCCGCGCTGGTAGGCGGCGCGCACCCAGGCGATGTGCTCCTCGTCCGGCGCGCCGGCGCCCCCGTACAGGCCCCCGTCGAGCAGCAGGTCGGCGTGGCAGAGCGTCAGGCCGTTCTCCCGGGCGCGCACCAGGCGCGGCACGAAGTCCCCGGCCAGTTCCTCGCCCTGATAGGCGAGCAGCTGGGTCCGCAGGGCCGGGTTGACCAGGTAGCGGTCACGGGCGGCGGGCTCGGCCGGGTCCAGGCCGTGCAGCACGCAGAACTCCTCGAAGTCCTGCGGATGGAACATCCGGGCCCGGACGGTCTCGAACCGCTCCAGCGCCTCGGCCAGCAGGTCGGCGGTGTCGGCCAGGTAGCGCTCGTGGTCGGGGGCGTCGGTGACCCCCCAGGCCCGGGCCCGCGCGAAGTCCGCGGCGCTGGTCAGCACCCCGATGACGAAGGCCTGCTCGGCACCCTCGGCCCGCTGCGGCTGGTGCGGCGCCCGTACCGCGGGCCGGGAGCCGCCGGCGGTGCAGTCGGAGTTACGGCGGGCTCGACCTTTTTGACTCATGCGCCCACCTCGCTGCGCTCGGCAGGGGCATTCGCCCACGCGCACCTATCGACTGTTCGCTCGCTCCGCTCGCTCATGCGCCCACCTCGCTGCGCTCGGCAGGGGCATTCGCCCACGCGCACCTCTTGATGGTTCGCTCGCTCCGCTCGCTCACGCGCCCACCTCGCCGCACTCGGCAGAGGCTGCATTCGCCCATACGCACCTATCGACTGTTCGCTCGCTGCGCTCGCTCACGAGTGGCTCCTGGCTTCAGGGGACGGTCGGCGGCTGGCGTGCCGCTGACCGTCTTCCTCCCCATCCGCGCGCGTCGCACACGTACGGCGTGTCACAGGAATGTAACCACAGGTGATGCGGGGTCCTTTCCGGCCAACCGTCCGGGCCGCCCGCGGGCCGCGGTTCAGGCCGGCCGGGGCGCCCGGGCCAGCTGGCGGGACTGGGCGACCAGGCGCCCGGACTCGTCCCAGACCTCGGCGTCCTCCTCGAAGTAGCCGCCGGCCAGGTTGCGGGTCGCGTGGGTGACCCTCAGCCAGCCCGGGGCCGGCTTGGCCCGCAGGTGAACGGTCAGCTCGACGGTCGGGGCCCAGCCCGGCATGCCGAGGTCGAAGGTGACCGGCGGCAGCGCGTCGGCGACCAGCAGGAGCAGCAGCGGGTCGGGCTCCCGGCCGTCGGCGAGCCGGAACCAGCCCTGGATCCGCCCGTTGCCGGAGGGCTGCCCGAGCGCCCAGCCGACGGTGGCCGGGTCCAGCCGCAGGTCGAACCGCTCCAGCAGGGCGGCCTGGGCGATCAGTTCCCTGGGCGCGAGTTCGACGCCGATGCACTCGTTCGGCGGCGGCAGCTGCGGGGGCCGCGCCGTGGTGCGCACCTCGCCCTCGGCGGCCGAGAGGTCGCCGTGGCTGGCCACCACGCGCAGCCGCTCGACGCCGTCCTGGCTGAGCGAGGCGGTTCCGGTGGACAGCCCGCGGCCGGTGCGCAGCACCTCGGTGCGGACGGTGGCCGGGCCGGGCCGGGAGGCGGACAGGTAGTAACCGCTGATCGACACCGGGTCCGGGTGGGTGCCGTGCTCCAGCGACAGCGCGTGTCCGGCGACGGCGAGCAGCAGGCCTCCGTTCACCCCGCCGCCGATCTGCCAGCCGGCGCCGAGTTCGGCCTCGTAGCGGCCGGCCTCCTCGGGGTGCCGGGTCAGGGCGATGCCCTGGTCGAACTCGCTGCGGGTCGCCGTGGTCATGTGGGGGCCTGCCCTTCACGCGTGGTTCCGGACGTCAAGTTACTGACAAGTAGGCCCCAACCTTACGCCGCCCGGGTGAAACGCGAAACGGCCGCCGGAACCCTGTTCGGGTCCGGCGGCCGTCCACGAGGTGCCCCTTACCGGCGGATGCCGGGCTTCAGCTCCAGGAAGCGGGCGAGCATGCCGTTGACGAAGGCCGGGGAGTCGTCCGTGGAGAACTCCTTGGCGATCTCGACGGCCTCGTCCAGGACGACGGCGTCCGGGACGCCGTCCTCCCAGATCAGCTCGTACGCGCCGAGCCGCAGGACGTTGCGGTCCACGATCGGCATCCGGTCGAGGGTCCAGCCCACGGCGTACTGCTCGATCAGGTCGTCGATGCGGCGGGCGTGCTGGACGTACCCCTCGATGAGCTCCATGGTGTACTCACCGACCTGCGGGGTGCCCTCGTCGGGCTTGGGCTCGCGGGCGCGGGCCACCCAGTCGGCGAGGACCTGCTGCGGGTCGACCCCGCGGTGGTCGGCCTCGAAGAGGATCTGGAAGGCCCGGGTACGGGCCTTGCTGCGTGCGGCCGACACGGACTTACTTCACCCGGCCGAGGTAGCTGCCGTCGCGGGTGTCGACCTTGACCTTCTCGCCGGTGACGACGAACAGCGGGACGGCGATCTCGGCGCCGGTCTCCAGGGTGGCCGGCTTGGAGCCACCGGTGGAGCGGTCGCCCTGGACGCCCGGCTCGGTGTGGGCGATGGTCAGCTCGACGGCGGCCGGGAGCTCGATGTACAGGACCGAGCCCTCGTTGGTGGCGACCAGGGCCTCGAAGCCCTCCAGCAGGTACTTGGCGGCGTCGCCCACGACGGCCGGCTCGACCGTGATCTGGTCGTAGGTGTCCATGTCCATGAACACGAAGTTCTCGCCGTCCTTGTACGAGAACTGCATGCCGCGCTTGTCGACGTTGGCGGTCTCGACCTTGGTGCCGGCGTTGAAGGTCTTGTCGACGACCTTGCCCGTCAGGACCTCCTTGAGCTTGGTACGCACGAAGGCCGGGCCCTTGCCGGGCTTGACGTGCTGGAACTCGACGACGGACCAGAGCTTGCCGCCCTCCAGCTTGAGGACCATGCCGTTCTTGAGATCGTTCGTGGAAGCCACGGGCGCACTTACTCCTGTATAGCTGTCAAGGAACCAAGGGTTTGCGTCCTGCCGCCGGCGGCCGTCGGGAGGCCGTGGTCACAGGGCGAGGAGCTCCTTGGTGGTGATGGTGAGCAGCTCGGGCCCGCCCTCTTCGAGGGGGCGCACGACGAGCGTGTCCTCGATCCGGACGCCGCCCTTGCCCGGGAGGTGGACCCCTGGGCCGACGGTGACCGGCACGCGGCTGTCCAGTTTACCCATGTCCGCCGGACCGAGGCGCGGCGCCTCCCGCATCTCCAGCCCGATGCCGTGGCCCACCGGGTGCGGGGAGGCCTCGGTGTGGCCGGCCGCCTCCAGGACCTGCCGGGCGGCCCGGTCGGGTACGCACTGCTCCACCCCTGGTCCGAGCGCCTCCCGCCCGGCCCGCTGGGCCCGGAAGACCAGCCGGTGCAGCTCCACCTGCCAGGGCGCGGGAGCGGCCCCGATCACGAAGGTGCGGGCGGTGGAGACGCCGTAGCCGCGGTACTGGGCGCCCATCACCACGGTCAGGAAGTCGCCCTCCTCCACCCGCCGGTCGGTCGGCTGGTGGGCGGCCTGGCCGGAGTGGCTGCCGGTGCCGACCGAGACCGGGAAGGCCGCCCGGTCGGCGCCGTGGTCGATCATCCGGCGCTCCAGCTCCATCGCCAGGTGCCGCTCGGTGCGGCCGACCAGGATCGACTCCAGCAGCTCGCCGAGGGCCTGGTCGGCGATCTCGGCGGCGATCCGCAGGTCGGCGATCTCGTGCTCGTCCTTGACCACCCGCAGCCGCTCGACCATCTGGCCGAGGTCCACCAGCCGGGCCCCCTCGGCCCGGCTCCCCACCGCCCGGTGCCGGGTGACGGTCAGGTCGTGCTCCTCCACCGCCAGACCCGACACCCCGGACCGGACGGCGGCGGCCGCGGCGGCCAGCGCGGTGTCCGACCCGGCCGGCACGGGCATCCGGGCGACGTCCGGGGCGATCAGGTGCTCCCCGGTGTCGTCCGGCGGCAGGTCGTCCGGCAGCGCGAGCAGGGCCCGCTCCCTGGTCAGCAGCAGGGTCGCCCCGCAGGGCGCGCAGCCGGTCAGGTACCGCACGTTCGCCGCGCGGGTGATCAGCGCCGCGTCGGCCCCGGCCGCACCGCAGTGCTCCCTCACCCGCTCCCGCCGCCCCGCGTACGCATCCGCCATGCGTCGAGCCTACGAACCCCCGGCCCGGACCGCCCGCCGAGCACCCCCGCCAGAACCCCCGGTGCTCCTTGCACGCCCCCGCGCGACCGCTCGATCCGGCCACATCGGCCGGGGGGGGCGCCTCAGGACTCCCCGGTGGGGGTCCAGCGCTTCTCCACCCGGGCGAGCTTCCAGTACCCGATCGCGATCGCCCAGACCACCACGAACAGCCCGGCGATCGCGTAGCCGACGTTGTCCAGCGAGATGTCCGCGACGAACCCGGTGACCGGATCGGTCAGGTCCAGCTTCTCGTGCAGCACCCCGACCAGCTCGATGGTGCCGATGACGAAGGCCACCGCGATCGACAGCCCCGTGATGGTCAGGTTGTAGTACACCTTCCGCACCGGGTTGGCGAACGCCCACTGGTAGGCGAAGTTCATGAACGTCCCGTCCAGGGTGTCGAACAGGCTCATCCCGGCCGCGAACAGCAGCGGCAGGCAGACGATCGCGTACCAGGGAAGCCCCGAGGCGGCCCCCGAACCGGCCATCACCATCAGGGTGACCTCGGTCGCGGTGTCGAAGCCCAGGCCCAGCACCATCCCCACCGGGAACATCTGCCCCGGCCGGGTGATCGAACGCGTCGCCCGGTTCAGCACCCGGGCCATGAAGCCGCGCGAGTCGAGGTGCGCCTCCAGCTCCTTCTCGTCGAACTGCCCGGCCCGCATCGCCCGGAACACCTTGACGATGCCGAGCAGCGCCGCCAGGTTGAGCGCGCCGATCAGGTAGAGGAACACGCCGGAGGTGGTCGTCCCGACGACGCCGAGCCACTTGTGGGTGGTCGACTCGTCGTCCATCAGGGTGTTCGCCAGCTGCGCCCCGCCCGCCACCAGGGCGGCCATCAGCACCACCATCGAGGAGTGCCCGAGGGCGAACCAGAAGCCCACCGAGACCGGCCGCCTCCCGTCCGCCATCAGCTTGCGGGTGGTGTTGTCGATCACCGCGATGTGGTCGGCGTCGAAGGCGTGCCGCATGCCGAGGGTGTACGCCGTGACGCCCAGGCCCACCCCGAAGACCTGGGTGCCGACCTCGTACCGCTCGGGCGCGACCAGGAAGACCAGGGTGCCGAAGGCCACCACGTGCAGGGCCAGGATCACCGCCATCAGCCCGGCCGTGCGGACGGTGTCCTCCCGCCGCCACGCGAACGCGGGCAGCACGGAGGGGGCCGGCTTCGCCCCGGCGGAAGAGATTTCGGGCAGGGTCATCTGCGGATCACGCTCCAGCACCTCGTGGAAAACCTCGTGAGATGCCGTGGCCGGTCTCCTGGCTTACGGGAAAGCCCGTACCCGCCTTCCCAGGCGCGCGAGGCGCCCAGTGGCTCCATGGGTACGGACGGCGTTCCTCCGCGGACGGAGGAACGACCCGATCACAGTGGCGAGGGCCGCTCCGGGCTGGGACCCCTGAAGGTCCGTCACCGGAATTCCCGAGCACCACGGCGGGCTACACCGTAGGGGCCGGGTCCGACCCGTGCAAGGCCCGGCGCACGCGCGGGTGTCCAGGATCACAGGGCCCGCCGCCGCACCCCGCCGCCCGGCCGACCGACACCCGGAACCGGCCGGATTCCGGCGAGGGCGCGCCGCCGCCGGACCGGATGAGTACGATCATGGCGTGCCGTCCCACCCCCACGCCTGGCCCGCCGACCGCTGGAACACCCGGCCGGTCAGGGCCCGCGTGCTGGCGGTCGCCCGCACCCTCACCTCGGCCACCCGGGTCCTGGACGTCCTCACCCTCCTGAACCCCGACGGCGTCGAGCGGTACTTCACCGTCAACCCCGGCTCCGCCTTCGCCGACCGCGCCCTGGACGAGTACCTGCACGGCCTGCCCGGCTTCACCGTGCTGGACTGGGAGGACGCCGTCCGCCGCCGCTTCGACCTGGCCGTCGCCTGCGCCGTCCACTCCTCCATGCACCGCCTGGACGCCCGCCTCGTCGTCCTCCCGCACGGCGCCGGCTACAACCGCCTGGTCACCGAGTCCACCGGCGACACGGTCAGCGCCGCCGGCCTGTCCAGGAACGAACTCACCCACCGCGGACGGGTGTTCGTGGACGTCCTCGGCCTCTCCCACCCCGAACAGCTGGACCGGCTGCGGGCCTCCTGCCCCGAGGCCCTGGACGTCGCCCGGGTCGTCGGCGATCCGTGCTTCGACCGGATGCTCGCCAGCCGGCGCTCCCGGGACGGCTACCGCGCCGCACTCGGCGCCGTCGACGGGCGGCGGCTCGTCGTCGTCAACTCCACCTGGAGCGAGCACTCGTTATTCGGCCGCCGCCCCGACCTCCCCCAGCAGCTGGTCCGCCGGCTGCCCGCCGACGAGTACACCGTCGCCGTCGTGCTGCACCCCAACATCTGGAGCCGGCACGACCCCGAGGCGCTGCTCGACGGCGCCCGCCGGATGGGCCTGCGCCTGATCCCGCCCCAGCAGGGCTGGCAGACCGCCCTCGTCGCCGCCGACCTGCTGATCGGCGACCACGGCTCGGTCTCCTTCTACGGCGCCGCCCTGGAACGCCCCACCGTGCTCGTGGCCACCGGCTCCGGCGAACTCGACCCGCACTCCCCCAGCTACGCCTTCGGCCAGGCCGCACCCGCCCTCGACCCCGACGGCGACCTCGCGGCCCAGGTCGAACAGGCCCTCGCCCGGGACCCGGCCGACCTGCGCGGGATCACCGACGGCTCGCTCGCCCACCGCGGCGAGTCCGCCCGGCTGCTGCGCCCGCTGCTCTACTCCTTCCTGGACCGGCTGGACGAACCCGCGGACGAACCGGCCCTGCCGCCCTACCCCAGGCCCGTGCCGCTGCCCGGAACCGAACGGCCCACCGCGTACGACGTCGAGGGCAAGAGCGAGGGGACGGAGGTGAGCCTGCGGCGCTACCCCTTCGACCCGGGCGACCACACCCCGCGCGGCTTCCACGCCCTGACCGACGACCACCCCGGCGACGCCCTGCGCTACACCGCCGAGGTCCTCGCCCGGACCGAGGTCCACGCCGAGGTCCCCGCCACCCGCTGGCTCACCGACTCCGCGACCGAACTCCCCGGCCTGGCGGTCGCGGTGGCCGCGCTCGGCCCGGCCCGCCACCTGCTGCGGCTGCGCGGCGGTCTCCTCCTGGAGGCCCGCGCCGAAGCGGACTGGGAGAACCCCGACCCCGGCGTCGACCCACTGCTGCTCGGCGCCGCCGTGTCCTGCTGGCTCACCGACGGCGGCGACCCGGCCGGCCTCCCCGAGCACGGGCTCACCATCCGCACCGGCGACCACCGCACCCGGGTGTCGTTCCGCACCGGGCCGTGACCGCCAGGCAGTGACCGCCACGCCCGGACTGGGCCGGACAGGGCCCGACAGACCCTAGCCCGCGAGCTCCCGCAGCCGGGCGCGGCTGCGCTCCGCCGACTCCTCGTCGCCCCGCTCCTCGGCGAGGGCCACGAGCAGGGTGTGGGCCTGCGCCTCCTTCGCCGGGTAGCCGCGCTCCTCGGCCCGCCGGGCGCACTCCTCGGCCTGGGCCACGGCGAGATCGAGCCGGCCGAGCGCCCGATGGGCCCGGGCGCGGACCAGCGGCAGCTTCATCGCCATGTCCTCGTCGTGGGTCCGCTCCGCCTGGGCGGTGGCCTCGGCCAGCAGGGTCAGCGCCTCCCGCGGGCTCCCGTCGGCGATCAGCGCCTGTGCCAGGTTGTAGCTCTGGACGATCTCGCCGTGCGCGTCGCCCCGGTTCGCCTCCAGCGCCAGGGTGAACCGCTGCACCGCGTCGGCCGGGCGTCCGTCGGCCAGGCAGAGCAGACCGTCCGTCTCGTGGAGCACCCCGACCACCTGACGGTCGGCCACCAGCGGCACCAGCTCGGTGGCCAGCGCCAACTGCTCGGCGGCGAGCCGGTGCTCCCCGCGCTCCTGGTGGGCGCGCGCCAGCTGGTTGCGCATCCGGACCACGGCGTCCGGCCGGTTGTCCCACTGGGCCGACTCGATGCCCAGCCGGTGGGTCGCGATCCAGTCCTGGTAGAGCTTGCGGCCCTGGTAGAGCAGCCAGAGCGACTCGCAGAGCCGCCACACCTCGCCGTGCCACCCCTGCTCGGCCGCCTCCTCCACCACCGCGCGGAAGTCGGCCCGCTCCGCGTACAGCCACTCCAGGGCCGCGCTCCCGGACGCGAAGCCGGGCAGGCCGTCGCCGCTCGGCTCCTGCACGCGGAGCCTGCGCTCGGACATCGCCCGGTCGGCGAGCGAGGCCCGGCCCCGGTAGTACGCCACGACACCGGCGAGGAGTTCGGTGCGGTCGGGCAGATCCCGCGACCGGCCGAAGGCGTGCAGCCGGACCACGTCGTGCGCCCGGAAGCGGTCCTCGCGGTCGTCGTCCCTCACCTCGTCCAGCAGGTGGACGCCCCGCAGCTCCTTGATCGCCCGCTCGGGCCGCCGCACGCCGACGGCACGCGCCAGCTCGGCGGACACGAAGGGGCCGGGGTGCACGCCGATCAGGTGGTAGAGCGCCCGGCCCTCCTCGGTCAGCCGCTCGTAGACCAGGTCGTACGTCGCGCCGAGGTCGCTCTCCTCCTCCAGCATCGCCAACCTGCCCTCCCGGTCGTGCAGTTCGGCCACCACCCGGTCGACCGCCAGGCCGTCGCGGTCCAGCAGCTGGCTGCCGACCGCGTTCAGCGCGAGCGGCAGGCCGCCGCACAGCTCGACCAGTTCCGCCAGCTCCCCGTCGGTGCCCCGCCCGGAGCCCACCCAGCCGCGCACCAGCTCGGCGCCCGCCGTGGCACTCAGCGGCCCGAGCTGCCGGACCTCCGCGCCGTCCATCCGCAGCGCGGACAACCGCCGGCGGCTCGCGACCACCACCAGACCGCTGGACGGGAGCAGCGCGCGGACCTCGGCGGCGTGCTCGACGTTGTCGAGGAAAAAGAGGCAGCGGCGCTCGGCGGTGGCGGTGCGGAACGCCGTGAAGCGCTCGGCCTCCACGGCCGGCGGCTCGGTGCCCAGGGCGCGCAGGAAGCCGGCCAGCAGTTCGGGGAGGTCCACCCCGCCACGGTGCCGGTAGGCCCTCAGGTCGGCGTAGAGGTCCCCGTCGGGGAAGTGCTCCCGGTGCTCCTCGGCGAACCTGACGATCAGTTCGGTCTTCCCGACCCCGCCCAGGCCGGTGAACACCACGAGCCCGAGCCCACCCGCCCGGACCCGCTCCAGGGCCTCGGTCAGCGCGGCGAGTTCCGGCTCCCGGTTGACGAAGAGTCCGTGCGTCGGACGGATCTGATGCGGTCTCGGCGGCCGCTGCCGCTCGTGGAGGTGCACCGAGCCGATCGTCCCGGCCTGCACCAGGTGCCCGCCCACTGTGGCGCCCGACACGGTGTTGACCACCTCGTGCCGCTCCATCGCTGCTCCCTCCGGCCGGTCGGCCCCAGCCTACGGGCTGGGCGACCGGCCTGAGGGGCACTCGGATGTCACCGGGGGGTGATCTCGCCCATCTCCGCCCAGCCGTCCATGCCGGGGATCTCGGTCGAGACGATCCGCGGCTTGGCGGACACCGCGTACGACAGGTCCTCCATGGCCTTGACGAAGTGCGCCGACTCCACGTGCGCCTTGCCCGCTTCACCGTCGCGGAACGCCTCGACCAGGACGAACTCGTGCGGGTCCTCGACGCTGCGGGACCACTCGAAGAAGAGGTTGCCGGGCTCGTTGCGGGTGGCCTGGGTGAACTCGTCGACCAGGTCCAGCCAGCCGTCGACCCGCTCGGGGCGGACCGGGAACTTGACGGTGATGAAGATCATGGGGGTTCCTTCCGTTCCACGTGGGTGCCGGCCGGCCGACCGGCACCGGATCTATCGTCGCAGGTCAGAAGGGACATTCCGGCCACGGGGGCCGCAGCGCGCTCAGGCCGCCTGGCAGGCCGGGCACCAGAACAGGTTGCGGGCGGCGTGCTCCTCCGTCCGCACGTCGGTGCCGCAGACCAGGCACGGCATGGCGGCCCGCCGGTAGACGTACACCTCGCCGCCGTGGTCGTCCACGCGGGGCGGGCGGCCCATCGCCTCCGGGGTGTGCTCGGGGCGGACGGTGTCGATCCGGCCGGCGGTGACGCCCTCGCGCATCAGGGCGACCAGGTCGGCCCAGATCGCGTCCCACTCGGGCCGGCTGAGGTCGCGCCCGGCCCGGTACGGGTCGATGCCGTGGCGGAACAGCACCTCGGCCCGGTAGACGTTGCCCACCCCGGCCAGCACCTTCTGGTCCATCAGCAGCGCCGCGACCGTCGTCCGGCTGCCCGATATCCGCCGCCAGGCGGCCTCCGGGTCGGCGTCGGCGCGCAGCGGATCGGGGCCCAGGCGGGCGGCGACGGCCGCCTTCTGCTCCTCGGTGACGAGCGCGCAGGTGTTGGGACCGCGCAGGTCGGCGTAGCCGTCCTCGTTCTCCAGCCGCAGCCGGACCAGCCCGACCGGCTCGGGCGCCGGGCCGCTGCCGAAGGTGAAGCCGCCGTACAGACCGAGGTGGACGTGCACCCAGGCGCCCTCCTCGAAGCCGAGGAACAGGTGCTTGCCGGTGGCCTCCGACTCGGTGAGCACCTGCCCGTCGATCACCTTGGCCTCGTCGGCGAAGCGGCCCTGGGGGCTGGAGACCCGGACCGGACGGCCGCCGAAGGCGTTGCGGTTCTCGATGGCGAGGCGGTGGATGATGTGGCCTTCCGGCACGGGCGTCAGCTCCTCCGGGCGCAGCGACAGGACCCGTCCATCATCGCAGCCGGCACCGACGGTCCCGGGCGGTACCGGTCAGCGGACCGGGACGCCCATCAGCCGGGCCAGGATCACCCGGTCCAGCTCGGCGGCCGTGCCGGCGACGTCCAGGGCGGAGTTGTCGATGATCGGCAGCCCGGAGTTGTACCAGCCGGCCATCCGTCCGTGGATGCGGGCCACCTCCTCGTCACCGAGGCGGCGGGTGCCGCTGCGCCGGGCGTTGCGGCGCAGCACCGAGTCCAGGCTGGGCAGCAGCACGACCGGGATCATGCCGGGGCCGATGTGCCGCTTCCAGCCGCCGAGGCCGATCGCCGGGCGGTCGGGGAAGACGGCGTCGTCGATGATGCAGGAGATGCCGTTGGCCAGGTAGTTGCGGCAGGCGAAGCCGCAGGTGCGGCGGGCCAGCCGGTACTGCGCCTCGGAGGCGTTGTTCCAGCCGGACTGCGGGTTGGCGAAGCCCGCCTGCACCCACTCGCGGACGTCGTCCAGGCTGATGTGCGCGGTCGGGGTGGGCCGCCGCTCGGCCCAGTGGCGGGCGACGGTGGTCTTGCCGGCCCCGGCCGGTCCGATCAGCAGCACGGCGATCGGCCCGCTGGGCGCGTGCGGCTGCGGAGGCTGGGCCGGCAGCTGGACGGGCGCGCCGGGGGGCAGCACGAAGTGCCCGGTGCCCCCGGCGGCCAGCGGCGCGCTCGGCGCCGGGGCGGGCGCGGCCGGCGGGGCCGGCGGGGCGGGGGCCGGCGGGGCGGGGGCCGGAGCCGGAGCCGGACGGGCGGCGGGGGCCGGAGCCTGAGCGGGGCACCCGGTGGGCCCGGGCGCGGCCGGAGCGGCGGGCGCCGGCCGGACCGGCGGGGACGGAGGGGAGGCCTGCGCCCCCGACGACGTCCCCCGCGCTCCGCCCCCCGGCGGCACCGGCGGGGCGACAGGACGCGGCGGGACCTGCCCGCCTCCGGCGTACTGCGCCACGGCTCCCACCTCCCGACACCTCTCAGCGGGGACATTACACGCAGGCCCGGCGGCGGGCACAGTCCGCCGCCGGGCCGGTGCCCGGGCCCCTCTTGCCGCCCGTTCCCGGGTGCGCGCTGACCGGCAGGGCGGGCCCTCAGCGCGTGGTGAGCCGCTCGGCCAGCGCGCGCAGCGCCAGCTCGTAGGAGCCGAGCCCGAAGCCGGCGATGGTGCCGGAGGCGACCGCGGCGATCACGGAGTTGTGGCGGAAGGTCTCCCGCGCGTACGGGTTGGAGATGTGCACCTCGATCAGCGGTGCGGTGCGCTGGGCCGCGGCGTCCCGCATCGCGTACGAGTAGTGGGTGAAGGCACCGGGGTTGATCACCACCGGCACCTTCCCGTCGGCCGCCTCGTGCAGCCACTCCACCATCCGCTGCTCGGAGTTGGTCTCGTGCACCTCGACCTCGAAGCCGAGCTCCCGGCCCAGCGCGGTGCAGCGCTCGACCAGCCCGGCGTACGAGGTGGCGCCGTAGACGTCCGGCTCGCGGCTGCCCAGCCGGCCGAGGTTGGGGCCGTTGAGCACCATCACCCTGGTCACGCCGAGACCTCCGCGTACGCGGCGACCAGCAGCGACGGGTCCGGGCCCTCCAGGACCGAGGTCTTGCCCAGGCCGTCCAGCACGATGAAGCGCAGCAGGTCGCCGCGCGTCTTCTTGTCGATCTTCATCGCGTCCAGCAGCTTCGGCCAGGCGTCCGCCCGGTAGCTCAGCGGCAGGCCGACCGAGGCCAGCACGGTACGGTGCCGGTCGGCCGTCGCGTCGTCCAGCCGCCCGGCCAGGCGGCCGAGTTCGGCGGCGAAGAGCATGCCGATGGAGATCGCGGCGCCGTGCCGCCACTTGTACCGCTCGTTGCGCTCGATGGCGTGCCCGAGGGTGTGGCCGTAGTTGAGGATCTCGCGCTGCCCGGATTCCTTGAGGTCCCCGGAGACGACGTCGGCCTTGACCTGGATGGCCCGGCGGATCAGCTCGACGGTGTGCGGTCCGGCCGGCGTCCTGGCGCCCTCCGGGTCGGTCTCGATCAGGTCGAGGATGGCCGGGTCGGCGATGAAGCCGCACTTGATGACCTCGGCCAGGCCGGAGACGTAGTCGTGCTTGGGCACGGTCTCCAGGGTGCCGAGGTCGGCCAGCACGCCCACCGGCGGGTGGAAGGCGCCGACCATGTTCTTGCCCTCGGCGATGTTGATGCCGGTCTTGCCGCCGACCGCCGCGTCGACCATGCCGAGCAGCGTGGTGGGCATGGAGACCCAGCGCACCCCGCGCAGCCAGGTGGCGGCGACGAACCCGGCCAGGTCGGTGGTGGCGCCGCCGCCGAGGCCGACGATGACGTCGCTGCGGGTGAAGCCGGTCTGCCCGAGCACCGACCAGCAGTACGCGGCGACCTCGGCGCTCTTGGCCTCCTCGGCGTTGGGCACCTGGAGCGCGATGGCCTCGTAGCCCTCGGCGACCAGGTCCTCGCGGATCGCGTCGGCGGTGGCGGCCAGCGCCTCCGGGTGGATGATCGCGACCCGCTTGGCCTGGGCGCCGATCAGCGGCGCCAGCTCGCCGAGCAGCTGGTGCCCGATCAGCACGTCGTACGGGTCGTGGCCGGCGCTGCCGCCGACGTGGATCCTGACGGTGGTGTCAGTCATGGGGGGTCTTCAGCTCCAGTGCTTCCAGTACGGCGTCCGCGACCTGCTCGGGGGTGCGGTCGGCGGTGTCGACGACGGCGGTGGCCACCTCCAGGTAGAGGGGGCGGCGGGCCTCCATCAGCTCGCGCCAGCGGGCCCGCGGGTTGACGGCCAGCAGCGGGCGCGGGGCGTCCAGGCCGACCCGCTTGACCGCGTCGCCGAGCGGGACCTCCAGGAAGACCACCGGCAGCTCGCGCAGCAGCTCGCGGGTGGCCTCCGCCATCACCGCGCCGCCGCCGAGCGCCAGCACTCCGCCGTGCCCCTCGGCGGCCGCGCGCACCGCGCGGGCCTCCAGCTCGCGGAAGTGCGCCTCGCCCTCGTCGATGAAGATCTCCGGGATCGGCTTGCCGGCCGTCGCCTCGACGTCGGCGTCGGTGTCCCGGAAGCCCACGCCCAGGCGCTCGGCCAGGGCCCGCCCGACGGTGGACTTGCCACTGCCGGGCGGGCCGACCAGCACCACGAGGGGGCTCGTCATCGGACGATCAGGTTGTCGAGGTAGCCCTGCACGTTGCGGCGGGTCTCGGAGACGTTGTCGCCGCCGAACTTCTCGTTCACCGCGTCGGCCAGCACCAGCGCGACCATCGCCTCGGCGACGATGCCGGCGGCCGGCACCGCGCAGACGTCCGAGCGCTGGTGGTGCGCCTTGGCCGGCTCGCCGGTGCGCACGTCCAGGGTCTGGAGGGCCCGAGGCACGGTGGCGATCGGCTTCATCGCGGCGCGCACCCGCAGCACCTCGCCGGTGGTCAGACCGCCCTCGGTGCCGCCGGAACGGCCGGAGGTGCGCTTGACGCCCTCGGCGGTCGGGACGATCTCGTCGTGCGCCTTGGAGCCCGGCACCCGGGCCAGCTCGAAGCCGTCGCCGACCTCGACGCCCTTGATCGCCTGGATGCCCATCAGCGCGGCGGCCAGCCGCGCGTCCAGCCGGCGGTCCCAGTGCACGTGCGAGCCGAGGCCCACCGGCACCCCGTACGCCAGCACCTCGACCACCCCGCCGAGGGTGTCGCCGTCCTTGTGGGCCTGGTCGATCTCGGCGACCATCGCCTTCGAGGCGTCGGCGTCCAGGCAGCGCACCGGGTCCTCGTCCAGCCGGGCCTCGTCCGAGGGCAGCGGCACCACACCGGCGGGCGCCTTGGCGGCGGCCAGCTCGACCACGTGGCTGACGATCTCGATCCCGGCCACCTCGCGCAGGTACGCGCGGGCGACGGCGCCGAGCGCGACCCGGGCGGCCGTCTCCCGGGCGCTGGCGCGCTCCAGGATCGGACGGGCCTCGTCGATCGAGTACTTCTGCATGCCGGCCAGGTCGGCGTGGCCGGGCCGGGGGCGGGTGAGCGCCTCGTTGCGGGCCAGGCCCGCCAGCACCTCGGGGTCGACCGGGTCGGCCGACATGACCTGCTCCCACTTCGGCCACTCGGTGTTGCCGACCATGATCGCGACGGGGCTGCCCATGGTGAGCCCGTGCCGGACGCCGCCGAGGAAGGTCACCTCGTCCTGCTCGAACTTCATCCGCGCCCCGCGGCCGTAACCGAGCCGGCGGCGCGCCAGCGCGTCGGCCACCACGTCGGTGGTGACCGGTACACCGGCGGGCAGGCCTTCCAGCGTCGCGACGAGTGCGGGGCCGTGCGACTCCCCCGCCGTCAGCCAGCGCAACGTACCCAACGGAGCTCCTTCATCAGCGGACCGGACCTCGGCACCGCCGGGGCCCGCCCGGGCGTGCCTTCTGTCCGAATCCTTTCATGCCCCGGCCGCCCCCGGGAGCACAGTCCGGGTGACGGACAGCTACGGACCGCGATCCGGCCCCGACTCCGTCAGGTAGGCCCCCGGTTCAGCGCCCGGCGAGCGCCTTCTCCCCCGCCTCGCGCATCGCCGCCAGGGGCCCGGGCGTCCGCCCGGTGAAGGCCTCGCTCTGCAGCACCGCCTGGTGCACCAGCAGGTCCAGCCCGCCCAGGATCGTCGCCCCGCGCCCGGCGCAGGCGGCGGCCAGCGCCGTCGGCCAGGGGTGGTACAGCACGTCGAACAGCGCGCCCGGCTCGGCGGGCAGCGCCTCGGCGAAGGCGTCGGTCGCGCCGACCGGCGTGGTGGAGACGGTCAGCGGCCGGGCCAGCGCCTCGGCCCCGCGCTCCCAGTCGGCGGTGCGGACGGCCACGCCCAGCCGCTCGCCCAGCTCGGCCATCTCCCGCGCCCGCCCGGCGCTGCGCACGTAGACCGTCACCTCGCCGGTGCAGACCTGGGCGAGCGCGGCCAGCGCCGAGGAGGCGGTGGCCCCGGCGCCCAGCACGGCCGCCTCGGGCACCTCGGTGATCCCGCGCTCGCGCAGCGCGTTGACCAGCCCGGGGACGTCGGTGTTGTCCCCGGTGCGGCGGCCGTCGGCGGTGAACACCACGGTGTTCACCGCGTCCACCGCCCGGGCCGTGGCGCTGACCTCGTCCAGCAGCGGGATGACCGCCCGCTTCAGCGGCATGGTGAGCGACAGCCCGGCCCACTCGGCCTCGTCCAGGCCGGCGACGAACCCGGGCAGCCCGGCCTCGTCCACCTCGAAGCGGTCGTAGCGCCAGCCGTCCAGCCCGAGCGCCGCGAAGGCGGCCCGGTGCAGGTCCGGCGAGAGCGAGTGGGCAATCGGCGAGCCGAGGACGGCCGCCCGGTGCTTGCTGGTCAACGCTGCCTCTCCGAGGACTGCCGGACCCTCGTCCGGCCCGTGGCTACTTCTTGGTGGTGCAGTGGCCGCGCGCCTCGTCGAAGCCCTGCCCGGCCGACTGGCAGTACTCCTTGACGTTGGCGTAGTGCTCCTTGCTCGTCTCGGCGAACCGGGTCTCGGTCGGGGACATCGCGATGAAGTACAGCCACTTCCCGTCCGCCGGGTGCAGCACCGCGCTGAGCGCGTCGTCACCGGGGTTGGAGATCGGCCCGGGCGGCAGGCCCGGGTTGATGTAGGTGTTGTACTTGTTGGACGCGTCGTCCATGTCCTTGCGGTCGAGGTCCTTGCGGTTCAGCGAGTACTGGAGCGTGGTGTCCATGCCGAGCCGGTGGTTGATCTCGCCGCCGGCCGCCAGCCGGTTCTGGATCGTCTTGGCCATCTTGGCGAAGTCCGCCGGGTTGTTGCCCTCGCGCTGGAGGATGCTCGCCTCGATGAGCACCTCGTACCCGTTCTTCAGGCCCACCGAGGCGGCCTGGGAGTCCAGGTTGGCGTACTTCTCGGTGGCGTTCTTCACCATCTGCTTGAGCAGGTCCTCGGGCTTCATGCCCTCGGCGATGTTGTAGCGGGTCGGCCAGAGGAAGCCCTCGATGTTGCCGTTCGCGTAGGCCGGCAGGCCGAGTTCGGCGACCTGCGCCTGGGCGACGCCCGCCGTGGTGCCCTTCTCCAGCTTCAGCTTGCCGTCGATCATGGCGTAGATCTCGCTGGAGTTCTTGCCCTCCGGCACCACGATCGCCGCACCGCCCGCCTGGGCGAGCAGCTCCTTGAGCGCGGCGGCGGCCGGCATCTCCTTCTTCAGCCCGTAGTAGCCGTACTGGATGGTGCCGCACTTGGGCTCGGCCTTGCAGGCCTCGTTGAACGCGTCGACGCTCTTGACCACGCCGGCGTTCTTCAGCGCCAGGCCGATCTGCCCGCCGACCGCGCCCTTCTTGACCTCGACCTGGACGGAGCCGGTGCCCTCGCCGGTGAAGTCCGGCGCCGGGCCGAAGTGCTTCTGGTAGAAGCCGTAGCCCCACCAGCCGGCCCCGCCCACCGCACCGAGCAGCACCACGGAGGCCAGCAGGCAGGCGCCGCCGTTGCGGCGGCCCGACTTCTTGCCCTTCTCCTTGCGCTTCTTCTGCGCCTCGCGGGACTCGTCCCGCTCCCCGAGGAAGCCCGTCTCCTCGGCCCCGGTGTACTCGTCCGGGTATCCGTCGTGCGGGTGGCGGCCGTCCTCGTGGCCGTCCCACTCGCCCGTCCCGGCCTCGTGCGCACCGCCCGCCGGGCCGACGCCGGCCTCCAGCGCGGCGGCCTCGGCCTCCCAGTCGATCCCGTCCGGGCCGGGGCCGCCGGCCGGAGCGGGCGCGGGAGCCGGCTGCTGCGGCGGGACCTGCTGCTGGGCGTGCTGCGGCTGAACCTGCTGCTGTGGCTGCTGAGCCTGCTGTTGCTGGACCTGCTGCTGGGCGCCGGGGAAGCCCTGCTGCGGGTAGCCCTGCTGCTGCACCGGCACCTGCTGCTGGGACAGCTGCTGCCCGTACCCCTGCTGCACCTGCTGCGGGTACCCCTGCTGGGGGTACCGCGGCTGCTGGACGAACCCCTGCTGACCGCCCGGGTAGCCCTGCTGCTGCATCATCTGCTGCTGGTGTTGCTGCTGCGGGTAGCCCTGCTGCTGCGCCATCATCTGCTGCTGGTGCTGCTGCGCGTACCCCGGCTGCACGTCCCCGTACGGCTGCTGGACCTGCTGACCCTGCTGCGGGTACTGCTGCTGCCACTGGCCGTCCTGCTGGCCGGGGACCGGCTGCCGGCCGTCGTGCCCAGGATCACCGGGGTGCCACGGCTCGCCCTGGGGGCCGTAGCCCCCACCCAGATCGGTCATCGATCCCCTTAACCGACAGTGACGACCGGAGGATCGAACCGGCCGTCCGGGACGGCGTCGTCCCGGCTGATTCTCGAACCGGCGTGCTAGCGCAGCGCCTGGAGGGAGACGTTACCGTACCGCAGCCTTACCCCCGGCCGGGCGGACGCACGGTCGGTGAGCGATCTCACCGGGGGCGCACAAGACCGTCACGGAGTCGCCGCACCCGAGCCGGAGCCTCCCGCGCCCGGATCCGGGGCCGCCGGGGAGGCCGGGCCGGAGGAGCCGGAGGTGCTGGGCTTGGCCGCCGCCCGGTTGGCGTTGAACTCCGCCACGTTGCGCTGCTGCACGTCGAAGCTGTCGGTGAACCGCGTGTCGCCCGGCTTGACGGTGACGAAGTACAGCCAGTCACCGGGCGTCGGGTCCAGCGCCGCCATGATCGCCTGCCGCCCCGGGTTGGAGATCGGGGTCGGCGGCAGCCCGGGGTGCAGATAGGTGTTGTACGGGGAGTCCAGCCGGGTGTCGGTCACCGAGGTGTTCAGCGTCGACCGGCCGAGCGCGTAGTTGATGGTGGAGTCCAGCTGGAGGGGCATGCCCTTGGCCAGCCGGTTGTAGATCACCCGGGCCACCTTGCCCATGTCCTCGGTGTTGTCGGCCTCGCCCTGGACCATGCTGGCCACGGTGATCAGCCCGTAGACGGTCTGCCCCAGGTTCGGCGCGACCACGGCGGCGTCGTCCCGGGTGAACTCCTTGCCGGCCCGGTCCACCATCTGCTTCAGCAGGTCGAGGGGGGTCGTGCCCTCGGTGACGCTGTACTTCGCCGGGAACAGGTAGCCCTCCGGGCTGCCGTTGGCGAAGTCCGGCAGGCCCAGCTCGGCGCCCTGCTCCTGGGCGATCTTCTGGGTGGTGCCCGCGGGCAGGTTCAGCTTCTTGTCGATGGCCTCGTAGATCTGGTAGCCGCGCCAGCCCTCGGGGATGGTCAGGCCGTTGGCGTTGGCCGGGTCGATCAGGACCGCCAGCGCCGCCGCGGCCGACATCCGCAGCTTGAGCGTGTACGTCCCGGGCTGGATCCGCCCGGCCGCCGCCGCGCTGCCCTTGGCCGCCCGGGTGAAGGCGAGCGAGCTGGCCACCACCCCGTTGCGCACCAGCGCGGACGCGATCTGGGACAGCCCGGCGCCCTCCGGCACCGAGACCTGGACGCTGCCGGTGCCCTGCCCCGCGAAGTCGGCCGCGGCCGGGGGCCTGCGCTGCGCCTGGAACCAGCTGTAGCCGGTCAGCCCGATCCCGCCGAACACCGCGATCAGCGCGAACGCGGTGAGCCCGCAGGCCAGTCGGTTACGCCGTCGGTGCGGATCCGGCGCATCGAAGCGCGGACGGGGCGCGCCCGGCGGACGGCCCTCCGGTTCCAGTACCGGCGCGCCCAGGTGTCCGGGCGTGAGCCCCGGGTGGAAGTCCTGGTCGGTCATGGCTCGCGTCCCCTCGGCGATCCCAGGCCGATCCGGATCGGTACAGAACGATCCGAATCGGACACGGAAACCAGCGAAAAAGGGGTCCGTGCGAACGCGTCCGCACGGACCCCTCATCGGGACGTTAAACCAGGCCGGTCAGCCGCCCGCCTCGACGCTCTCACCGGGCGGGCGTCCGCTCACCCGTTCGGACTCAAGGGCGGTCTGGAGGATCACCACCGCGGCGGCCTGGTCGACCACCGAGCGGCCCTTCTTCGCCTTGACCCCCGAGGCGCGCAGCCCGTGGGTCGCGGTGACGGTCGACATCCGCTCGTCCACCAGCCGCACCGGCACCGGGTAGAGCCGGGTGGCCAGTCGCGCCGCGTACGCCCGCACCTTCTCCGCCGCCGGGCCCTCCTTGCCGCTGAGCGAGCGGGGCAGCCCGACGATCACCTCCATCGCGCCGTACTCGTCGACGATGGCGGCGATCCTGGCCTGCGACTTCACCCCGGCCGGGACGGTCTCCACGGGGGTGGCGAGCACCCCGTCGGGGTCGCAGGACGCGACCCCGATCCGGGCGTCCCCGACGTCGACGGCGATCCGCCGGCCCCGCCGGAACGGGGGCCTCCAGGACCCCTCCCCGATCTCCATCAGCTGGCGCGCTCCGCGACCAGGCCGCGCACCGCGGCGATGGCCTCGCCGACCGCGGCCGGGTTGGAGCCGCCGCCCTGGGCGACGTCGTCCTTGCCGCCACCGCCGCCGCCGAGGGTCTTGGCGGCGGTCCGGACCAGCTCGCCGGCCTTGATGCCGCGGCCGCGGGCGTCCTCGTTGGTGGCGATCACGGTCAGCGGGCGGTCGTTCGCCACGGTGAACGCGGCGACCACGGCCGGGCGCGAGCCGAGCCGGCCGCGCACGTCCAGGACCAGCTTGCGCAGCTCGTCCGCGCCCACGCCGTCGGCGACCTGCGCGGCCACCACGGCGATGCCGTGCACGTCCTCGGCCGAGTCGGCCAGGCCCGCCGCGGCGGCCAGCACCTTCTCGGCGCGGAAGCGCTCGATCTCCTTCTCGGCGTCCTTGAGCTTGGCGAGCATGCCCGAGATCTTCTCCGGCAGCTCCTCCGGGCGGCCCTTGACCAGCTCGGTGAGCTGGGAGACCACGGTGTGCTCACGGGCCAGGAACCGGTAGGCGTCGGAGCCGACCAGCGCCTCGACCCGGCGCACGCCGGAGCCGATCGAGGACTCGCCGAGCAGCTTCACCAGGCCCAGCTGGGCGGTGTTGCCGACGTGGGTGCCGCCGCACAGCTCCTTGGAGAAGTCGCCGATGGTGACGACCCGGACCTCGTCGCCGTACTTCTCGCCGAACATCGCGATGGCGCCGGCCTTGCGGGCCTGGTCCATCGTCATGATCTCGGCGGTGACCTCCAGCTCGCGGCCCAGCACGTCGTTGATCTTCTGCTCGACGTCGACCAGCACGCTGCCCGGAACGGCGGCGGGCGAGCCGAAGTCGAAGCGGAAGCGGCCGGGGGCGTTCTCCGAACCGGCCTGGGCGGCCGTCGGGCCGAGCGCGTCGCGCAGCGCCTGGTGGGTCAGGTGGGTGGCCGAGTGGGCACGGGCGATCGCCCGGCGGCGCTCGGTGTCGATCGTGGCGTACGCCGAGGCGCCCAGCACGACCTCGCCGAACAGCACCCCGCCGGAGTGCACGATCACGCCCGGGACGGGCTGCTGCACGTCGCGGATCTCCACCACCGCGCCGGACTCCAGCCGGATCCGGCCCTGGTCGGCGAGCTGGCCGCCGCCCTCGGCGTAGAACGGGGTGCGGTCGAGGATGATCTCGACCTCGTCGCCCTCGGAGGCGGCCGGCGACGGAACGCCGTCCACCAGCAGGCCGACCACGGTGGCCTCGCCCTCGGTCAGGCTGTAGCCGGTGAAGACGCTGGCGCCGGACTTGTCGGCGACCTCGCGGTACGCGGCGACGTCGGCGTGGCCCATCTTCTTGGCCTTGGCGTCCGCCTTGGCGCGGTCCCGCTGCTCCTGCATCAGGCGGCGGAAGCCGGCCTCGTCCACCTGGAGGCCCTGCTCCTCGGCCATCTCCAGGGTGAGGTCGATCGGGAAGCCGTAGGTGTCGTGCAGCTTGAACGCCTGCTCGCCGGAGAGCACCGCGCCGCCGGCCTGCTTGGTCTCGGTGACCGCGACGTCCAGCAGGTTGGTGCCGGCCTTCAGGGTCTGGAGGAAGGCGGCCTCCTCGCCGATGACGACCGTCTCGATGCGCTTGCGGTCGGTCTCCAGCTCGGGGTACTGCGGGGCCATCGCCTTGATCGCGACGTCGATGAGCTCCTTGGCCACCGGCTCGGTGGCGCCGAGCAGCCGCATGTTGCGGATGGCGCGGCGCAGGATGCGGCGCAGCACGTAGCCGCGGCCCTCGTTGCCCGGGGTGACGCCGTCGCCGACCAGCATCAGCGCGGTGCGGATGTGGTCGGTGACCACGCGCAGCGAGACGTCCGCCTTGTGGTCGGCGCCGTAGGCGTGACCGGTCAGCTCGGCGGCGCGGTCGAGGATCATCCGGCTGGTGTCGATCTCGAAGAGGTTGTCGACGCCCTGGAGGATGGCCGCCAGGCGCTCCAGGCCGAGACCGGTGTCGATGTTCCTGCTCGGCAGGTCGCCGAGGATCTCGAAACCGTCCTTCCCGTCGCCGTGGCCGCGCTCGTACTGCATGAAGACCAGGTTCCAGATCTCCAGGTAGCGCTCGCCGTTGACGGCCGGGCCACCCTCCTCGCCGTACGCGGGGCCGCGGTCGTAGTTGATCTCCGAGCACGGGCCGCACGGGCCGGGGACGCCCATCGACCAGAAGTTGTCCTTCATGCCCAGGCGCTGGATGCGCTCCGCGGGCACGCCGATGACGTCACGCCAGATCAGCTCGGCCTCGTCGTCGTCCTTGTAGACGGTGATCCAGAGCTTCTCCTTCTCCAGGCCGTAGCCACCGTCCGCGACGGGAGTGGTGAGCAGCTCCCAGGCGAACTTGATGGCTCCTTCCTTGAAGTAGTCGCCGAAGGAGAAGTTGCCGCACATCTGGAAGAAGGAGCCGTGCCGGGTGGTCTTCCCGACCTCCTCGATGTCCAGGGTGCGCACGCACTTCTGGACGCTGGTGGCGCGCGAGAACTGCGGCTTGACCTCGCCCAGGAAGTAGGGCTTGAACGGCACCATGCCGGCGTTGACGAGCAGCAGGGTGGGGTCGTCGGCGACCAGGGACGCCGACGGAACGACGGTGTGGCCGCGCTCCTCGAAGAAGCGCAGCCAGCGGCGGCGGATCTCAGCCGACTCCATTAGTGGTCCTTCCGGTTCGGGGTGCCGCCCCGGCGCGGCAGGGCGCGGCGGGGCGTTTCTTCAGCGGTCTGGGGGGTGGTGCGGGCGCCGCCGGGTAGCGAGCGGGCGCGGGACGGAGGCAGGGCGGCGGCCGGGCTACCGGGCGCCGCCGAGATAGCTCGGTACTGCGGCTCGCCGCGCAGGACTTGGCGGTCGGCGCGCGGCTCCACCACCGCGGTGCCGTGCAGTCCGAGGTCGTCCTTCAGCTGCTCCTCGCGCTCCGCCATGCCGGCCCTCACGTCCTGGGCGAACTGCTTGGCCAGGTCGCCCAGTTGCAGCGCACCGCGCGCGGCGGTGCCGGAGAGGCTGTCCGGGGTGAGCCGGTGCACGGCCTCGTTGGCCTTGTTCATGGCCCAGACGGTGGCGCCGGCGCCGACCGCCATCCAGAAGATGCGTCGCACCACGTCCTCAGCCCCTCACCGCGCGCCGGACCCGGGAGAGCAGGCCGCTCCTGGGCGCGGTCGCGGCGCGCACCTCGGCCCGGATCAGCCGGGCCAGCTCCTCGCGCTCGCCGGCCTGCGCCGGCACCGGCGGCAGGGTCCCCTGCTGCCGGGCGACGGCCTTGCGCACGCCGTAGCTGAAGGCCGCGACCTTCACCAGCGGTCCGCCCAGGGTGGCGGCCACGGTGGAGGAGAGCGCGTTGGCGTTGGCGGCGGCGTCCTGCACGTTGGCGGTGATCTCGTCCACCCGCTCCAGCTGCTCGTTGGCGCTGCGCACCGCGGCGCCCGCGTCGGTCAGCAGCGGGACGGCCTGCTCGGTGACGGCGGAGACCAGGACGGCGGCCTCCTTCAGCACCCGCGAGAGGCGGACCAGCACCACGGCGAGCAGGGTGACCAGGACCGCCCAGAACACGGCGACGAGCAATCCGGCCAGCTCTCCCACGGACACCTTTGCGCGCTCCCTCGCCTTGCAGTTCTTCAGGGGAACCCTATCGCGCCGGCGCCCGGTTTCCGGACCGGGTCATCCGCCGGCTACCGGCCGGTCACCCCGCGCCCGCGCCGGGCCGCGCCCCGGGGCCGCCCGCGCGGGCGGCCCGACGGGGTCGGAATAGATGAAACTTGCCGATTGCTTGAGGAGGCAAGGAACCACCCGGAAGGAGCACCATGGCCGTCCACAACACCGCCGACGAGTACCGCATGGCGAAGTTCTACTTCGATTCCAAGGCGTACACCGACGCGGCCCGCATGCTCGAAGGCGTGCTGGCCGAGGAGCCGGCCAACCTCTCCGTCCGGCTGCTGCTGGCCCGCAGCTACTACCACTCCGCCCAGCTCGGCCGCGCCGAGGGCGAGCTGCTGCGGATCCTGGAGGCGGACCCGGCCGAGGACTACGCCCGGCTGATGCTCGGCCGCACCCTGGAGCGCCAGGGCCGCGCCGAGGAGGCCCGCCCGCACCTGCGGCTGGCCGCGGCGATGACCGGCGAGGGCCTCTGACGGCAACGGCACGTACCAAAGGGGCGAGCCCCCGTCGCCTCGGAAGGCGGCGGGGGCTCGCTGGTGGTTCGCGAGGAGCGAAGCCGGGTCAGCGCGAGTAGTACTCGACGACCAGCTGCTCGTCACAGATCACCGGGACCTCCTTGCGCTGCGGCGCACGGTCCAGGCGGAAGGCCAGGGCCTTCAGGTTGACCTCGAGGTACTTCGGGGTCTGGCCCTCGCCCGCGTAGCCACCCTCACGGGCGACCTGGAAGGGGACCTTCTCCTTGGAGCGCTCGCGGACGGTCACCACGTAGCCCGGCTTCATCTGGAACGACGGCTTGTTGACCTTGCCACCGTTGACCTCGATGTGGCCGTGGACGACCATCTGGCGGGCCTGGTAGATGGTGCGGGCGATGCCCGAACGCAGCACCAGCGAGTCCAGACGGGTCTCCAGCTCGGCGACGAGCGCCTCACCGGTCTTGCCCTCGGCCTTCTTCGCGCGGTCGAACGCGCGCGACAGCTGCTTCTCGCTCAGGTCGTACTGGGCGCGAAGACGCTGCTTCTCCAGCAGACGGACCTTGTAGTCCGAGTTCTGCTTGCGGCCACGGCCGTGCTGGCCGGGCGGGTACGGGCGGGCCTCGAAGTACTTGACGGACTTCGGGGTCAGCGGCACGCCGAGGGCACGCGCGATCTTGACCTTGGGACGCTTCTGGTTCGCCATGAACCAAACCTTCCTTGCTTATGAATACGGCTTCACCAGGTGTTGACGGAGGTCGCATGTCGCGACCCGGAGAAAACCCCGCCGCCTGCGCGATGGGATCAGCCGCTCTCCGGAGCCGGGCACATGACGTGCTGGTCACACGGAGGGCCCGGAAGACCGGGCCGTCCGCGACACCGAAACGGTGCGCGACGCTCCTGGTGCGGGCCTCCCGGAGGAGGCCTACCGCCGGTGCCCCGCTGGTGCGGCCGGTCGGTGGGGTCTCCCCCGCCGCCGTCCCGGGACATGGCACTCCGACCGAGTATACCGGTGGATCACTCGCCCTTTTCCCCGGGCTGCTCGTCGGCCTTCGCCGCCGGCTCGGCCGCCGGCTTCCGCTCGGCCCTCTTCGCCTGGCGCTCCCCGCGCAGCCGCCCGCGCGTCCACTCCACCACGTCGGCGTACCGGGCCTCGCCGCCGCGCCTGGTCGGCTGGTAGTACTCCTTGCCGTGCACCGCGTCCGGCGCGTACTGCTGGGCGGCGATGCCCTCCGGCAGGTCGTGCGGGTACCGGTAGCCCTTGCCGTGGCCGAGCTTGCCCGCGCCGCCGTAGTGGGCGTCCCTCAGGTGCGGCGGGACGGCACCCGCCAGCCCCTGCCGCACGTCGGCCAGCGCCGCGTCGATCGCCAGGTAGGCGGCGTTGGACTTGGGCGCCAGGGCCAGCGCGATGGCCGCCTGGGAGAGGATGATCCGGGCCTCCGGGAAGCCGATCAGGGCCACCGCCTGGGCCGCCGCCACCGCCGTCTGGAGGGCCGTCGGGTCCGCCAGGCCGACGTCCTCGCTGGCCGAGATCATCAGCCGGCGGGCGATGAACCGCGGGTCCTCCCCCGCCTCGATCATCCGGGCCAGGTAGTGCAGGGTGGCGTCCACGTCGCTGCCGCGGATCGACTTGATCAGCGCGCTCGCCACGTCGTAGTGCTGGTCGCCGTCCTTGTCGTAGCGCACCGCCGCCTGGTTGACCGCCGTCTCGGTGGTGGCCAGCGTGATGCTCGCCTCGCCCTTCTCCAGCGCCGCCCCGGCCGCCGCCTCCAGCGTGGTGAGCGCCCGCCGGGCGTCCCCGCCGGCCAGGCGCACCAGGTGGTCCTCGGCCTCCGCGGTCAGCTCCAGCGCGCCCTCCAGGCCGCGCTCGTCGGCCACCGCGCGGCGCAGCAGCACCCGGACGTCCTCGTCGGTGAGCGACTCCAGGGTGAGCAGCAGCGAGCGGGACAGCAGCGGGGAGATCACCGAGAAGTACGGGTTCTCGGTGGTCGCCGCGATCAGGGTGACCCAGCGGTTCTCCACGGCCGGCAGCAGGGAGTCCTGCTGGGCCTTGGAGAAGCGGTGGATCTCGTCCAGGAAGAGCACCGTCTCCCGGCCGGACATCCCGACCGCCCGCCGGGCCCCGTCGATCACCGCCCGGACCTCCTTGACCCCGGCGGTGATCGCGGACAGCTCCACGAAGCGGCCCTCGACCGCCTGGCTGATCACGTGCGCCAGGGTGGTCTTCCCGGTGCCGGGCGGCCCCCAGAGGATCACCGAGCTGGTCGCCGCCGGGCCCCGGGAGCCCGCGACCAGCCGGCGCAGCGGCGAGCCGGGCTTCAGCAGCTGCCGCTGCCCGGCCACCTCGTCCAGGGTGCGCGGGCGCATCCGTACGGCCAGGGGCGCCCGGCCGGGCTCCCTGGTCTGGCGTTCCTCGGCCGCGGCGGTGAAGAGGTCCGGTTCGTCCACACCGGAAGCCTATGCGAGGGCTCCGACGGCCCGGGCGGCCACGGCGGCTACGCCAGCCCGGCGGCGTGGTCCGGCACGTACTTCTGGAGGTCGCGCGGGGGCCGCTGGTAGCCGCGCGGCTCCGGGCGGGGCGGCAGCTCGATCCGCGGCGCCCTGGTCTCGTGGTACGGCACGGTGGACAGCAGGTGGGCGATCATGTTGATCCGGGCCCGGCGCTTGTCGTCGCTCTCCACCACGTGCCAGGGCGAGTCCGGGGTGTCGGTGTGGATGAACATCTCGTCCTTGGCCCGGGAGTAGTCCTCCCAGCGGGTGATCGACTCGACGTCCATCGGGGAGAGCTTCCAGCGCTTCATCGGGTCCTCCAGCCGGTCCCGGAAGCGCCGCTCCTGCTCGGTGTCGCTCACCGAGAACCAGTACTTGCGCAGCAGGATGCCTGACTCGGTCAGCATCCGTTCGAAGGTCGGGCACTGGTGCAGGAACTGCCAGTACTCCTCGTCGGTGCAGAAGCCCATCACCCGCTCGACGCCCGCGCGGTTGTACCAGCTGCGGTCGAACAGGACGATCTCCCCGGCGGCCGGCAGGTGTTCCACGTACCGCTGGAAGTACCACTGGGTCTTCTGCCGCTCGGTCGGCGTGGGCAGCGCCGCGACCCTGGCCACGCGCGGGTTCAGGTACTCCGTCACCCGCTTGATCGCCCCGCCCTTGCCGGCGGCGTCGCGTCCCTCGAAGACCACCACCAGCCTGGCGCCCTCGACCTTCACCCACTCCTGGAGCTTCACCAGCTCCTGCTGGAGCCGCAGCAGCTCCCGCTCGTACGGCTTCCTGGGCAGTTTCTCCGGCCGCCCGGTCCGCTGCTGCTCGGTCACTCTCGGTTCCTCCATCCGGCCGAACGCTGATGCGCACTCACCGTAGGCGCCCGCGGCGGGATCCGCAGGCCGACAGGGCCGTGGGCGGCCGGGTCGGCCCGGGAAATCGAACGGGGAGGAGAGGAGGGGTCTAGACGGCGACGAAGGGCTCGGGGTAGCGGCAGAGCCCGCGCGGGCCGCCGTCGTACGCCGGCAGGGGCAGCGCCTGGAAGTAGGCCTCCGGCACCTCGAACGGGCCGGTGACGTCGTGCCGCCCGGCCGGCTTGAAGCCGAACCGCGCGTAGTACTCCGGATCGCCGAGGACGACCACGAGCTTCTCGCCCGCCTCCTCGGCCGCCGCCAGCGCGGCCCGGACGACCAGCTCGCCGACGCCCCTGCGCTGCCACTCGGGCGCCACGGCGACCGGCGCGAGCGCCAGGCCCCGGCCGTCCCCGACCCGCAGCCGGGTCAGCAGCGCGTGCCCGATCACCAGCCCGGCCTCGTCGACCGCCACCACGGACAGACCGGGCAGCCAGGCCGGATCGCGGCGCAGCGCGTCCACCAGGTCCGCCTCGTCCGGGCCGGGGAACGCGGCCATGTGGACGCGCCTGGTCGCCGGGGCGTCGTCCGGACACTCGACTCTCGTTGTGACCTGCATGGGTCAACCCTCCCTGTGTCACACACCGTTGTGGACCGGCCCCGGACGGCGGGTGAGCCGTCCGGGGCCGTTGCAGGTTAGCGGATGACGCGGCGTCAGGCCTTGGGCTGAGCCTCGGACTTGACGTCCTCGCGAACCTTGGGCTGGGCGTCCACGCCGGCCTCGCGGCGCTGCGCCGGGGTGATCGGGGTCGGTGCTCCGGTCAGCGGGTCGCCACCGGTGGACGTCTTCGGGAAGGCGATGACGTCGCGGATGGTGTCGTACCCGCCCAGCAGCGTGACGATGCGGTCCAGGCCGAAGGCGACACCACCGTGCGGCGGCGGGCCGTAGTTGAAGGCGTCCAGCAGGAAGCCGAACTGCGAGGCCGCCTCCTCCTCGGAGAGGCCGATCGCGTCGAACGCCCGCTTCTGCACCTCGCGCTGGTGGATACGGATCGAACCGCCGCCCAGCTCCGAGCCGTTGAGCACCAGGTCGTAGGCGTTGGACAGCGCCGAGCCCGGGTCGGTGTCGAAGGTGTCCAGCGACTCGGCGGTCGGGGCGGTGAACGGGTGGTGCACCGCGTGCCAGCCCTGGAACTGGCCCTTGTCGTCCTCGATCGGCTCGAACATCGGGAAGTCGACGACCCAGAGGAAGGCCCACTTGGACTCGTCGATCAGCTCGCAGCGGCGGCCGATCTCCAGGCGGGCGGCGCCGAGCAGCTCCTGGGAGGCGCGCTCCTTGCCGGCCGCGAAGAAGATCGCGTCGCCGTTCTTGGCGCCCGCGGCGGCGGCGAGGCCGGCCAGGTGCTCCTCGGAGAGGTTCTTGGCGACCGGGCCGCGCAGCTCGCCGGTCTCGGCGTCGATGAGCACGTACGCCAGGCCCTTGGCGCCGCGCGCCTTGGCCCAGTCCTGCCAGGCGTCCAGCTGCTTGCGCGGCTGCGAGGCGCCGCCGGGCATGACCACGGCGCCGACGTACGGGGCCTGGAAGACGCGGAAGTCGGTGCCCTTGAAGTACTCGGTCAAGTCGGTGAGCTCCTGGCCGAAGCGGACGTCCGGCTTGTCCGAGCCGTAGCGGCCCATGGCCTCCGCGTAGGTCATCCGCGGCAGCGGGTTCGGGATCTCGTAGCCGTGGACCTCGCGCCAGATGGCACCGATGATCTTCTCGCCGAGGGCCAGGATGTCCTCCTGGTCGACGAACGAGGCCTCGATGTCGAGCTGGGTGAACTCCGGCTGGCGGTCGGCGCGGAAGTCCTCGTCGCGGAAGCAGCGGGCGATCTGGTAGTAGCGCTCCATGCCGGCCACCATCAGCAGCTGCTTGAACAGCTGCGGCGACTGCGGCAGGGCGTACCAGTGGCCCGGCTGGAGGCGGACCGGGACGAGGAAGTCGCGGGCGCCCTCGGGGGTGGAGCGGGTGAGGTACGGCGTCTCGATGTCGAGGTAGTCGTTCTCCTCCATCACCCGGCGGATGATGTTGTTGACCTTCGAGCGCAGCCGCAGGCCCTTGGCCGGGCCCTCGCGGCGCAGGTCCAGGTAGCGGTAGCGCAGCCGGACCTCCTCGTTGACCGTGCCCGGCTCGTACTCGGCGACCGGGAAGGGGAGCGGGGCGGCCTCGGAGAGCACCTCGATCGCGCTGACGACGACCTCGACGGCGCCGGTCGGGATGTCCGGGTTCTCGTTGCCCTCGGGGCGGACCCGGACGTCGCCGACGACCTTGACGCAGTACTCGGCGCGCAGGCCGTGCACCGAGTCGAGGTCGCGGACCACGATCTGCACGGTGCCGGAGGCGTCGCGCAGGTCGATGAAGGCGACGCCGCCGTGGTCGCGGCGGCGGGCGACCCAGCCGGCCAGGGTGACGGTGGTGCCTGCGTGCTCCGGGCGGAGCGTGCCCGCGTCGTGCGTGCGGATCACAGCTGCTTCTCCTTCAGGGTGGTGACGAGTGCGTCGAGGGCGACGGGGGTCTGCTCGCCGGTGCTCAGGTCCTTGAGCTGGACGACGCCCTCGGCGAGGTCCCGGTCCCCGGCGATCAGGGCGAAGCGGGCGCCGGACCGGTCGGCGGACTTCATGGCGTTCTTGATGCTCTTGACGCCGAAGGCGAGGTCGGTGGCCACGCCGGCCCGGCGCAGCTCGACCACCTTGGCGAACAGGACGTTCTTGGCCTCCTCGCCGAGCGCGACGGCGTAGACGGCGGTGGCGGCCGGCAGGTCGAGGGTGACGCCCTCGGCCTCCAGCGCCAGGAAGGTGCGGTCCACGCCGAGCGCCCAGCCGACCGAGGGCAGCGCCGGGCCGCCGATCATCTCGGACAGGCCGTCGTAGCGCCCGCCGCCGCCGATCGCGGACTGGGCGCCGAGGCCGTTGTGCACGAACTCGAAGGTGGTGCGGGTGTAGTAGTCCAGGCCGCGCACCAGCTTGGGGTCGTCCACGAAGGCCACGCCCGCCGCGGTGAGCAGCTCCCGGACCTTCTCGTCGTACGCCTTGCACGCCTCGCACAGGTAGTCGCGCAGCATCGGGGCGTCGACCAGCTGGGCCTGCACCGACTCGCGCTTGTCGTCGAGGACGCGCAGCGGGTTGATCTCGGCGCGGCGGCGGGTGTCCTCGTCCAGGTCCAGCCCGGAGAGGAAGTCGATCAGCGCGGCGCGGTAGACCGGGCGGCACTGCTTGTCGCCGAGGCTGTTGAGCAGCAGCGAGTAGTCGCGCAGGCCCATCGAGCGGAAGGCGTCGTCGGCCAGGATGATCAGCTCGGCGTCCAGCGCCGGGTCCTCCGCGCCGATCGCCTCCGCGCCGACCTGGGAGAACTGGCGGTAGCGGCCCTTCTGGGCGCGCTCGTAGCGGTAGTACGAGCCGGAGTACCAGAGCTTGACCGGCAGGTTGCCCTGCTTGTGCAGGTTGGCCTGGAGCGCGGCGCGCAGCACCGAGGCGGTGCCCTCGGGGCGCAGCGCGAGCTCGTCGCCGCCCTTGGTGGTGAGGGTGTACATCTCCTTGGTGACGATGTCGGTGGACTCCCCGACGCCGCGGGAGAACAGCTTCACGTCCTCGAAGACCGGGGTCTCGACGTAGCCGTAACCGGCCCGGCGGGCGGGCGCTGCGATGCGCTCGCGGACCGCCAGGAAGGTCGCGGAGCTGGGGGGCAGCAGGTCGTAGGTGCCCTTGGGGGCGGTGAAGGTGCTCAACTTCTCTTCCGTCACATTCCTCGTCGCGGGAAAGCCGGGGCGCCGGCCGCCCCCGCTGCCTGTCGGAGGTAGGGGTTGGTGGCGCGCTCGCGGCCGATGGTGGTCTGACCGCCGTGGCCGGAGAGGACCACGGTGGAGTCGTCGAGGGGCAGGCACACCCGGGCCAGCGAGGTCATGATCGCCGCGCTGTCCCCGCCCGGGAGGTCGGTACGCCCGATGGAGCCGGCGAACAGCAGGTCGCCCGAGAAGAGCACCGGGGGGAGGTCCTCGGCACCGGGCGTCCGGAAGGTCACCGACCCCTTGGTATGGCCCGGGGCGTGGTCCACGGTGAGCCGCAGGCCGGCCAGCTCCAGCACGCCGCCGTCGGTGAGCTCGCGCACGTCGTCGGGCTCGCCGACGGTGATCTCGCCCATCAGCTGGGTGCCCAGGGAACGGCCGAGCGCCTTCTCCGGGTCGGACATCATGTACCGGTCCTCGGGGTGGATCCAGGCGGGGACGCCGCGGGCGCCGCAGACCGGGACCACCGAGGCCACGTGGTCGATGTGGCCGTGGGTGAGCAGCACGGCGACGGGCTTCAGCCGGTGCTCGCGGACCATCTCCTCGACGCCGCGGGCGGCCTGGTGGCCGGGGTCGACGATGACGCACTCCTCGCCCGCCGCCGGAGCGACCAGGTAGCAGTTGGTGCCCCAGGCTCCAGCGGGGAATCCGGCGATGAACACGCGCGTCCTTCGGTTGCGGCGGTCGGCTGCGGCGCCTACCAGTGTCGATGCAGCCAGTGATGATTCAGGTGCAGCCTACCGGCGCTCCGGGTCCGGTTGCGAACCAGATGGCGGTGGCGGGGTGCCGCCGGGCGGTGGGTTCACCGGGTTCTTACGGGCCCGGTCCCTACACTTGGCCGCCGATGGGTGCGATGATCCGCTCCGGAGTCCATCCGACTTTCCCCGCACAATCCCGTAGGAGACACGGCCGGTGGTCAGCAGCGAACAGCGGCGGCGGCAGCTCGCCCGAGAGAAGTACGAGCGCCAGATGGAGCGCCGGGCCGCGGCCGCGGCCGCGCGCAAGCGCCGCAACACGATCGTGGGCGCCTCGCTCGCCGTGGTGGTGCTGGCGGGCGGTGGCACGCTGATCGCCACCGGCGCGTTCAGCTCGGACGACAAGAAGACCTCGGCCGCGAGCACCCCCCAGGCCGCGCCCACCGGCGCCGCGGAGCCGACCACCCCGACCCGCAAGCCGGTCGAGGGCTGCGCCGCTCCGGCGCCGGGCGCGCCCAACGGCAAGACGTGGCAGGCCGAGCCGCCCATGACGATCGACCCGGGCGCCTCGTACGCCATGACGCTGGACAGCAACTGCGGCAAGGTGACGGTCGCGCTGGACGCGGCCAAGGCCCCGCACACGGTGAACTCCTTCGCCTTCCTGGCCGGCGAGCAGTTCTTCGACCACACCAAGTGCCACCGCCTCACCACGAGCGGCATCTTCGTCCTCCAGTGCGGCGACCCGACGGCCAGCGCCACCGTCCCGGGCGGCACCGGCGGCCCCGGCTACAAGTTCGCGGACGAGAACCTCACCGGCGCGACCTACCCGGCCGGCACCGTGGCGATGGCCAACTCCGGCCCGGGCACCAACGGCAGCCAGTTCTTCCTGGTCTACAAGGACACCCAGCTGCCGCCGAACTACACCCCCTTCGGCAAGATCACCGGCGGTCTGGACGTGGTCGAGAAGATCGCCGCCGCGGGCACCCTGGAGGGCACCCCGGACGGCCACCCGATGGCCGACGTCACCTTCAGCTCCGTTACGGTGGCGAAGGGCTGACCGACTCCGGGGCCGGGGGGGGGGGGGGGGGGGGGGGGGGGGGTAGGGGTCCGGGCCAGAACATTCCTGGCCAGATGGGGGAGGAAAAAGGTA
>NZ_JBVITE010000015.1:142499-164707 GCF_055575155.1 Kitasatospora sp. NPDC034533
CACCCCCTCAGCCCCCCCGCGTGCCCCCCCTTCCCCCCCCCCCCCCCCTCCCTCCCCCCCCCCCCCCCCCCCCTCCCCCCCCCCCCCCCCCCCCCCCCCCCCCCCCCCCCCCCCCCCCCCGGCCCGAAATCGCCCGGCCCGGATGCGGACAGCACCGGTCCTGGTCGCCTATGTTGGCGTCGTATAGGGTGCCCGCACCCGCCTGGCCGTCACCCTCGGCAGCAAGGCACGGCGGACGGGGACGGCGGACTCTTTCGGTCCGTCGCACATCAACTGTGGACGACGGACGCGCGCCGCCCCGGCGCGGGCGCGACGTCATGTGGAGGACGCGCTATGAGCAGCGACCCGTGGGGCCGTGTGGACGAGCAGGGCACGGTCTACGTCAGGACGGCCGACGGCGAACGCGTCGTCGGTTCCTGGCAGGCCGGCTCGCCCGAGGAGGCCCTCGCCTACTTCGAGCGCAAGTACCAGGGCATCGAGGTGGAGATCGGCCTGCTGGAGAAGCGGGTGCGCACCACCGACCTGGCCGCCAAGGACGCCCAGGCCGCGCTGGAGCACCTGCGCGCCCAGGTCGTCGAGGGGCACGCGGTCGGTGACCTGGAGGCGCTGGCCAAGCGGCTGGACACGCTCGCCGGTGAGATCGAGAGCCGGCGCGAGGAGCGCAAGGCCGCCCGCGCCAAGGCCCAGGACGACGCCCGCGCGGCCAAGGAGGCCCTGGTCTCCGAGGCCGAGCAGCTCGCCGAGTCCACCCAGTGGCGGGAGGCCGGGGACCGGCTGCGCGCGCTGGTGGACACCTGGAAGGGCCTGCCGCGGCTGGACCGCAAGAGCGACGACGAGCTGTGGCACCGCTTCTCGCACGCCCGCTCGGTCTTCTCCAAGCACCGCAAGGCGCACTTCGCCACCCTGGACGCCGAGCGCGAGAAGGCCCGGCAGACCAAGGAGGCGCTGGTCGTCGAGGCCGAGGCGCTGTCCTCGTCCACGGAGTGGGGCAGCACCGCCGCCGCGTACCGCGACCTGATGGCCCGCTGGAAGGCCGCCGGCCGGGCCCAGCGGGACGTCGAGGACGAGCTGTGGGCGCGGTTCCGCGGCGCCCAGGACGTCTTCTTCCAGGCCCGCTCCGCGGTGTTCAGTGAGCGGGACGCCGAGCAGGTGGAGAACCAGAAGCTCAAGGAGGCGCTGGCCGCCGAGGCCGAGGCGATCCTGCCGATCACCGACCTCAAGGCCGCCAAGGCCGCGCTGCGCGAGATCAACGAGCGCTGGGAGGCGATCGGGCACGTGCCGCGCGAGGTCCGTCCGAAGCTGGACGGCCGGCTGAACGCGGTCGAGCGGGCCGTCCGCGAGGCCGAGGACGCCGAGTGGAAGCGCTCCAACCCGGAGGCCAAGGCCCGCGCGGCCGGCATGGTCGGCCTGTTCCAGGCGAAGGCCGACAAGATCCAGGCCGACCTGGACAAGGCCCGCGCGGCCGGCAACGCCGCCAAGGCCGCCAAGCTGGAGTCCGAGCTGGAGGGCGTGCGCACCCTGCTGGAGCAGGCGCACAAGAGCCAGGAGGAGTTCAGCGGCTGATCGCCTGACGCGCTGGACGACGAAGGCCCCCGGGAGATCCCGGGGGCCTTCGTCACTGCCGCCTTCGGACGGGGCCTCCGCCTACTTGTTGCGGGCGGAGGTGACGCGGTAGACGTCGTACACGCCCTCGACGCCGCGCACCGCCTTGAGCACGTGGCCCAGGTGCTTCGGGTCGCCCATCTCGAAGGTGAAGCGGCTCATCGCGACCCGGTCGCGGGAGGTCTGCACCGCCGCCGACAGGATGTTGACGTGCTGGTCGGAGAGCACCCTGGTGACGTCCGAGAGCAGCCGGGAGCGGTCCAGCGCCTCGACCTGGATGGCCACCAGGAAGACCGAGGACTGGGTGGCCGCCCACTCGACGTCGATCATGCGCTCCGGCTGCTGGCTCAGCGCCTCCACGTTGACGCAGTCGGCGCGGTGCACCGAGACGCCGTTGCCGCGGGTCACGAAGCCGACGATCGGGTCGCCCGGCACCGGGGTGCAGCAGCGGGAGAGCTTGACCCAGACGTCCTCGACGCCCTTGACGATCACGCCCGGGTCGCCCTTGGCCCGGCGGCGCACCGCGCGCCGGTTGTCGTGGGTCGGGGTCGCGGTCTCCGCCAGGTCCTCGGTCGCGCCGTCCTCGCCGCCGAGCGCCTGGACCAGCTTCTGCACGATGTTCGGCGCGGCGACGTGGCCCTCGCCGATCGCGGCGTAGAGCGAGGAGATGTCGGGGTAGCGCATCTCGTGGGCCAGGGTGACCAGCGAGTCGCCGGTCAGGATCCGCTGGATCGGCAGGCCCTGCTTGCGCATCGCCCGGACGATCGCCTCCTTGCCGTGCTCGATCGCCTCCTCGCGGCGCTCCTTGGAGAACCAGGCACGGATCTTGTTGCGGGCCCGCGGCGACTTGACGAAGCCCAGCCAGTCCCGGGACGGGCCGGCGTTCTCCGCCTTGGAGGTGAACACCTCGACGGTGTCGCCGTTCTCCAGGGTCGACTCCAGCGGCACCAGCCGCCCGTTGACCCGGGCGCCTATCGTGCGGTAGCCGACCTCGGTGTGCACCGCGAAGGCGAAGTCGACCGGGGTGGCCCCGGCCGGCAGGGCTATCACGTCGCCCTTGGGCGTGAAGACGAAGACCTCGTTGCTGGCCAGGTCGAAGCGCAGCGACTCCAGGAACTCGCCCGGGTCGGCGGTCTCCTTCTGCCAGTCCAGCAGCTGCCGCAGCCAGGCCATCTCGTTGACGGCGCCGGCCTTGTCGTCCTTGCGGACCTGGGTCGGGGTGTCGGTGCGGACCTTGGAGGCCCCGGCCACCGCGCGCTGCTTGTACTTCCAGTGCGCGGCGATGCCGTACTCGGCCCGCCGGTGCATGTCGAAGGTGCGGATCTGGAGTTCGACGGGCTTGCCGCCGGGACCGATCACCGTCGTGTGCAGCGACTGGTACATGTTGAACTTGGGCATCGCGATGTAGTCCTTGAACCGCCCCGGCACCGGGTTCCACCGCGCGTGGATGGTGCCCAGCGCCGCGTAGCAGTCGCGGACGGTGTCGACCAGGACCCGGATGCCCACCAGGTCGTAGATCTCGGCGAAGTCCCGGCCCCGGACGATCATCTTCTGGTAGACCGAGTAGTAGTGCTTCGGCCGGCCGGTGACGGAGGCGGTGATCCGGGCGCCGCGCAGGTCCGCCTGGACCTGGTCGATGACGGTCGCCAGGTACTCGTCCCGCTTGGGGGCGCGCTCGGCGACCAGCCGGACGATCTCGTCGTACATCTTGGGGTAGAGGATCGCGAAGGCGAGGTCCTCCAGCTCCCACTTGATGGTGTTCATGCCCAGCCGGTGCGCCAGCGGGGCGTAGATCTCCAGCGTCTCGCGGGCCTTCTTCTCCTGCTTCTCCCGCTTGAGGTAGCGCATCGTGCGCATGTTGTGCAGGCGGTCGGCCAGCTTGATCACCAGGACCCGCGGGTCCTTGGCCATCGCGACGACCATCTTGCGGACGGTCTCGGCCTGCGCGGCCTCGCCGAACTTGACCCGGTCCAGCTTGGTGACGCCGTCCACCAGCAGGGCCACCGAGTCGCCGAAGTCCTTGCGCAGGGTCTCCAGGCCGTAGTCGGTGTCCTCGACGGTGTCGTGCAGCAGCCCGGCCATCAGCGTCGGGGCGTCCATGCCGAGCTCGGCGAGGATCGTCGCCACGGCCAGCGGGTGGGTGATGTACGGGTCGCCGCTCTTGCGCTTCTGCCCCCGGTGCCACTTCTCGGCCACCGCGTAGGCACGCTCTATGTCGCGCAGCAGGGCCGGATCGGCCTTGGGGTCGTTGGCCCGGATCGAGCGGAACAGCGGCTCCAGGACAGGGTTGAGCACGCTGGAGCGCTGGCCGCCGAGGCGGGCCAGCCGGGCCCGCATGCCGCCGGTGGAGCCGCGGCCGGAGGGGCCGAGCGAACGCGAGGAGGTCGGCGCCGGGCGTGCCGGGGTGGCCCCCGAGGGCGTGGGACGGTTTTCGGGGGCGGGCGCTGCGGCCGTGGGCACAACCTCGTCGGGCAAGGACAACTCCTCGGGGCACCGGGGCCGACCCCTGCCGAGGCCCGAACGGTCGGACACAACCGGGAGGGGGATGAATCTTCATGGTACCGAGCCGGGCGCCCCGGTGTTCATCCGGCCGGGCCAGGAAACGGAAGGGCGGCGGTCGGATGCTCCGACCGCCGCCCTCCGACCGATCCGTCAGACCGTGACCAGCGTCTCCAGCGGAGCGCCGCCGAGGTGCCCGGCCAGCCGCTCGCGGCCGTCCAGGAAGCCCAGCTCCATCAGCACCACGACGCCCACCAGCTGGGCGCCGGCCTCCTTCACCAGGTCCAGCGAGGCGCCGATGGTGCCGCCGGTGGCCAGCACGTCGTCCACCACCAGCACCCGCTCACCGGGCGCGAAGGCGTCGCACTGCACCTCCAGCGTCGCCGAGCCGTACTCCAGCTCGTAGCTGCGCCGGAAGACCTCGCCGGGCAGCTTGCCCTGCTTGCGGATCGGCACGAAGCCGAGCCCGGCCGCGACGGCCGCCGGGGCCGCCAGCACGAAGCCGCGCGCCTCCAGGCCGACCACCTTGGTCGCACCGAGCGCGTGGGCCCGCTCCGCCAGCGCCCGGGTGAGGGCGCCGAAGGCCTCGGCGTCGGCGAGCAGCGGCGCGATGTCCTTGAACAGCACACCCGGCTTCGGGTAGTCCGGGACGTCCCGGATGCGGCTGTTCAGCAGGTCGGCCAGTGCGGTGTCGGCGGTGGTCACGGTGTTCGTTCCTCGGGTTCCTGGTCGGGGTCAGCGCTTGGTGGACGGACGGCCCTTGGCGCGGGCGGCGCCGGCCGAGCGGCCGCGCTGTCCGACCATACCCGCGGGCTGCTCCTCGTCCGCCGGCTCCTCGTCGCCGGGGGCGCCGCCCTCGGTCTCGGCCTTGGCGGCGGCCGCGGCCCGGTGCTGGAGGACCCGCTTGCGCAGGGCCTTCATCTCCGGCTCCTCCTCCTTGAGCTGCGCCAGCAGCGGGGTGGCGACGCAGATCGAGGAGTACGCACCGGCCGCGAGGCCGATGAACAGCGCGAGCGAGATGTCGTTCAGGGTGCCGGCGCCCAGGATGCCGCCGCCGATGAACAGCAGCGCGGCCACCGGCAGCAGCGCCACCACGGTGGTGTTGAGCGAGCGCACCAGGGTCTGGTTGAGGCCCGCGTTGGCGGCCTCGCTGTAGGTGCGCTTGTTCTGCTTGGTGATCCCCTTGGTGTTCTCCTTCACGGTGTCGAAGACGACGACCGTGTCGTAGAGCGAGTACCCGAGGATGGTCAGGAAGCCGATCACCGTACCCGGGGTGACCTCGAAGCCCACCAGGGCGTACACGCCGATGGTGATCAGGAGGTCGTGGATGAGGGCGACCAGGGCGGAGACCGCCATCCGCCACTCGAAGGCGATCGCCAGGTAGACCGTCACCAGGACCATGAAGACGATCAGACCGGTGAGTGCCTTCTGGGAGATCTGCTTGCCCCAGCTGGGGCCGATCACCTGGGCCTCGACGGTGTCCAGCGGCACGCTGAGCTTCTGCGAGAGCTCGGAACGGATCTCGTCCGAGCTCTTCGCCTCCTCGGTGCTGACCTGGATGCGGATCTTGCCGTTGTCGGTCGACTGCACCAGCGGGTGGGAGGAGACGATCCCGTCCGCGGTCTCCTGTGCCTGCGAGACCGTCAGGCCCGGCTTGGACACGGTGTAGACCGAGCCGCCCTTGAACTCGATGCCCAGGTGCAGGCCCATGGCCAGGCCGATCGCCGCGACGAGCACGATCACGCCGGAGATGGAGTACCAGAGCTTGCGGCGACCGACGAAGTCGAAGCTGACTTCGCCCTGGTAGAGCCGGTGGCCCAGGTTGGAGAAGCGTGACACGGTGTCAGGCCTCCTTCACGGCGGCAGAGGAGGGGCTACGGCGACGGCTGCTGCGCAGCGGCGGGCGGGCGCCCAGCCGCTTCGGGTCCAGGCCGGACCACGGGTGGCCGTTCAGGAAGAACTTGCGGCGGGCCAGCAGCGTGATCAGCGGCTTGGTGAAGAGGAAGATCACCACGACGTCGAGCGCCGTGGTCAGACCCAGGGTGAACGCGAAGCCCTGGACCTTGCCGACCGAGACCACGTAGAGCACGGCCGCACAGAGGAAGGACACGAAGTCCGAGACCAGGATGGTGCGCCGGGCGCGCGGCCAGGCCCGCTGGACCGCCGGGCGCAGCGGGGCGCCCTCGCGGACCTCGTCGCGGATGCGCTCGAAGTACACGATGAAGGAGTCGGCGGTGATGCCGATCGCGACGATCGCGCCGCAGACCGCCGGCAGGTTCAGCGCGAAGCCGATCGCGTTGCCGAGCAGGCTCATGATCGAGTAGGTCAGGGCCGCCGAGACGAGCAGACCGGCGATCGAGACCAGGCCGAGGCCGCGGTAGTAGATCAGCGAGTAGGCGACCACCAGGACCATGCCGATCGCGCCGGCGATCAGGCCGGCCTTGAGCTGGTCGCTGCCGAGCGCCGGGGAGACGGTGGTGATGTCGCTCTTGGTGAACTCCAGCGGCAGGGCGCCGTAGCTCAGCACGTTGGCGAGGTCCTGCGCCTCGGCCTGCGAGAAGCGGCCGGTGATGACCGCGCTGCCGCCCGGGATCGGTCCGTTGACCTGCGGGTGGGAGACGACCTGGTTGTCCAGCTCGATGGCGAACTGGTTGGTCGGCGGGGTCTGGGTGGCCAGCTGGCCGGTGACCTTGGCGAAGGCGTCGGCGCCGGTGCCGTTGAACTGGAGCTGGACCTGCCAGCCGGCACCGGTCTGGGTGTCGATGGTGGCCTGGGCCTTGGAGACGTCCGAGCCCTTCACGGCCACCGGGCCGAGGGCCAGCTTCTCGTAGTAGCCGTTCTCGGCCTTCTGGGAGCAGGCGACGACGGCCTTGTCCTCGGGGCCGGTCTGGGCGGCGCGGACCTCGGGCTTGGAGCAGTCCAGGGCGGCGAAGGCGGCCGCCAGCTCCGGGGGCACGGTGCCCTGGGTCATCGCGGCGCTGATGTCGGCGTCGCTCGGCTGGGTGGCCGGGGCGGTCGGGGCGCCGGTGGCGGCCGGGGCCGCGCTGCCGGTGGCGGCGGGAGCGCCGCTGGCGGCGCCGGTGGCGGCGGGGGTCGGGCTGGCGCCCTCGGCGGCCAGCGCCTCGCTCGCGGCGCGGCCCTGCTTGGTGGCGCTCGCGGTCGCGGACGGGGCCGCGCCGGTGGCCGACGGGGTGGCGCCGGCGGACGGCGTCGCACCCGGGGTGCCGGTGGCGCCCGCGGAGGGGGTGCCGGTGGGCGCCGGGGCGCTGATGCCGCTGGGGGCCACGGCCAGGACGGGGCGGAAGAACAGCTTGGCGGTGGTACCCACCTGGTCCGCCGCGTTCTGCCGGTCGCCGCCCTTGGGGATGTTCACGATGATCGTGTCCGAGCCCTGGGTCTGGACCTCCGCCTCGGAGACACCCATACCGTTGACCCGGCGCTCGATGATCGAGACGGCGATGTCCATGTTGGACTTGTTGAGCGCCTTGGGATCGGTCGACTTCGCGGTCAGCGTGATGCTGGTGCCACCGGCGAGGTCGATACCGAGCCGGGGCTTGGTGGTGCCCGTCCCGAACATGAGGGCGACCAGTCCGACGGTGACGACCAGGATGAGGGCCAGTGCCCGCCCTGGGTAGCCGTCGCGCGGGCGCGACTTGGGTGTTGCCACCTTGCTCGTTTCTCCCTGTCCATGCCACTTTCCCGGCCGTACCCCCGGCCGGTGCGTTGACTGGACGGGGGTACGGCGGTTCTGCGGCCCTGAGGTCCTGTGGGCTCGCGGCACACTGCGCCGCGCGGCCGGGCGGGTTGCCCGTCCGTACTACTTGCTCGCGGGAGCCCCGCCCTCGGCATCGCCCTTCTCGGCGCTGTCCTTGGTGAGCGTCAGCGGCTTGTCACCGGCCGGCTCGGCGTCGGTCTCGACGTCCTCGGCCTCCGGCTCGGCGAGCTCCTCATCGGCGGGGCGGCCGTTGATGATCGCGTCGTACTCCTGGAAGTCCAGGACCGCCGCGATGGCGCTCTTGGTGAAGTGGGTGACCACGCCGGGCGCGATCTCCAGCTCGACGGTCTCCTCGTTGACCGCCTTCACCTGGGCGTACAGGCCGCCGATGGTGCGCACCCCCGCCCCGGGCTCCAGCGCCGTCTGCATCTGCTGCATCTGCTGCTGGCGCTTCTTCTGCGACCGGAACATGAGCACGATCGCGATGATCGGGAGGAGAAGGATGATGAGGTTCACTGCAGCCAGGGTCCTTTACGGGCCGCCGGCCGGCGGCCTGTGTGGTATTGGTCGGCCCGTCAGGTGAGAGGGGCGGTCCGGCGGAGTCTAGGCGACCCAGAATCGATCGGACAACGCCAAGCATCGCATCCTGCCGCCGAAAGTGGCGACCCTCCGCCTGCACGGTTTCGCCGGATGCCGTTCCGGCCTCCTCCGTGCGCCACCAGGGGAAGCCCGGCCGGGAACCGCCCGGGCCCAGTCACCCGTTCAGCCGATGGCGGTCAACTTCCGTCGGCGGGTGACGGCTCCGGCCGGGCCGGAGCGCCGCCGCGAGTGGTCTGGACCGGTGGAGTCAGGCCGAGGTGCTGCCAGGCGGCGGCGGTGGCGATCCGGCCGCGCGGGGTCCGGGCGAGCAGCCCCTCGCGGACCAGGAAGGGCTCGGCGACCTCCTCGACGGTCTCGGCCTCCTCCCCCACGGCCACCGCGAGTGTCGACAAACCGACCGGACCGCCGCCGAACAGCCGCAGCAGCGCGTTCAGCACCGCGCGGTCCAGCCGGTCCAGCCCGCGGGCGTCCACCTCGTAGACGTCCAGCGCCTGGGCGGCGATCCCGGCGGTGACCTGCCCGTCGTGGCGGACCTGCGCGTAGTCGCGGACCCGGCGCAGCAGCCGGTTGGCGATGCGCGGGGTGCCGCGCGAGCGCCCGGCGATCTCGGCCGCGCCGGCCGGGTCTATCTCCACGTCCAGCAGCGCGGCCGAGCGGTGCACCACCCGCTGGAGCTCGGCCGGGGCGTAGAACTCCATGTGCCCGGTGAAGCCGAAGCGGTCGCGCAGCGGGGGCGGCAGCAGGCCGGCCCGGGTGGTGGCGCCGACCAGGGTGAAGGGCGGCAGCTCCAGCGGGATGGCGGTCGCACCCGGACCCTTGCCGACGATCACGTCGACCCGGTAGTCCTCCATGGCCATGTAGAGCATCTCCTCGGCCGGCCGGGACATCCGGTGGATCTCGTCGAGGAAGAGCACCTCGCCCTCGGTGAGCGAGGAGAGGATCGCCGCGAGGTCCCCGGCGTGCTGGATGGCCGGGCCGGAGGTGATCCGGATCGGGGCGCCCAGCTCGGCGGCGATGATCATGGACAGGGTGGTCTTGCCGAGCCCGGGCGGTCCGCTCAACAGCACGTGGTCGGGCGCGCTGCCGCGCTTGCGGGCGGCCTGGAGCACCAGGGACAGCTGCTCGCGCACCCGCTCCTGGCCGATGAACTCGTCCAGCAGCTTGGGGCGCAGCGCCGCCTCCACCGCCTGGTCCTCACCGTCGGCGGCGGCCGTGACCAGCCGGTCGGCGGGTTCCGAGTCGTACATCCTCGCGGGCTCCAGAGTCTCCGGTGTCGACAAAAAGACAGATCGGCAGGTGGTCAGCGGGCGCGGTTGAGGCCGCGCAGGGCGAGCCGGAGCAGGGCGCCGACGTCCGGCGTGGCCTGCGCCTCGGCCTCCGGGGTGACGGCGGCGACCGCCTCGTCCGCCTCGCGCGGCGCGTAGCCGAGGCCCGTCAGCGCGGAGTGCAGCTGCTCGCTCCACGGCGCCGGTCCGGCGGCGAGCGGCTTCTGCGCGGGGACGGCGCCGTGCGGGGCGCCCAGCTTGTCCTTGTACTCCAGCAGCAGCTTGGCCGCCTTCGCCTTGCCGATGCCCGGCACGGCGACCAGCGCCTTCTCGTCGCCGCCCGCGACGGCGGCGCGCAGCGCGTCGGGGCTGTGCACGCCGAGGATCGCCTGCGCCAGCTTGGGGCCGACGCCCGGCGCGGCCTGGAGGATCTCGAACACGGCGCGCTCGTCGTCGTCCGCGAAGCCGAACAGGGTCAGCGAGTCCTCCCGGACCACCAGCGAGGTGGCCAGCCGGGCCGGCTCGCCCAGCCGCAGGCCGGCCAGGGTGTTCGGGGTGCACTGCACGGCCATGCCGACCCCGCCGACCTCGACCACCGCCGTCCCGGAGGAGATGGCCGCCACGGGGCCCTGCACGAAGGCGATCATCGAACGCTGCTCCCTCTCACGGGGGTGGTACGGGTTCTCGGGGGTGCCACCGGGGTGGCGCGGGGTGCGGTGCGGGCGGCTCGGACGGCGGCCTCCAGCCGGTTCGTCGCCCCGCCGCGCCAGATGTGGCAGATGGCCAGCGCCAGCGCGTCGGCGGCGTCGGCCGGCTTGGGCGGCGCGTCCAGCCGCAGCAGGCGCTGCACCATGGCGGTGACCTGCGCCTTGTCGGCCCGGCCGGAGCCGGTGACGGCGGCCTTGACCTCGCTGGGGGTGTGCAGGGTGACGGGGATGCCGCGCCGGGTGGCGCAGAGCATCGCGACCGCGCTGGCCTGGGCGGTGCCCATCACGGTGCGCACGTTGTGCTGGGCGAAGACCCGCTCGACGGCGACCAGGTCGGGCCGGTGCTCGTCCAGCCAGGCTTCGAGGCCCTGCTCGACCCGGAGCAGCCGCTGCCCGATCTCGGCGTCGGCGGGGGTGCGCACCACGCCGACCCCGGCCATCCGCAGCGGCCGGCCCGGCGTGCCCTCGACCACGCCGACCCCGCACCTGGTCAGCCCCGGGTCCACGCCCAGTACCCGTACCACTCGCCCCGCCTCTCGTCGATCGCCGCTCGCAGGCGACCTGCGAAGGCTACCGTCCGGGTCCGACAACCCGACCGACGACACCGGCCCGGTGGTCCAGGGACCACCGGGCCGGGCAGTGAGAACGGTCACGCGGGGCCGTTACTCCGAGTCGAGCTGCGCACCGACCTCGTCGGGGATGTCGAAGTTGGCGAAGACGTTCTGCACGTCGTCGCTGTCCTCCAGCGCGTCGATCAGCTTGAGGATCTTGCGGGCGCCCTCGACGTCCAGCTCGACCTGCATGCTGGGCAGGAAGTTGGCCTCGGCCGAGTCGTAGTCGACGCCGGCGTCGACCAGCGCGGTGCGCACGGCGACCATCTTCGAGGCCTCGGAGACGATCTCGAACGAGTCGCCGAGGTCGTTGATCTCCTCGGGCTCCTGGTCCAGGACGACCTCGAACAGCTTGTCCTCGTCCACGCCGTCGGCCTTGGGGACGATGACGACACCCTTGCGGGTGAACAGGTAGGACACCGAGCCCGGGTCGGCCATCGAGCCGCCGTTGCGGGTCATCGCGACGCGGACGTCCGAGGCGGCGCGGTTGCGGTTGTCGGTGAGGCACTCGATCAGGACGGCGACGCCGTTGGGGCCGTAGCCCTCGTACATGATGGTCTGGTAGTCGGCGCCGCCGGCCTCCAGGCCGCCACCGCGCTTGACGGCGCGGTTGATGTTGTCGATCGGGACCGAGCTCTTCTTCGCCTTCTGGATGGCGTCGTACAGGGTCGGGTTGCCCGCCGGGTCGGGGCCGCCGGTGCGCGCCGCCACCTCGATGTTCTTGATCATCTTGGCGAAGAGCTTGCCGCGCTTGGCGTCGATCACGGCCTTCTTGTGCTTGGTGGTAGCCCACTTAGAGTGGCCGGACATCGCCAGCTCCTTTACGTCGCCAAAGGGAAATGAACAGATGAGATCTTACCGGTGTCGCCACCGGTGAGGCGCACACGGTCGGTGGCGGCCTACTTACCGGCGAGGTGCTCCTCGACCATGCGCACGAAGTACGCGTGCACCCGGTGGTCGCCGGTCAGCTCCGGGTGGAACGAGGTGGCGAGCAGATCGCCCTGGCGCACCGCCACGATCCGGCTCTCCGGGCCGTCCGCGGCGGGCAGCTGGGCCAGCACCTTGACGCCCGCCCCGACCGACTCGACCCAGGGGGCGCGGATGAACACGCCGTGCACCGGCGCGTCGTCCAGGCCCGCGAACTCGACGCCGGACTCGAAGGACTCGTTCTGGCGGCCGAAGGCGTTGCGGCGCACCGTCATGTCGATGCCGCCGACGGTCTCCTGGTCCTCGCGGCCGTCCAGGATCTTGTCGGCCAGCATGATCATGCCCGCGCAGGTGCCGTAGACCGGCATCCCGGCGGCGACCCGCTCGCGCAGCGGCTCCATCACGCCGAACAGCAGGGCCAGCTTGGACATGGTGGTGGACTCCCCGCCGGGGATCACCAGCGCGTCGACCTCGGCCAGCTCCTCGGCGCGGCGCACCGGACGGGCGAGCGCGTCGGCCTCGGCCAGCGCCACCAGGTGCTCTCGGACGTCGCCCTGCAGGGCGAGGACGCCGATGACAGGAGTGCTCACGGTCTTCAACCTCTATCGATCGTTACGACGGAACTACGTGGCGCGGCCCGCCGCGCACCGAGGCGCTGCGGCGGGCCGGCCCGGGAACTGCGGGTGGTTACCAGCCGCGGTTGGCGTAGCGCTCGGTCTCCGGCAGGGTGTCGCAGTTGATGCCGACCATGGCCTCGCCCAGGTTGCGGGAGGCGTCCGCGATGACCTTGGGGTCGTCGAAGAAGGTGGTGGCCTTCACGATGGCGGCGGCGCGCTTGGCCGGGTCGCCCGACTTGAAGATGCCGGAGCCGACGAAGACGCCCTCGGCGCCCAGCTGGCGCATCAGCGCGGCGTCGGCCGGGGTGGCCACGCCACCGGCGGAGAACAGCACGACCGGCAGCTTGCCGAGCTCGGCGACCTCCTTGACCAGCTCGTACGGGGCGCGCAGCTCCTTGGCGGCGGCGTACAGCTCGTTGTTGTCCAGCGCGCGCAGGTGGCCGATCTCGTTCTTGATCTGGCGCAGGTGGCGGACGGCCTCGACGACGTTGCCGGTGCCGGCCTCGCCCTTCGAGCGGATCATGGCCGCGCCCTCGGCGATGCGGCGCAGGGCCTCGCCCAGGTTGGTGGCGCCGCAGACGAAGGGGGTGGTGAAGGCCCACTTGTCGGAGTGGTTGACCTCGTCGGCCGGGGTCAGCACCTCGGACTCGTCGATGTAGTCGACACCCAGCGACTGGAGCACCTGGGCCTCGACGAAGTGACCGATGCGGGACTTGGCCATCACCGGGATGGAGACGGCCTCGATGATCTCCTCGATCATGTTCGGGTCGGACATGCGGGCCACGCCGCCGTCCTTGCGGATGTCCGCCGGAACCCGCTCCAGCGCCATGACGGCCACCGCGCCGGCGTCCTCGGCGATCTTGGCCTGCTCGGCGTTGACCACGTCCATGATCACACCGCCCTTGAGCTGCTCGGCCATGCCGCGCTTGACCCGGGCGGTACCGATCTGCGGCTGGTCTGCGGTGGTGGGGGTGGTGGACACGTGAGACCTCACTCGAAGATGAATCAGTGCTATCGCCCTATGGTAGGCAGACCGGATGGCCCATCCATGCGCCACCAAGTCCAGCCCGGACGACGGGATACGACAAACAGGCCGTATCCGGGGGACACCTTAAGCAGGTGCTCCTTCGGGCGTGAGAGCGGGAGGCGGGGCGTCGTCCATCTCGAAGGCCAGCGGGAACGGCGCCTTGCCCGCCAGCCGGAAGTAGCGCACCAGCCGGTGCTCGCGCACCGCCCGCGCCGCCCGCACCGCGTCGTTGTGGAACCGGCGCGCCATCGGCACCCGGCGCACCGCGGCCGTCAGATCACGAACCGCGTCCTCGCCCCCCGGCTCCGCCACCAGCGCCGCCACCTGCTCCGGCTCCTCGAACACCGCCCGCAGGGCCAGGCTCAGCTGACTCTCCGCCACCTCGCGCTGCTCGTCCCGCGCCTGCCGGGCCGCGTGCGCCGCGTCCAGCAGCAGCAGCGAGGCCGCCGGATCCAGCAACGAGGACGTCGCCAGCTCCAGCGCCACCGAGGCCCGGCGGACCAGCTGCGCGTCCAGCGCCGCCCGCGCGGCGTCGATCCGGGCGTGCAGCCGGTCCAACCGGCCGGCCGTCCAACTCAGGTACATGCCGAACAGCACCACGGCCACGCCGGCCCAGATCCAGGTAGTCACGGACCGCTACGTTACCGGGTGTCACCGGAACGCCCTCAGGCGGTCGCGTTCCGGTAGCCGTCGCGGTCGATGTCGCAGATGTTCACCGCCGTGAACAGCCGGGTCCCCGGCTTCGGCCGGACGTACCGGGCCAGCAGCTCCAGCACGCCCTCGCTCAGCGCCGCCTTCGCCTCCGGCGACCGGCCCGGGAAGATCTGGAACTCCACGAACACCTGGGTGTCGGAGGCGACCCCGCTGGTGCCCACCACCAGCACCTCGCTCTGCCGGAACACCGTCTTGCACGACTCCGGCTTCGCGTCGATCGTCTCCTCGGCCAGCCGGTTGATCGCCAGGCCGAGGCCCCGGCGGTCGAAGGTGCCCGCCAGCTCGGCGGAGTAGTCGACGGAGATCTGCGGCATCATCGCCCCCGTGGATCGCAGTGGTACGGACCGGCCCGACCCTAACCCCTGCCGGCCGGCGCCCTAGTCTCGGGCCAGCCCGAACCGGCCGCGCCGCCCGCTGCGCACGTCCTCCTCGACCACCGCCGCCGCACCGGCCGTCACCGTCTCGTACACCGCCAGGATGTCCGCGCCGACCGTCGACCAGTCGAACCGCCGCACGTGCCGCGAGGCCGCCTCGCGCAGCTCCTCCAGCCGCGCCGGATCGCCCAGCAGCCGCAGCGCCGTACGGGCCAGCGCCTGCGCGTCCTCCACCGGGAACAGCTCCCCCGCGTCCCCGCCGTCCAGCACCTGCTTGAACGCGTCCAGGTCGCTCGCCAGCACCGGCGCGCCCGCGGACATCGCCTCGACCAGGATGATCCCGAAGCTCTCGCCACCGGTGTTCGGCGCCACGTACAGGTCCACGCTGCGCAGCAGCCGGGCCTTGTCCGCGTCGCTCACCATGCCGAGGAACTCCACCTGCCGGCGCACCTCCGGCGCCAGGCCCGCGACGGCCTCCTCCTCGTCGCCCTTGCCCGCCACCAGCAGCCGCACCCCCGGCCGCTCCGCCAGGATCGCCGGCAGCGCCGCCAGCAGCGTCGGCAGGCCCTTGCGCGGCTCGTTGATCCGGCCGATGAAACCGATCGTGCCCGGCTCCCCCTTCGCCGCACCGCCGATCCAGCGCTCGTCCGGCTCGGCCTCCGCGAAGAACCCCACGTCCACGCCGTTGGGGATCACCACCGCGTCCCCGCCCAGGTGCTCCACCAGCGTCCGCCGGGCGTACTCCGACACCGCGATCCGGCCCCGGATCTTCTCCAGCCCCGGCTGGAGGATCGGCGAGGCCGCGATCATCATCCGGGAGCGCGGGTTGGAGGTGTGGAACGTCCCCACCATCGGCCCGGTCGCCGACCAGGCCGCCAGCATCGACAGGCTCGGCGCCGCCGGCTCGTGCACGTGCAGGATGTCGAAGCGCCCCTCGTGCAGCCACCGCCGCACCCGCGCCGCCGACAGGATGCCGAAGCTCAGCCGCGCCACCGACCCGTTGTACGGCACCGCCACCGCCCGCCCCGCCGGAACCACGTACGGCGGCAGCGCCTCGCCCTCCTCGGCCGGCGCCAGCACCGACACCTCGTGACCCAGACCGATCAGGTGCTCGGCCAGGTCCCGGATGTGGAACTGCACCCCACCGGGGACGTCCCAGTCGTACGGGCAGACGATGCCGATCTTCACGGGTACCTCAAGCTCCTTCGGACGGTCGTACGGGCGGGCCGCGGACCCGGCCCTACGGCTTGGCGGCCTCGGCCGCGGGCTCCGGGGCGCGCTCCGCCGCCGGGGGCTTCACCGTCTCACGGACCGGCAGGTCGGCCAGCCAGAACCGCTGCAGCATGTGCCAGTCCTGCGGGTGCTCCCGGATGCCCTCCTCCCAGACGTCCGCCATCGCCTGGGTCATCGCCCGGGTGCGCTCCTTGCGGTCGCCCTCCTCGGGCACCGGCACCTCGGGGTGTATCCGCGCCCGCATCAGCGGACCGTCGTACCAGAGCGTCACCGGCAGCAGCGCCGCCCCGGTCCGCTGGCACAGCGCCGCCGGCCCCGCCGGCATCCGGGTCGCCTCACCGAAGAACGACACCTCGATCCCGGCCTCCGACAGGTCCCGGTCCCCCACCAGGCAGACCAGCCGGCCCTCGCGCAGCCGCCGCGCCAGCGTGCCGATCACGTTCACCGAACTGCCGGTCAGCGCCAGGACCTCCATGCCCTGGCCCTCCCGGAACTCCACGAACCGGTCGAACAGCCGCTCCGGCTTCAACCGCTCCGCGACCGTGGTGAACGGATGGCCCCGCTGCGCCACCCAGGTCCCCGCGAGGTCCCAGTTGCCCATGTGCGGCAGCGCCACCAGCGCGCCTCGCCCGGCCTCCAACGCCGCCAGGACGTGCTCGAAGCCCTCCACCCGGACGTCCCGGGCCACCCGCGCCCGGCTCCACACCGGCAGCCGGAACGACTCCATCCAGTACCGCATGTACGAGCGCATCCCGGCCCGGGACAGCTTCCGCAGCCCGGCCTCGTCCAGCTCGGGACGGACCCGGCGCAGGTTCGCCTCCAACTGGAGCACCCGCTTGCCGCGCTTGCGCCACGCGTAGTCCGCCAGCCCGTCGAACAGCCCCCGGGCCACCCGCTCCGGCAGGTGCTTCAGCAGCCCCCACCCCAGCGCGTACGCCCAGTACACCAGTCGGTCCGTCACCGCAGGACGCCCCCCATCAGCTCCCGGCCGCCGCTCGGTCGGCCTCGAACGCCTCCCGGCGCACGGTCAGCATCCGCTGGAACACCGTCACCAGGCTGCCCGCCGCCACCAGCCACAGGGCCACCGGCAGCAACCACTCCACGTACGGCACGCCGAACTTGTGCAGACCCGCGACACCGGCCGCCACCAGGCTGGCCACCAGCCGCTCGGCCCGCTCCACCAGCCCCGACACGTCGCACGGCAGGCCCTGGCTCTCCGCCCGCGCCTTCGTGTACGACACCACCAGCCCGCTCGCCAGGCAGAAGATCGCCACCGCGCACAGCAGGTTGTCGTCACCCTTGCCCGCGTACCACATCGCCAGGCCGCCGAAGATCGCCGCATCGGCGACCCGGTCCAGGGTGGAGTCGAGGAACGCCCCCCACTTCGAGCTCCGGCCCAGCTGGCGGGCCATGTTGCCGTCCACCAGGTCCGAGAAGATGAACAGGGTGATCGTGATGGTGCCCCAGAAGAACTCCCCACGCGGGAAGAACACCAGCGCACCGGCCACCGAACCGGCGGTACCGATCAGCGTCACGGCGTCCGGGCTCACACCCAGACGGATCAGGAACGCGGCGAACGGGGTCAGGACACGTGTGAAGAAGGCACGCGCGTATTTGTTGAGCATGGCCTTCCCAGCCGCTCCGAATCTCCCAGATACCCGCCTGGCGCAACACGCGCGGCAGACGGCCGGGCGGATCAGCCCGTCCGGCGCACCCATCGTAGCCACGCCGGGGACACGCTCCGGCGCACGCACCGCCGCTACCCCGCCCCCGCGCGCACACGCACGGTCACCGAGCACCCGTGCGACTTCCGCCCCTAGACTGCGAAGGACAGCCTCGGCGCCACGGGAGGAGACCCCGATGCCCGACCGCAGCACGGTACGAGCCGGCCAGGCACCCGCCGTCACCGGCCCCAAGGACCTGCGCAACGTCGTCCTCATCGGCTCCAGCGGTGTGGGCAAGACCACCCTCGCCGAATCGCTCGCCCTCGCCGCCGGCGCCATCGGACGGGCCGGCCGCGTCACCGACGGCACCACCGTCTCCGACCACGAGGACATCGAGCACCAGCAGCAGCGCTCCGTCCAGCTCGCGCTCCTCCCGCTCGAATGGAAGGGCGTCAAGATCAACCTGATCGACCCGCCCGGCCACCCGGACTTCGCCGCCGACCTGCGGGCCGCCCTGCACGCCGCCGACGCCGCCGTCTTCGTCGTCTCCGCCACCGACCCGGTCGCCGCCCCCACCCGCGCCCTGTGGCGCGAGTGCGCCGCCGAAGGCATCCCCCGCGCCATCGCGGTCGCCAAGCTCGACCTCGCCCGCACCGGCTTCGAGGACATCCTCACCACCTGCCACGACGCCTTCGACCTGGGCCCGGACACCCTCCGCCCGCTGTTCCTGCCCGTCCTCCACGACGGCCGGCCCGACGGCAGCGTCGACCTCCTCACCGGCGACACCTACGGCGACGCCGCCCCGCTGCCCGACACCGCCCCCGCCCACGACAGCCTCGTCGAGGCCATCTCCGGCCAGGACGACACCCTCATGGAGCGCTACCTCTCCGGCGACCCCCTCGACACCGACTCCCTCGAAGCCGGCCTGCGCCGCGAGGTCCTCACCTGCGCCCTCCACCCCGCCGTCCCCACCAGCGACAACGGCCTCGGCGCCGCCGAACTCCTCGACCTCATCGCCCACACCTTCCCCGACCCCACCGAACGCACCCGGCCCGCCCCCGCGTGCGACCCCGACGCCCCGCTCGCCGCCCAGGTGATCCGCGTCACCGGCGACGCCTACGTCGGCCGGATCAGCCTGCTGCGGGTGTACGCCGGCACCCTGCGCCCGGACACCAAGATCCACCTGGCCGGACCCGTCCACACCGCCGAGCAGGACGGCGACGAGCGCGTCACCACCCTCACCAGCCCCTTCGGCAAACTCCAGCGCCCCGTGCCGCACGCCGTCGCCGGCGACCTCGTCTGCGCCGCGAAACTCACCACCGCCCGCGCCGGCGACACCGTCCACGACCCCGGCCACCCCGTCACCCTCGACGGCTGGACCCTCCCCGAACCGCTGCTCCCGATCGCCGTCGAAGCCCACAGCAAGGCCGACGACGACAAGCTCTCCCAGGCCCTCGCCCGCCTCGGCGCCGAGGACCCGGCACTGCGCCTGGAGCAGAACCCCGACACCCACCAGCTCGTCCTCTGGTGCACCGGCGAGGCCCACGCCGAGGTCGTCCTCGACCGCCTGCGCACCCGCCACGGCGTCCACGTGGACACCGTCGAACCCAAGGTCGCCCTGCGCGAGACCTTCGGCACCGCCGCCGCCGGGCACGGCCGCCTGGTCAAGCAGTCCGGCGGCCACGGCCAGTACGCCATCTGCGACCTGGAGGTCGAGCCCCTCCCGGCGGGCTCCGGCTTCGAGTTCCAGGAGCACGTCGTCGGCGGCGCCGTCCCCAAGCACTTCATCCCCTCGGTCGAGAAGGGCGTCCGCGCCCAGCTCGCCAAGGGCGTCACCACCGGGTACCCCCTCGTCGACGTCCGGGTGACCCTCACCGACGGCAAGGCGCACTCCGTCGACTCCTCCGACGCGTCCTTCCAGAACGCCGCCGCCCTCGCCCTGCGCGACGCCGCCGAGCACGCCGTCATCCGCCTGCTCGAACCCGTCGCCGCCGTCAGCGTGCTCCTGCCCGACGACTACCTCGGCGCCGTCCTCGGCGACCTCTCGGCCCGCCGCGGCCGCGTCCTCGGCACCGAGACCGGCGGCACCGGCCTCACCCTGCTGCGCGCCGAGGTCCCCGAACTCGAACTCGTCCGCTACCCGATCGACCTGCGCTCGCTCACCCACGGCACCGCCGAGTTCTCCCGCGCCTACCTGCGCCACGAACCCATGCCCGCCGCCCTCGCCGAGCGCTACACGGACTGACGCGCTACCGCGCCCCGGCCGCGCCCCCGCGGTCGGGCAGCGCGCACGCCGCCGTACCCCCCGGCATCCGGTGCCGGTTGCGTGACACCCAGCGGTAGACCAGCCCCGCGAGCGGACGCACCGGCGCCGCCGTCAACACGGCGCCCAGGTACGCCCACGCCCCGCCGGAGCGCATCAGCAGCCGCGCGACCGCCTGCGCGCCCCCGTACACCCCCCCGGTCGGCGTCACCCAGAGCACCTCGCGCTCCGCCCGCTCGGCCGACACCTCCCCCCGGCCGCCCGCGCGCCCGTCCAGCCCCACCAGGTCGGCGCACTGGAACGGCACCGCCTCCCAGCCCCCCGAGGCCAGCGTCTGCCGCAGGTACCGCTCCGCCCAGCGCACGCAGGACGAACAGAACGCGCAGTCCCCGTCGAAGACCAGCACCGGATCCTTCACGGCCGCTCCCCTTTCCTCGCTCCCACCGTCCATCCTGCCCCACCCGCACCAGGGGCACCTCGGCGGGCATCGGCTCCCCCCGACCTGGGCACCATGCCCCTCGGGCCTCCGGTGACGGCACTTCAGACGATCATCCCCGCGGGGGTGCCGCGGCACGGTAACCTGCCGCTGACAAGGGGAGGAGGGGACGCCACCGTGACCACACTCGACATGACCCCGGGTGCGCAGATACCCCGGACCGACGCCGGCCCGCAGACCGCCATCACCCAGGGACTCTCCTCGACCGCCTACCGCGACGGCGAGGTCCAGGGCTTCGTCGACGCCGTCACCGACGCCACGGCGAAGAAGGGCCGCTTCGCGCTCTTCCGCCCCAACCTGGGCGAGGCCTTCAGCAAGGCACTGATCTCCCGCGCCCTGGGCGGCGGCCGCAAACCCCTCGTCCCGGCCTTCGGGGTCGACACCCGCCAGGTCGTCGAACACTGCCTGGCCGCCGAGGAACTGCGCAACACCCGCGACCGGCAGCTCAGCACCATCACCGTGGTCACCGGCCTGCTCTTCCTCCCCGGCACCCTGATCTGGCTCGCCGCCTTCCAGCTCCGCGCCTGGCTCAAGCGGGACAACCCGAAGAACGCGGCCGTCTACGGCGGCATCGTGCTCGTCGCGGCCGCCGCCCTCGCCGTCCTGCTCGCGGTGCGCCCGCCGGCCACCGGCATCCTCGGCATCTACCTGCGCGTCACCATGCTCGCCCCGGCCATCGGCTGGTACCTGGCCCGCCGGGTCGTCGAGCGCACCGCCGTGGACCTGCGCTCCCGGTGGCAGGCCCTGGTCGAGGGCAGCGCCGTGGCGGCCTCCGTCGCCAAGGCCGTCCCCCGGGACGACCTCGACAAGAAGGCCGTCGACCTGCGCGACAAGCTCGGCCGGCTGGACGCCGAGCAGGAGACCAACATCCACCACTACGCCGGGCCCAAGGGCATCCTCGGGGCCGGCCGCCGCTGGGGCGAATGGCGCCTGGCCGACACCCTCCACCCCGCCGAGGGCCACGCCGACTTCCGCGCCTTCCACCCCTGGGACCTGATCCGCCGGATCTCCTCCCACCTCAAGGGCCTGGGCATCAGCCACGTCGCCAACAGCGGCATGCCCAACGTCGCCATCAAGCAGTGGGTGGTCTTCGACATCGGCGAGGGCGCCGACGAGATCAGCCGCCCGGCCAACGCCGACATGGACGGCGACCGGATGCGCGACTTCGCGGTGCAGACCATCGCCGACAAGCAGACCTTCACCGGCGGTCCCCGGCACTACCTCGCCACCCAGTTCATCACCCACGACGGCAAGCTGATCCTGACCTTCACCGTCACGGTCACCCTGCTCGCCAACGTCCTGAACATCACCGTGGCCGGCTACGCGCTCGGCCCGGTCAAGGGCGTCTTCTTCGACAAGCCCAAGGACAAGGAGAAGTCGGTCGCCAAGACCGTGAAGTTCTGGGAGGAGCGCACCGTCAAGCTCCCCCTGATCGACAACGACGAAGTCGTCCGCCAGGCCGTCCGCGCCCCCTTCTACCGGATGCCCGGCCTGCTCGGCTGGCTCGGCGGCGGGCTCGGCCTGCCCGAGCCCTTCGGGCTGCGGCACGCCTGGGCCAACAAGCCCTGGGACAACCGCTCCATGATCGACAACGCCCAGAACGCCTCCGTCCCGGTGCTCAGCGCGATCCACGCGGCCACGCTGGAGTTCCTGGAGGAGCACGACCTGGACGCCGACCGGTTCTTCAAGAACCGCACCTCGATCATCAAGTCCGAGGCGCAGAGCCCCCGGCCCTACAAGGTCGACCAGGTCGACGCCGGCTGATCGTCGGCAGCGCGCGGGAGGGCCCCACCGATGATCTTGGGTTCTAACGGTCCTCGCAACACCCGCGATCTGTGGGAGTTGCGAGGACCGTGGCCGTTGGACGCGATGATCTTTCGGGCTTGAGGGAGCG